>CP166960.1:0-300000 GCA_041447175.1 Candidatus Bathyarchaeia archaeon | reverse complement strand
GTAGACCGTACCAAGTCATTACTTTTGCGATGACTGGTCCAAGTACGCCTAAGATTGCCATGGGTAGCATAACTAGATAGAATGCTTGGAATGGGTCGCCTTGTGACATCCATGCGCCGTATGCAACTGTCATGTTCAGGATGAATTGGAGCACACCAACAGTGATTGCAGCAGTGAGACCAGCGCCTAACATCCGTTTAAAGCTGTATGAGCCGTTGCTGAGTGAGCCAGTGATGTAGCCAACAAGTATGCCGCCGACAATGTAGTTTCCGATGAAGCTTGGGTCCGCAAACAAATTCGGGAACAAGCTTGCGTCAAGCGCTTCAATGCCGAAGGCTTGCACTACTTGTATACCTGTTATTGAGCTGACCATAATGTTGTAGCCAGCGTTTGCAACATAGTATAGTGTGCCCATCAGAAAGCCTGCAGCGCCGCCTGCCCACTTGTTCCAAACTAAGCCGAGGATAAGCGGGATTGCGAATATGACCATCTGAGCAAAACCGTGAGTGAAAATTGCCGTCAGGAAAGCGTATGGGGAGCCAGCAGAGCCAGTCATCATGTCTGGTGGTGGGAACCATGAGTCTAAGGCAGGGCGGAGAATTGCGGGAAAAGCGATGATAATCAAGCCGACAAGCACTGGTACTACGAGACCGTAAGCGATATCTTTTAGTTTAAATTTCTCTGTTTCCAAATGTTTTCCCTCTTTTGATTCAACTATTACGTTTGGGCGCGTTTATAAATTTAATGCCTATCTGAAGCGGAACAAGGCTAAAGGAACAATGATTCAACCAAAAAATGAAGGAATGAACAGGGATTTTGCTTGCGCGGGTAAAATCAGCCACATCAAAAACGGGGTGTCTTAACAAAAAAGGAAAAAAGGGGACGGCTACTAACCGCGTAGCGCGCCCTTAGCTTGGAGTACGCTCTTTCGCAAGTCGATTCTTGCGGGGCAGATAAAGGTGCAGTGTCCACAGCCAGTGCAGTAGTCGGGGTGCAGTTTTATCAAAGCGTCAAAGTTTTGCTTGTCGAAAGCCTGCTTAATTAGAATTGGGCTCAGTTTGTGGCAGCATACATTCATGCAAGCACCGCAACGCATACATGGGTATTCTTTGATTTTCTCTGGTGGGAAGGCTTTTGGTTTTGGAAGCTTGGGTTCTTTGGTTTCAGTTGTTGCTTTGCCTTTTCCGATGCCGTCAAGCTTTGGCGTAACCAAGTTCATTATGAGCAACGCAAGAAGGGCGCCTCCGAAGAAGTTCATGTATGTCTGAATGAGGATTGTCAGGACGGCTAAGCCAGCGCCGAAGATTATTTGTCCAGTATGCGTTATGGGCGTTGTTGCGGGGTCAGTGGCCATGAAGAACGCCATGAAGATTGAGCTGCCTATGAAGACTTCGAAGATGAGTCGTGTGAATAGGTCTCCGTCTGCGTAGATAGTGGACATTAACACGGACATTAATGAGATGCCGACAAAGTATGTGAGGGTAATTCTCCATTTTATGTAGCGACGTGCAACGACAAAGAGAGCAAGACCGACGATTATAACGGCGATGCTTGAGGCACCACCTGCCCACCCGTGGAATTTCTCCACCATCATAATCCAGTTTATGTCAGCAGGTGCCACGCCCATGGTAGGATTGCCAAAGCA
Organism: Candidatus Bathyarchaeia archaeon; assembly: GCA_041447175.1. Classification (NCBI taxonomy): domain Archaea; kingdom Thermoproteati; phylum Candidatus Bathyarchaeota; class Bathyarchaeia (SeqCode); species Bathyarchaeia archaeon. The sequence goes on along the minus strand of CP166960.1, from coordinate 298,355 downwards.
ACTTTGAAGGTAACTGGAGAACGAGGCAAAGCCGTTGCCATTAATGGGTGTTAAGCCTGGACCAATTGGACCAGCCAAGGCGGGTACACCGAGCATGCTGTCTTTCATGTGGTCTACTGCGAGGAAGACGCTGTTGAGGAGGGGAAGCAAAACGAGGAATTTTGCTGCGGCTGCGGGGTTTACAAGTTTCCTACCTGACATAACTTTCTTGAATACAACCATACCGACCATAGCGATTGCGGCAACAAAAATTAGCGCGCCAGGGGCTTCTACGGGCAATACGGCTTCGGTGTTCATTAAAGGTACACCGTAAGAGTATGAAAGTGTGACAATTAAGCCGAAGACTGCTGCGGACATTATGTTCAGAGGACTATCAGAGACCAGCTTGTAGAAGAGCACGTCTATTCCGACTGCAACACCCACTGCGACCAGTGCGCATGCTGCAAGGGTTAAGCCTAAGTTCCAGCCTTGGGAGCCGTCAATGTGCATCACGGTGATGGGGGACCACAGAGCGATGGTGACGATGGTGAGTACGAGTAGAGCAACGAAGGTATATGTCATCAGTTTGTCTTTAGTCATGGAAGAGTATTCTTTTGGTTTAGACATTTCCTAATCTCCTTTGTTGGAAATCTGACCAAAAGCTCTATGGCATTTGGTTTATAAGATTTTCTAGTACATTAAAGGCTTGTACCAGCATTAAAGCAATTATCCGCCGATTATTGGGTTGTTTGAACAAAAAAATGCTAAACGCCTTTCTGAAGAGAACGTAAACACACAGGCAAGTTCGTTAAGTTTTGCAGCTTCAGGTGTTAGTTCTTCTTGTGTTGAAACGGGTTTTTTATCCAAAAAGCACAGAAACAGGTCAAAATGGAGAGTAAAAGGGGCTTCTTTTTTAATAGGAAATTTTATATCGTAAAGCCTCATCTAATCATCATGTGAGTTTGATGGCTAACTCTAAAGCCCCCCTGTACATGGTAACGTGGCGATGTACAAGAAATTGTGTGGGTAGCTGCATGTACTGCAGTTACACCAAAGAATACGCCAAAGATAAAGAATTAAGCACCAAAGAAGCTTATCACATGGTTGATGAGATTCACGATTTTGGTTCTCCATGGTTTGGAATTAGCGGAGGAGAACCCCTTGTGCGTGATGACATTTTTGACATAATTGCCTACGCAGAAAAAGAGTATGGCATGGAAGTCAGTCTTATCACAAGCGGGTTTGCGTTTGACCAAGAGCGTCTGGATAAACTAGCAAAGTATGAAGTACATACAGCTGTTAGTGTGGACGGCAACCGCGAGTCAAACGACATCATCAGGCGCAAAGGCGGCTATGATAAAGCGCTTTACGCCATGAAGAAGCTGTCGGAAAACGACATTTTAGACTGCGTCGTCACAACCATGACTAAATACAACATCAAAGACATGGCGCACCCTGCAGCGTTAGGCGCAGAATACAACGCCCGCATGGTTGTATACCACAACTTGGTCCCTGTGGGCAGAGCAGGCAGCAACATGCCCGACTTGGCTCCAACCCCTGAAGAGTACGAAACAGCTTTTGACGAAATCTATGACCTGCAACGAAAACTCATGGGCAAAGTCAAAATCAACGTTTACTCACCCTTCTACGCGCGAATTGTGCGCCAGAAAAACCCTGTGGACTTCTGGGACTGGTACCAAAACGGATACTTAGGCAGATGCACCATCGGCGGCAACTATGTCAGCATAACCGAAAACGGCGACTTCCGCAGTTGCGGCTTCCACGAAGGTTACCGGTTAGGCAACGTTAAAGAAAAGAAGCTAACCCAAGTCTGGGATGAAATTCAGCACAGCGAGTTGCATTTGAAGCTGCGTGACAAGAGCAACATCAAAGGCAAATGCGGTGTTTGCGAGTACCGGGAAATTTGTGGGGGTTGTCGGACACGCGCCGAATATTACACGGGCGACTTGTTTGAATCTGACCCCGCGTGCAACTACGTGCCTAAAGTTCTGCGTGAGGACCCCAACTACCTCAAAAAGCAGTAACCAATTTTTTCTCTCATCATTTTTCAACTTTTGTTGTTTCTACCATTTGATGCCTGCTTTCTTCACCATAACAAACTTTACGGAGTCATTTACGACAAGGGCAAACAACGCGGAGAACGCCAACACCAGCATGGTTTGCCAGAAAGCAACAGGAGTTAACCCAGGCAGTCCTGTTGTGGCTATGACGGTTGCGGTTATTATGCTGATGATGCTGGAGAGGAGCAGGGTTTTGCTGGGCATGGAGTCCCAGAAGTGTTCTCTTTCGCGGACGTTGAAAATCAGGAACGCTGCTGAGTAGAAGAGAATTTCGAAAGTGAACGTGTAAAGCGCAGGGTCGTTGAGGTTTATGTGGAACCAGTTAAGCACCATATACAAGAGGATGAAGGACTCCAATGTGACTGCGACGCCTAGAATCATGGAGGCTGTCACGGCGCCTTTGATGTCCCAGGTGTCGGGTTTTTGAGACCACCGGAAGTTGTCGGTGGATATGGAAATTTTTACAAAATCCGTCAAAAAGAAGAACAAAACCACCGTGTACGCCGTCACGATGTAGTTACCTGTGAAAATGAAAGCGAAAACCACAAAGAGGGCAATCTGCAGGGTTCGAATGATTTTGCCCAGAATCCACGCCGTTATCCGCTCATAAATTACTCTGCCATTTTTGACCAAGTCCACGATGCCTGTTAAGCCTTCATCAACCAGCACCACGCTCGCCGCGCCCTTAGCCACATCAGTTGCGTTGCTCACCGCTATACCCACTTCGGCTTGCCTTAACGCGGGCGCATCATTCACGCCATCACCTGTCATGCCTACCACGCGGCTACCCGCCTGCAAACTCTTCACAATCGTGTACTTATCCTCAGGAAAAACCTCCGCAAACCCATCACTTTTTTCCGCCTGCAACTGCGCCTCAATGGGGTCCGCTTCAATGTAGTCTTTAAGTTCCGCGGCACTTAGGATTTTGTCACCTAACTCAACGCTTTTGGCGGTTTCCTGCGCGATAGGCAACGCATCGCCCGTAAGCAGCTTCACCGAGACCCCCAACTCCTGCAACTCGTGGATAAGCTGGTTGGAGTCAGGGCGGGGCATGTCATAGAGCGCTGCCAACCCCACAAGCTGAAAACGCCCCTCACTGAGGGTTTTGGCGACTGCTAAGGTGCGGTAACCCTTGGCTGCGTACGCTTCGACTTGGCTCTTTAAACTTGAAAGCTCATGCTCCTTGAGCCCGATGGCTTCGGCTATGGTGTTAACTGCGCCTTTAGTCACCGTGCACTCTTCGTTGCCCCGCTGTAGGGTGGCTTGGGTTCTGCGGGTTTTGGCGTCAAACGGAACAAATGCTCGTTGCACAAACGAATCAAGCGGCAACTTTTGCTCTTTAGCCATGTTCAGGAAAGCCAAGTCGATGGGGTCTTGGTTTGCTTGCTGCGACGCCAAAGCGCCATAAAACACCACATCACTTTCCGTAAAGCCGTCGGCGGGGAAAACTTTGGCGATTGATAGCCGGTTCATGGTTATGGTTCCAGTTTTGTCTGCGCACAATACGTTCATGGTGGCGGCGGCTTCAACAGCGTTAAGCCTTGTGACCAGCACCCCTTTTTTGCTAAGTTCCTTCGCGCCGATAGACATGCTTACGGTGAACATAGCGGGCAAAGCCACGGGGATAGCCGACATCAGGAGCACCAGAACGATAGGGAGTACTTCCAAGATGCCAAAGCCCCACAGGAAAGAGAAAACTAACGCCACCCCAATAAGAGAGGAGTCAATAACCAGCAGCCACCGTATGACGCTGGAAATGACCTTTTCAATGTGCAGTTTGGGTTTTGCAAGTTGAACCAGCTGTGCCGTGCGCCCAAAGTAGGTTTTGACGCCCGTCGCCGAAACGACACCGCTGGATTCGCCACGCTTAACAATAGAACCCGAGTAAACCACTTCGCCAGCCTGTTTCTGCACCGTCAATGATTCCCCTGTGAGCGCGGACTGATCCACTTCGAGAGCACCCGCTGTTAACTGCACGTCGGCGGGTACAAAGTCGCCTGCCCTGATGCGCACCACATCACCGGGCACCAGTTCCCGTGCGGGAAGAAGACGCCAGATGCCATCACGCAGAACGCGGGCGTTTACGCGGAGTTTGTCTTTGAGGGCGTCCACGGCGCCTGACGCGCGGTATTCTTCCTCAAAGCCCAAGATGGCGTTGAATATGAGCAGCCCCAGCACAATGTAGACGTCGGCGTATTTTTGCAAAAACCACGACAGCACGATAATGAGTTCCAGCATCCAAGCGGTTAATCCCCAGAATTTTTTGGCAAACTGCAAAACAGGGTTAGGTCGCTTTTCGGGAACCTCGTTAAACCCGTATTCCAATAGCGTCTGTTGTGCCTGCGCGGAAGTTAACCCCATTTCCATCTGTGCTTCAGTAAGCGTCTCTGCTACAGTCTGCGTAGCATGTGAAGAGTCGGGGTCTGTGTTCGGTTTAGGCAAAGAAATCAAAGCAGTAAAAGACACTGAGCGATTTACAGGTTTAGAACATTTGATCCACAAAACCTAAACGTCAGGTTAACTCCTGACTCAAGGGGCAAAAAAATAAGAAAAAAGTGGGGCTGCTGATGGTTTATGGGGTTTTGTTGCCTTGTCGATTCTGGTGTGCATGAATGTAGGCATAGCAGTTACAGGTTTGTTCACCGCTACCGTAGCCCGTTGATGATTGGACTCCAGCTTGCTGTTGCAGACAGGTCCGAGTTTGCTGCTGGGTTTGAGTTTGGTTACAGTCGCCGCCACACGCGTCCGTACAGTTGCAGTCTCGGGTTCTGAGTTGTTGTTGGTCTTGGGTCTGTGTTTGGTTTTGGTCTTGGCTCTGCAGAGGCTCCACAGAGTCGTCCGCAGCGTTTAGGCAATCCTGCGTTTGAAGCTGCTGCTTGTCTTGAAGCTGAAGTGTGTCGCCGTTCTGAGTCTTTCCCTGCCCAAACGAAGGAGCCGCAGCTGCAAGGGGTACTGCGAGGAGCCCAATTATGACGCCAGCCAACAGAAGCATTTTCAGTTTCATTCTTTTTCACCTCCATTTTCTACGAGAAACCAATGGGCTGAACAGGGGTTTAGTTGTTGGCTGTAACAGGCGTTTCAGAAACTGAAACAGCTTATAAGCCCACCTTACGTATTGTTTCAAGGGATTCCTCCATGCAAAGAGCTATCGTGGTCGTGGTTGTTACGCTGTTAGCTGTTAGTTTTGTTGGGTTAACGCTCTACTTTGTCACAGAGGACTTTGGCAGCGGGAGAGGACACGGAGCACAAATGACAACAGACGCGGGAGTTTCCCGTTCATTGTGGCTTTTGGTCTTCGCTGTTCCGTTAGCTGTTGCAGCGGTTGTTGCCGTTTATGGCGTGTTGTTTCCGCCGATAAAAACCCAGAAAACACCTAAGACCATAGAGCAAACATCGTTACCTGTTGCGCCTGCCCAGCCTTCAGAGCCCACCGCGCAAGACAGCAGCCAGAGGCTTGATGCTGTGCTTCGCATTCTCAACGAAGATGAACGCAAGATAATTGAAGTTTTAGCTGCCGCTCCAGACGGAACCATGCTTCAGCGGGACATCCGTTGGAAAGCTGGATTAACCCGCGTGAAGACTCATCGAGTGCTGGTTAGGCTTGCGGCTAGAGGCATCGTGAATGTGGAAAAATATTACAACACAAAAAAGGTGACTTTGTCAGATTGGATAACTCAAAACCGAAAAACGTGAAGATACAGATTTTCCACGTAGCGCATAGATGATGTTGAACCGGATAATTTCTTCAAAGACACCAGAATAGAGAGGAAGAGGGTTCGCGGCAGCTAACCTAAATAGGCAAAGACACATTGTATTATCGTTGTCGGAATTCTTCAGAAAAAGCCCCCGAAAAAACGCTTTCAGGACATTTCTGACAAAGATGAGGGACGATATTGAACCAGAAAAAACCAGTATTAACTGAGAATCTCGCGTTTATTTCGGTGAAATATAACGTGTACTTAGCGGAACTTTTTGATGCCATGGTGTTAGCGAGAGAAAATGGCGAAGCCACCTGCGAAAAACTGAAAATCGAGTTTCGAGGCGTAGTAAAAAAAGAGGCAATATTACTAATCACCAAAGAGGACACTGTGGTAATGCAGTTCCGCGCATCTGAAGAGTTTCTGCGTAGGAAAAACCTCCACTTCGAAAGTTGGTTGAACACTGAACGCGTCCGCAGACAGATAGCAAGACAAACCAGAAGGTCAGGATGCGCCACTCTTATCCAAGACCTGCGGCATGGAATGAAAAATGTGAACTTGGAAGCACGCGTTCTTGAGATTTCGAAACCCGCACTTGTGCATACTCGGTATGGGAACAGCGCAATGGTAAGCAGCACATGTATAGCGGATGAAACAGGAAAAGTTAAGCTTTGTTTGTGGAATGAGCAGGCAAAATTGGTTTCTGTTGGTGAGGTCATACAGATTAAGAATGCGTCCGTTTCAACTTTCAGAGGGGAAAGGCAAGTGTTTATAGGAAAAACTGGAACAGTTAGCGTGCTACAGTTACCAGTTGCCAGAGTTATGCAGCATAATGAAGACAACAGGGAAACTACGAAGAAAGCTGTTTGCGTTTAAGGCAAAGAATGGGAAGGCGTTAACAGAATTAGCGCTTGATTATCAACATGTATCCTTTATGCTTTTCCATCCTGTGCTTTCTTAATTCTTCAGGGGTGGCGAAAGTAGCGTTACAGATTCTGCATTTGAAGCCAACTAAAGGTCGGTTAAACATTCTTATTCACCTCAAAAAGGTAGTCCAAGCGTGCCCTTTTCTTTGTGAGGTTTTTCCAGTACAAGTAGATTTAATCTAAGACCTGCAGCTTCAGTTTTCAACTTAGTTCCTATCGTACACAATTTGTTTTCTTCCTTTGCGTATTTGAAAAGAATCAGCAATCTGAAGCCAAACTCCAGACAAGAGAAACTCTTCATACGCACATGGGGCACTGCAAGTATAAACGCATTTACTAAAAAACCAGTTTTTAAATTTAAAAAATAATTCTCATAAAATCCTCACAAGAATTATAAAAAAAAACAATACGGCAAAAGTTTTGGAAAACCATTCCAACTGCAAATTTTTCACAGTACACCTATATAGCAGCGCAGACATTGTTAGCAGGATTAGAATCTTTAGAGGAAGAGACAACAGGCTCAAGCACAGGGTGCTTCACTTTTTCTCCACTATTCTGATTTATTGGGCACTGCAAATGCAACCCCGCGAGTGTTAAATATGGGAAAACGAAAAATTACGCATGAAAGCAAATTTAACCAGATGGTGTTGCCAACTGAAAATGATGTTCTAGGTATAGCGGTGAAGATGCTTGGCGCGGACCGAATCATGGTGAAATGCCAAGACGGAAACGAAAGGCTATGTCGAATTCGTGGTAAACTAAAGCGTCGTGTATGGATACGTGACGGCGACGTTGTTTTAGTTTCGCCGTGGGATTTTCAGTCGGACACTCGAGGCGACATTTTCTGGCGATACAGACAAAATCAGGTCACGTGGCTACGAGACCGCAATTACCTTACAATGTAATTAAAGGGTGGCTACCATGATAGTTAAATGCTTAGAGTGCGGGAACACATTCAAAATTGAAGACCGCCGAACATACGATGAGGTAGTGACCTGCCCAGTGTGTGAAGCAGACTACAAAGTTATTGTTAAAAACGGAAGAGCCGAGCTTCAAGAATTTATTTACCAAAACGAAGACGCAGGCGAACTTTAACGAGGGCAAAACGAGAAAACTACAGACCTATTTGCCGCCTATTAGTATCCAAATAACAATTCTATGCAGAACCTATAGAGGGGAGGGTCATCACAGAAACGTTCTTACCTTGCTAAGCGGTAATGCGTGCAATTGGAGATGCCTTAAGTGCCTGTTGTATTTGTCATCGGAACCGCCGGCAGCGGCAAAAGCCTCTTCACCGCCGCCCTAAGCGACTGGCTTAAAATGAACAAACAGGACACCGCCACAGTCAACTTAGACCCCGGCGCCCTGAAACTGCCCTACTCACCCGATGTGGATGTCCGCAATTACGTGGACGCCACCGACATCATGGAAAAATATGGGTTGGGACCCAACGGCGCCGCCATCATGGCTGCTGACCTCATCGCAGACGAAATTGAGAACCTCACCCGCGACATAGACGAAGCCCACGCCGACATGGTTATTGTCGACACGCCGGGGCAGATGGAGTTGTTTGCGTTTCGCGCCAGCGGCCCCTACATTGTGCAAGAGTTAACCACGGAGCCAAAAGCCCTAATTTACCTGTTTGACGCGGTTTTCAGCGCCAACCCCTTCAACTACGTCAGCAACATGTTCCTCTCCGCTGCCGTTTACAACCGTTTCTTCCAGCCACAACTGCACCTGCTTAGCAAGACAGATTTGCTTCCGAAAAAGGACGCCTCAAACATTGTGGAGTGGTCAGGCAACCCTCACGCCTTAGAAGACGCCATACTGGGTAAAGTGGAGGAAAGCAAACGGGTTTTTAGCCAAAACATGATGCGCGCCATCTTGCAGTTGGGTTTGCAGTTCCATTTGACGCCTATCTCCTCAAAAACTAACGAGGGCTTAATCGCCGTAAACACGGTGCTGGAACGCATCTTGATGCAGGGAGAAAAATACACAACCTAACGGGGTTTTTCGCTGCCTTCGCCGATGAGGACCCAAGCAGCCGCAAACGCGCCCCGTTTAGCCTTCACCAAGTTTTCAGCGCCAGCAATTATAATGACGTCGTTTTCTTCGGGTGTTAGGTTGTGCAGAATTTTGGCGGAGGCTTCGGGAAACTCTTTTTCGACGCTGCCGCTAACCGAGTCAATAATCAGGTGCCCCTCTTTGGAGACGATGGCTAAGGCGCGTTTGGCTCCGCCCATGATGGCGGCGTCACGCTGCTCGATGCCTGACCCAATTTTGTGCCCGCTGTTTTTCACCAAAATCGCGTAGTTAAACGGTGAACGTGTAAGCTCTGTCTGTTCGACTTCGGTGCGTTGTGGAAAGAGTTCTTCAAATTTCTGCCACACTTCGACGCCTTTTGGGGTAAGGCGACAGCCTTCTTTGGCGGTGACTATGAGTTGTTCGTCTTTGAGGCGGTTTACGATGGTTCGTATGGCGCCTTCGCCGACGCTGAGTTTTTGGGCGAGGCGGTTGCGTCCGATGGGTTTTTGTGACATAAGCTCAAGGGCGTAGTAGATGTGGAACATGCTAAACGTGGTTGAGGGTCCAGGAGCTTTCTCGCTGGCTAAACTTTCGACATATTTCTTAAACTCTAAGGTTACCATCGCCATATCTTAATCCGCCTTACTCTCTATTCAACCAATTAACTATTATAATTTACCACCCACAACTCCATAAATAACAGGAACGAAACCTGAATAAAGGGATTATGTGACGGATATTTTTTGGAAGAGTTGCTCGACGGCGTTTTTGATTTTGCCCCATTCGTCAAGGTTGCGGATGCCAAACTTGTTTTTACGTTTCCAAGTGTCGCCACGTTTTTGCCACAGGTACATGCCGACTTGGCGTCTGCCGTATGCCTCAAACACGACAACCGCTTCCCACCACACATCCGTCTTGTATATAGTGACGTAGTCGAGGACTTTGTAGAAGGAACTGATGGGCAACGGCTCCTCCGGTACTGGCGCGGCGGATTGAAACACGCCATCCACAAGCACAGGAACCACAGAGCCATCTTGCAGGGTGACTTTCACGGTGGGTTTAGCCATCATGAAATCCATGTGGTTGGCGGAGTTGTTTTTGCCGCCAGGCATGTCCAAGTTGGCGCCAAACGCGATGTGAACCGTGCCAAGCATCTTTTCCGCCTCAAGAAACTCCTGGACGAAACGGGCTTTGGGGTTAATGGCAAACGCAAATTCACCCACCACCTTTGCCATATCGTCAATGTGCAGCGCGTTTTGCACTTGGCGTAGGACATCGGGGTTTTTGCAGGTGACCGCCTCCACCTTTCCCGCGTGCACTTTAATGGTTACGGGTGACTCAACGGGTCCGATGCCGCCCACTGCCAAATCACACACCAGCTTACCCTCCAGCGAGTCCTCCACTGGCGCCACTATAACTTCACCCGTGGGCAGATTCATCCACTTCATAAGCGCCCAATCCAATGCCGTGTCAGTGTAGAAAGGGCGGTCTTTGACATTGAGGCTGAGTTTGGTTCCTGCGGGCGTGGCGATTTCAATTTTGACCGCGCCCGTGAGTTTCTCCATAAGTTCCTTTGCGAACCCCTGCATGTTCTGGTGTTCCTCTGCTGTCAACGCGAGGGCACCTTGGGTCAGCATGTCTAACGTGACGCCGGGGCAGTGTCCTAAACGGGTGTGGTGGTCGCCGGTTTCGGCATGGATAAGCTTTATGCGGAAGGGGGTTTCTTGGTGGGTGCCGCGGAACAGGTTGATGTAGATGTCGGCGCGTTCCGTGGTGAGGTACTTTTGGAGTTGCGGAGGAATTTCGGTGCGGAAAACGTCGGGGCGGGTTTCAAGCAGGACGAGCGTTGTGTCTAGCTTTAGGTTGAGGGCGCCTGCTTCGAAGGCTTCCCCGATGGGAGCACGGGTGTCGTCGCAAAATATGACTATGCGGTCACCCTGTTTGGCTTGAAGCACGCATTGAAGAGCGTTTTGAGCAGCAGTTGAGGCATCCATATAAGTAAACTCCATCTGAAACATTGTCATTGCCTAATGATAAGCATTCAGTATGCTATTCTAAGCCCAAATGTTTTTCAACTCACTGAATCATCAAAAACGGTGCATTAAGTCGCGTTTTCTTTTCAGCCAGAAAAAACCCGTTTGCTGGGGTTCAGTTTTGGTAGAAAGGCTTTTAAGAAAAATACTTCGTATTAGAAACTCTCATCATACGAAAGCCTGAAGGATGTTGCTATGAAAAAAGACGGTAGATATCTCTTTACGTCTGAATCAGTCGGAGAAGGCCACCCAGACAAAGTTTCTGACCAAATCTCTGACAGCATCTTGGACGCAATTTTAGCTCAAGACCCCAAAGCCCGCGTTGACGCCGAAACCCTTGTCATGCAGGGAACCGTCGTCGTCACAGGCCAAATCACCACCAAAGGCTACGTTAACATCCCGAAAATCGTGCGCAAAACCATCAAAGAAATCGGGTTAGACAACGCTAAAGACGGCTTAGACTGGGAAACCTGCGGTGTACTGGTCTCCCTCACCGAGCAGTCCCCAGACATATCCGTGGGCGTCACCGAAACCGAAGGCCACGAACAAGGCGCAGGAGACCAAGGCATGGTCTTCGGCTACGCCACCAACGAAACCAAAGAACTCATGCCCCTGCCCATCATACTAGCTCATAAACTGGTGAAAAGACTAGCAGAATGCAGACACGAAAAAATCATTCCCTGCCTGCGCCCTGACTGCAAAAGCCAAGTCACCGTTGACTACCTTGACGGCAAACCTCAATGCGTAACCGCAGTGGTCATCGCAGCGCAGAATAACGGCTCAGAATGCGACGCCGAACTCAAAAAAGACATAACAGAACAAGTCATCAAATACGTTATTCCCAAAGAGTTGCTCCGCGACGACACGAAAATCATCATCAACGGCACGGGCCGCTTTGTCATAGGCGGAACCCTCGCCGACTCGGGACTTACGGGCAGAAAAATCATCGTTGACACTTATGGCGGCGTTGGCAGTCATGGCGGGGGATGCTTTAGCGGAAAAGACCCCTCCAAAGTTGACCGCAGCGGATGCTACATGGCAAGATACATAGCCAAAAACATTGTCGCCGCAGGTCTTGCGGATCAGTGTGAAATCCAAATCAGCTACGCCATCGGAGTTGCCCAGCCTATCAGCGTCTTGGTGAACACGTTTGGCACAGGTAAAGCCAGTGACGAAAAAATTCTGGAAACAGTCCATAAAACTTTTGACATGCGTCCCAAAGCAATCATTGACCACCTGCAGTTGCTTAGGCCAATTTACCGCAAAACCGCTGTGTTTGGGCACTTCGGCAGAGACGACATTGAGTTCCCATGGGAGAAAACCGACAAAGCTGAAGAACTGAAAAAGGCACTTTCAAATTAGGCTCAAGCAGCCTATCTTATTTTCTTTTCAGTCTAACAGTTGATTAGCCACTTTTCTGCAATACTCACATGAAGTCTGTGCGTTTGTGGATGTAACGTTTGTTGTGTCGGTTAGGCTTCGTGGAAATCAGGAGCCTTCGGCGGAGGTTGCACTTTCGTTTTTTGTCGGCTTTTGCGGGTTATCACAAAAACAACAACACAAACACCCACGGCAACTGTTGCGGCACTGGCAAGAACCAAGAAGTAGAAGGGCAGAATTAGCGTGTTTTGGGTTTGGCTTATAGCGCCCGCGTATTGGTCATCGCCACTCCAACTTGCCCGTAAACCAAAAAGCCCCGTGAGGTTAGAGTCCCAAACATAGGTGAACTGCCCATTTGCTGAGGTAGTGGTTGTGGTCAGCACTCTCCAAGAAAAGCCAGTTCGCAAATACAAAGTGATGTTTTGGTTAGGCAACGCGGGCACAATTTGCCCGTTGACTTTAACGGTTGTGCCTTTGGAGGCAAAAATCGGCAACCCACCCATACGAAGCGTGGTTGACTGTAACTTTGTGAAACTGGCTGAAACATGCCCCGGCGAGGTCGGCTCGCTATTTTCCAAGGAAATAACAATCATAGATACATTTTGGAGCTCCTCAGGGCATTCACCCACCCGCCAGCCGTCTTGCCAACTAGAACTTGTGCATTCAGCAACATAGTAGGTTTTGCCTTCGTTGTCAAACGAGTATAAGTCGCCTCGGGCATCATTTGGCGGCTGCTCCAAATGAACCCCCAGATTCATGTGCTCTTGGACCGTGTAGTGCAGCAGCCTAACGTCTAAACCTCCCGCCTTCAGAATTGACGCCGCAAGAAACGAAAACAAGTCACAGTCGCCGCTGCCTCTGACCAAAGTTTCAACAGGATAGTATTCTTCTTTAACTTCCTTGTAGGGAATTTGATGGACCAACGTAAGGACACCGTTAACGAAGTCTTCATCGTCAGGGTAAATCTGCCGCAGGCAATCTGCAAGAGGCTCCACCGCGGAAGGCGTAACGAACTTGGGAAAAGAGGAATCAAAGACGGCGAGGTGATTTTTCTGACTGTAGTGCTCGGTGAGGGATTGGGGCACCACCACGTTGAGGTTGTAGCTAAAAGTGCCATCCTCTATGTTTACCAGTTTGTAGGACAAGTTAACATCTTGAGCTTGAACAGCGGGTAGCGAAGAAAACAGAGCCAACAAAAGCAAAACAGAGGCAACAGTAGTAAACAAGGATAAACGTTGGGCTTTCAAGGTAACTCCCCTTTTCTTTAGCGCAGAATCCTTTATTGACGTTGCGAATTACGAATCCGCTTCCGAAAACTAAACGATGCCTTGAGATTCTAACCGTGTCACGGTGCCGCCTACCTTGGCAATCAAAGCGGAAAGCTCAACAGCAGCTTTAGCCAGCCACTGCGAGGGGTTATCCGAAGGTTTCCCAGACGTTGATAAGTGAAGTTCCATGTGAGGTTTGCTTTCCCGTGCTTTAGGATGCGACTTTATGTAAACCAGCGGGTTGTCATGCATCACTTCATCAATCAAAGGAGCCAACACAGACTCCATAATGCCATCAGCGTATATGCTAAGTTCAAAGAAGCCCACATCCCCCGCAGCTTGCCGCAGCAAAGGCGCAATTGAAGCCTCAAAAATTGCCTCCATCTCCCGCGGCACACCAGGCAGCGAAAACAAAACGGAGCCATCAACATCGATGCGGACGCCAGGTGCTGTTCCAACTGGATTCACAACAGGTGTGGAGCCTTGGGGCAGGGTTGCCATTTTAGCTTGAGCAGGAGTCAGGTTGCCTTGGGGTATGTTGCGGGTTTTGGTGTATTCAAGGTACTTTGCCTGAACCATAGCAAGAGCTTCCGTGTTCAAGGTGAGTTTTCGGTTTAACGCTTTGGCTAAGCCTTCTAAGGTTTTGTCGTCAAATGTTGGCCCCAAACCGCCCGTGACTACCAAGAAGTTAGGTTTGCGTGCCAAAACCTCTTGAAACGCCGCCGACATTTCGTCAATGACGTCCGCAACCACGGTTATTCGTTTCACCGCCACGCCCAAGGAAGTGGCGCGTTTACCCATCCAGCTGGCGTTGGTGTTTACGACTTTTCCGATAAGCAGTTCGTTGCCGACACAAACAAGCTCCATTTCAACCGTCATCAAGCATCGCCCATTCACAATGTAGCTTGATAAGAAAGAGGTTTGACTTTTATACTGTTTGCTAACAAATCGCTCAAACCGTCTGGCGGCAAGACCACTACTTCTTGCTGCTCAGGTACCACTTCAAGTACTCTTTTCTGCGGTTCTGACGAATCTCATCTTCGGTTTCTTCAGGTGGACGATTGCGTTCTCGAAGATCCATCAGTTCCTGCTGAGTAACCGTTAAACCGCAGCTTTTGCACGTGAAGTGCTTGTTTGAGATGTTGTAGACCATTTCGCCGCCGCATTCAGGGCAATAAGGCATTTTTCTATGTCCCCTTATTTTTACATTAAACGGTGCTACGCAGATATTAGTCTTCGCCCAAAAAACCCGTTCCCCAAAGGAGCAAACGGCTACTTTAAGCTGCTAAGCTTAGCTAACCCGAAAGGAACCACCATTTCTTCGCGGCTTAGCCCGCCATGGTGACCCCAAAGCTCCAGTTTACGCCCCTGCGAAAACTCAAACCACACCGTCTGATTCGCAAAAGGCAAAACCATCAAGTTTCCTGCCCGCTCACAAAACACCTCAGCCGCCTCGCCGATGCCAAATAAGCCTTGCTCAATTGCTTCTTGGGTTTCGATGATTGCGGCTTTTTTGCCGAGTTCCTTTGTAAGAAACTCCTTGGTTTGTGCGAGTTTTTCTTCTTGGATGTGCAGAAATACGTCTCGGGGACCGCCCGCGGGCAAAATCGGCAGCTTTTTTTCTGTTTTCAGGTTACTGATTACTTGGGGAAAGTTGTTAAGGTAGAGGGTGTCTTGGGGGTTGATGGCTGCTTCGCCGTGGTCTGCAGTAACCAAAATCAGGGTTTCTTTTGCGGTTTGTGCATCAACTTTTTCGACTAATTCTTTGCTGAGCAGGTAGCTAATGGCGGATAATTCAGCGGCGTACTGCTCGCTGTTAGGTCCATACTCGTGTGCGATGGTGTCAAGCGTATCAAAATGTACAAAAAAGTATGCGGGTCCCTGAGTGTCTTGGAGGTTGCGTCGCAGATTGACCACCATGTCGGAGGTTTTCCAAGAGGGAACCACCGTACTGCCGTCAAAGAGCAGTTGAGAGCAAGGGCTGAAGGCGTAGTACTTGTAGGCGTGGACGAATGTTTCTATGCCCTCCGCTTTGAGTGTGGTGTGGATGGTTTTGCCGTTGAACGCAAGGTGCGGGTCAAACTCTGTTTGGGCACCAGAACCATAGGCGGAACCTACGGGTTCAAACGATAAGGTATTGACAACTTGCCCAGCCTCTTTAAGGTAAATGAAGTATTCAAACAGCCCGTGCTCTTGAGGCATCAAACCCGTATTCAAAGTTGCCAAAGCGTTGGTTGTTTGCGAAGGAAAAACACTTGTCAAAGGGAAAACAGAGCCGTTGCGGGATAAATTTGAGAGGAAACTGAAGTTGTTTTGGTTTCGCTGAAACTGGTCAAACCCAAATCCGTCCAGAAGCAGGAGCACCACTTTGCTTGCTTTGTCGGCACCAAGTTTTTCGACATGCTCTCGGAGGGGCAATTGTGGCTTAGGAGTTTTGACGCCAAACAGGTTAAGGATTGCGTTTGGCAGGTTTGAAATGCAGCCCCGCTCGTAGCGTGGATAAATAAAATCTTCTGCAAGCGACGGTTTTGTGGGGGCGCCCATGGTTTTCAGTTATCCAACAGCCGTTGAAGCTTAAGAGGGTTCCCATGTCTGGCGGAACAGGTTTAGACGTGGGCGTACATGCGGTCGTCGCTGTACTTGCCCGTGTTCATTTCGTTCTCGATTTCCCGCAGCAGCAAAATCCGCTTGAACGTGGGGGGATGCGTCGCAAACAAGCTATTCATCTGCGCCCACGTCGATTTAGCTTCCCGCTCCATGGCATGCTCCAGTTCATGTTCGTCCAAGACGCCGTCGTTGTCCAAGTCGTACTGGCTTTTGTTAGACATTATCTGTGCAACCTCCCGTTTTGCCTGTGTGGGATCCTCAATGTAGAAGCTGCGTGCATCCGTGGGAACTTTAGGCGCGATGGATAAGCCGTAGCTGATTTTGGATAAGGCACTTTGCAGACTGTGGGGCTTTTTGGTTAAGTAAGCGCTGTAGGAGTCTGCGTAGTGCTCGCGTAGCCTGCTTAGCCGCATAACCGCCAAAAACGACACAATGTAAACCACAAACGAAATAATGCCGATGGCTACAAGGATGGCGCCGGTGTTGTTTTGGTCTTTGTTTCCTCGTCTGGAGCCGCCGCCAAACCAGCTTGCAGTGAGTGTGACTTGGGATATCCAGTAAGCCAGCATGGGCAAGGCGGAAAGCACGGTCATGACGATGTAGTCTTTGTGTTTGATGTGCCCCAATTCATGAGCGATAACGCCACGGATTTCGTCCTCGTTCAGCTGCCGCAGGAGCCCTTCATGCACCGCTAAAACGGCGCTGCTTTGGCTTCGTCCGTACGTGAAGGCGTTGGGTGTGTTGTTGGGGACGGTGGCGAGTTTGGGCATGGGTATGCCGCTTTTGGCTACCAAGTCTTTGACCATGTTTTCCAGCCAGGGGTTCTCGCCGGGCTTAAGAAAATGCAGATGGGTAGTGGCGCTAACGATGGTGGGGCCAATCGCGTATTCGAAGAGGACAAAAATGGCGGTGCCGCCGACGGCGAAAAGCAGCCCAGTCACAACATCAAAACCTGTGTAGTAGTATTGGATGAGGAATATGACGCCGAT
Source organism: Candidatus Bathyarchaeia archaeon (assembly GCA_041447175.1). NCBI lineage: Archaea > Thermoproteati > Candidatus Bathyarchaeota > Bathyarchaeia (SeqCode) > Bathyarchaeia archaeon. The sequence continues at coordinate 281,369 of CP166960.1, read as the reverse complement.
GAGGAAGGCGCCAAATATGAAGGTGGCTGCAAGTATGCTGGCGCCCATCGCGAATTTAAGGTCGGACAACTTAGCCATCGCTAATCACTCTGTATAGGTAAAGTGACAGAAACAACTACAGAATTAAGCTTTTCCCAAAACCCATCAGGTTCAATATAGCATAATCACATTTGGCAACAAATAAAACAAAGAAAAAAGAAGGGCAGTTTTGGTCAATTCTTTTGCGCAAGCTGTGTTGAGTTTGTGGATGTTTGAGGCAGTTTTGGTTTTTGCTCGAAAGGAGGTTTTGCGTATAGTTTCTGGAAGGTTTTGTTGGTTTGCATAGATTTGCATAGTTCACTGAAAACGTCTGTTATCAGTTGTTTAATTGTGCAGAAAGTTTCGGGGTTAACATGTGGCAAACCGAAGACGTCGTAGTTTTGGGCTATACATCCGCCTATACAGTTGTTTTTGTAGTTACAACTTAAGCATTTCGTGGGGACCTCACAGTAGGGTGCTATATTTTGCCAATGTTTAATCCAGTCTAAGCGACTTTGTGCAAAGCCGCTGTATATGTCGCCTATCTTTATTTCATGTGAGTCGACGAATCTATGGCAGGGGTAAATTGAGCCGTCGTAGTCAACTGATATTCCGCCTTGTCCTAATCCGCACCGTGAATCCCAGACCCTTCTTGTTTGGGTGATTGCGGCGTTTGCGTCTCGAACCCACATGCTAAACACTGGAACCCCCCGTTCCATCCAATTTTTGTAGTATCCGCGAAAGATTTCTAGTTCCTGTCTGAGGTTTGCCAAGTCTTGAGGTGCCCACTCCGCTTCGTAGACCATGTCCACGGCAAGGCTTGTGAGGTTAAATTCTTCAACGAAAGACTTGATGGCGTCTGCTAGTCCCTTCACGGTGGACGGGGTTACGGTCCACCGCAGTTGCGGCGTGTTTGTGAAATGTTTCTTTAGTAGCAAGAAGCCGCGCCACGCGTCTTCCCAGCTGCCTTTCCCGTTGGGGTAGACTCGGTTGGTGTCGTGGCTGTTTTTTGATCCATCAATGGAGACGGTTGCGCCGAAGTTGTATTTCTTCATCCACAAGGCTATGTCTTCGGTTACTAAGGTGCAGTTGGTGGTTACTCCAAAGTTCCATTTGTGTCCGTCTGTGTGGCTTTTTTCAACTATGTACTTGAGGGTGTCGAAGTTGCAGAATGGTTCTGCGCCGAAGAACCAAAGGGCGCCGTTTGGGTCTAGGTTTTGGGTGCAGAAACGTATGAGTTGATCTGCAGTTTGCATGGTCATTTTTCCGTGTGGCGGGTTTTGGTTGAGTTTATAGACGAAGCAGTATTTGCAGCTGAGGTTGCATTCGCCGGTGACCCAAACGGTCATTTCTTTGATTTTAGCAGGCAGATTAAGCATGGATAGTCTTCCTCTTTTGCGGTTGGGGAACCAAGCCTAATGCAATCAAAGACTCAATGACAATTTCCTTGACCCGCTGCTCAGTCAGAGACTGCCCAAACGGAGGTGACGTCCGTACCGAAGAGTTCTGTTGATTACGGACCGGAGTTGATTGATTGTTTACGCATTTTTTACTCATATTATCTGGCTCCTGATGTTTCTGCTAAGTCATTACTGTATCATTAGGCAACTCCACAGGCAAGGAAGCTGACAGACCATGCAAGGCGACTGACAAGACACCTCACAACCAGATTGACAACTCACTTCACATCCAGTTTGACAGCTTAGTTCGCATGTGGTTTGGCAGGTATTGCAGGTTTGGCATGAAAGCTGACACGCAGCCATGCATGTCCATTGACAGGTCATTTGACAAAACTCACACGGCAACTGGCATGCTACTTCGCACCCCGTTTGACATGTAAGTTGACAAGTATCTTGGCAGGTTACACATGGCTGGCAAGTTTCACAAGGCTGGCAGCTTATTTGACATGTTTCTTGACAGCTCACTACGCATGCCGTCTGGCAAACTGTTTGGCATGTACCACAACTTGTGAAGTATGCCCTGATTTTATGCTTGAGATTGGTGACGTTGATAAATGTGTAACTGCTAATTGCTCCTTGTGAAACCCAGTTTTCGCCGTCGTTCATGACATCAACGTGGTATATGAGGTAGCCTGTATTCGGCGTAATGTTGAAGGTTTTGTTTCCTCCATAATCTACTTGAACTATGCCAGACGGTGAGATAGATCCTCCTCCTGTTGCAACTGAAGCTTCTATGGTCAGATAAACGGGTTCTGTCTGGTAAGTGCGGTAGATATCGATGCTTCCTCCTTCCTGACAATACGGTGGACATGAACCGCTACATCCGTCGCATAATACAAGATCTACGTCGGCATTAGGATCGTAGTATAACTCTAAAGTGTTTGTGCCATTAGGGCTGTCATCGTAAAACCCTGATAATGTTGGGTGGTTTGCTAGATCAACGCCATGAGCTATATGGTAATTGCCTGTAGGATGGTAGAATTGCACCCATGGGCTGTCGGGATGGTTAGTGGGGTCGTAGTTAAGTCTGAGCCAAAAAGTCACGTCATCATTTTCGGATACACCACTAGTAGCAACATTGTTTAAATTGAAAAAACAATGTTTCTTATTAACGTAATTATAGCATGGATCAGGAGGATTAGTCCAAGTCCAAACTGCATTTACATAGGGACTGGGCGAGATTTCTTTAACGTGGTTGTCGGGACCAAATTTGGTATAACTAATATTGCCGCAATCTTTGTAGTTGCAAGGGTAATCTTGTCGTGTGGAATCTAGGGGATCGTTTTCGATCTTTGAATATGGCTGTTCCGATCCGCATGGACCAGAACCATCGCACATGCCATCAGTGCAGGCATTTTTGCCGTCACATGGCAGATAGCACATTGGGTATATTCGAACAACTGTTAAATCTTCGATCGTAACGCTGACGTATTCGTCATCGTTGACAAACTCAAGTGTGTTGAGGTCAGGATCGTTTAAACTGTAAACAGGGTTACCGCTTCCGTCAAATCCATCTATTGATTGAGATAAGTCAATAACTTCCGAGAGGTCATGATTAGCTAATCTACTATGATATCGCTTTCCCGGGTCTGCATTTGCTGATGTGTGTCCATTCAGATATAGATACAACGATACGACAGGGTTATCGGAATCTTGGGTAGTTCTGATTGTGTAACTTAAGTTGCAAGCGCTGCATTTTTGGGGAGAGGAATTTTGATAACATTGAGGTTGCGTGGCTGTGAAATGGAGCGTTTTGGTGTCAGTTTGACTTCCCTTTGGACCCAAAGTGAAGCGTATTGGACCCCAAATTGTGGTTCCTTTCCCACCTTTAAATCCTTCCGTAGGGTTACAATTATTATCACAACCACCGTTCATACTACATACCATAGTATTTCGCCTTCTGTCTACAAAACATGACGTTTTTGGCTGATTCAATTGTGGAAGTAGCTTTCAAACACAATAAAATCTTGTTTGACTGCCACAACATTGTGCTGGGAGAAGGCATTTTTTCTTTGGGATTCCCGCCCAAGTAAAAAATTGAACTATTTAGACCACAGCAGGTCTTTTTGCCGATTAGGTTTTGTTCAAACATATTTTTCCCTTGTAGAACTACTCGCGTGGGTTTACTTTAGGAAAACGGGATGTTTCAGAAACCTCCCTTTTATTTGAATCTACGCGTACTTTCTCTTTCTCAAAAACGGAGTTCTCTTATGTTTAGAAGCACCAACTTTTGACTCAGTTGAAATTTCTGGTTGGACTGAAGCGTTGTTTTTAAATTTGCTTTAAATGCTTTTCAAAAGAGAGGTTACTTTGCCAGGCTAAGATCCAAAACTTGCTTTACTAAAAAAACGTAGAAACCTCCCTTAGATTTCATTTCCAAATCACGTTACGATCGCGATTTTTTTACAGGACTCTTGTTAGCCATTTTCTTTTTTGAAACTACAACAAAGGTGGCTGTTAGCCCAAATACAAATAGGGTTGTCCCCAAAACTTGTTCTGAAAGCTCTGGAATAGTTGGTGATGCAGAAGGGTTAGAGGAATGCGATGAATTGGGACGACCCCCTGAAAGGGTAGCATACGTTAAATCATATGTGCGTGATGCATTACCCGATGCCCATATCACGGGTCTGTTATAAGCTATGTGCGGGTTGCCTGATGAGTCCAAAACCATGGCGCCACTTGCGGTGTTTGAGTCCACCAATTGAATGCTCCAGTTTTCACCCGTCCAAACAGCGTACTTCAAGTCACACTCTTCTCCGACCGCTACAAAATATGCAATTTGCGGTTTGTCATCTGAATCCAACCCGAGGTAACAGTCTCCATGGAAGTCCCAGTCTGCGTCTACAGTTTGCTTAATCCATGCCGTGCCATCCCAACTGGTGTACTCCAGACCATCATTGCTAGCGTTAGTGTAGCTTATGTGTGGGTAACCTTTTGAATCCAGAGCAAGGGAGGATTGCGAATAAAAAGGCGTGTCCACCGTTTGTATACTCCAGTTTGAACCTTTCGGTGTAGCATACTTTAGGGTGCCTTTTTCCGTTAGATCCATGTTTGTTTGGTCAAAATACGTTATGTGAGGGATGTCATGAGAATCCAGAGTGATTGAGGGTGCCCAGTAAGGAAAACTCCCTGAATCTATGGTTGTTGTGTTCCAGTTTGAGCCCGTCCACACAGTATACCGTAATTCGTCAATTGGCAAGTTAATAGTGGCATACACTATGTGCGGGTTGCCGCTGGAATCTATAGCCACCGAAAAATAAACCCATCCCATCCCTGGCGGCACGTATACAGTCTGGGTTATCCAGTTTGTTCCGTTCCAAAAAATGTGTTTTAAGCCGTCGTATGCTTGGTAGACTATATGTGGTTTGTTGTTTGGGTCTATCGCGATTTTGTTGTTGGTGCTTCCAGTAGGGCTTATTTTTTGTGTAGTCCAGTTTGTTCCGTTCCAGACGGCATAGTTTATGCCTGCCCGAGTTTGATTGGAGGTAGCGCTCATAAAATAGCTTATATGTGGATTACCGTTGGAATCTACAGCGATTGAACCACCCGACCCCTGTGGGTCCACGGTTTGTATGTTCCAAGTTGACTCCGTATAAGCTTGGGCTACGCAAAGAAAAACCATAATGTTGATTAGAACAAGAAAAACGATTAACTTGTCTTTTATTTTATCTTTCCCTTCTTTTATGCAGACTTTATTATGTTTGGACTGACCGAGTATATCACTAAGTCGGGCAATTGGGTGAAAAAAGTTTTCCGAAGGGAAGTGAAACGCACTTACGAGAACCATCTTGAGGATAACTGCCACTCCTCTATGTTTAGCTATATTTAGCCCCCCTGAATATTGCATTGTGCGACAGATTATTTTAGGCTGTTGGAAGATTCGGGCTTCATAACCTATTTGGTTGCACACGGTTGAGTTTGCAAGTTAATTGATTTTCTTTCGCTGCTTTATTTTAAAACTGTTCTACAAACCATAAAACAGTTGTTTCCGCAAAAAAATCAAAAGTAAATGTTAAGAACACACAGGCATTACTGCAATAGAATATTATGTAAACAATATTGTTTTTGTTCAGAGAAAGTGAAAAGCGCTCCCCTAAGAATTAAATGCAGCTTTGTTAAGGCATATTTTTTTCTTTTTCCCGTTTTCTAACTACTATTGAAAGCACCGCCATTAAGGATAGGGAAAAAAGAATGCTTTCCAACTGAATAGGAAACTCGGGTATTGTAGGTGAAGGAGTACTGCTATTAGGAGATTGTCCCAAAGCGTAAACGTATCCGTCGTCTGAGCCTACATAGAGGGTGCCGTTGACAATAGCGGGTGACGACCACACAGCCGCACCAGTTTTATAACTCCACATCAACGACCCCGAAAAAGCATCAAACGCATAAACATTCCCATCATACGAACCAACATAAACAACCCCACCCGCAACCGCAGGCGAAGAATACACACCACCACCCGTCCTATAACTCCAAACTAACTTGCCACTCAAACCATCAAAGCCATAAACGTAGCCGTCATACGACCCAACATAAACTTCACCATCAAACACCGCAGGCGAAGAAACCACACCACCCCCAGTTGAAAAATTCCAAATTCTTGCACCCGTCGAAGCATTAAAAGCATAAAAATTACCCGCACCTACAGAACCACCTGACCCTACATAAACGTAACCATCAGACACAGCAGGAGAAGAAGCAACTTCGCTTTCTGTTGTATAATTCCAAAGTTTTTCTCCAGTAGTAACATTAACAGCATAAACATTTTTGTCTTGAGAACCAAAATAAACAACACCACCAACAACTGCGGGAGAACCATCAATATACCCATCAGTGCCAAAAGTCACAGGCGTATCCCACCCAGTAGAAGCAGTAACAACGACAAGCATCCAGCCAACCCCTACATAGAATAGCCCATCCACTACGGTGGGAGAAGAAGCAGTACTGACACCGCCAATTCTGAAGCGTCCTATTATTGTGCCTGTTGACGCGTTAAAGGTGTAAACCCACCCTTCCATAGAGCTGAAGTGGACTATTCCGTTTGCGACTGCAGGAGAAGAAATCGCGGAACCGTTAATGTATTTCATTATAACTTCTCCGGTAGAAGCATTAAGCGCATAAACACCATTTTCTGAACCCACATAAACAACTCCGTCAACAACCACAGGAGAAGAACGAACCGAACCACCCGCATCAAAACGCCACCTTTCCACAGGAACCGTTGTCGGACCAACACCAACAACCGCACCCACATGAGCAGCATTACAACGAAACATGGACCAATCCTCTTCTGAAGCAAAACAAACATTCACCGGCGTTGATACAAGTCCAGCCCATGTGAATAGAAAAACAAGAATCAATGCTGAAAGGACATGCTTGGTCACCTTCATCACCTACAACATATTGTGTAAACAACATATTTTAAACTGCCGAAAAATGAAACAAACCCTCTATAAACCTAAGAAAAAGTTCAGCATTTTAGCAGGGGGAATATGCATTTTCTTGATCTAACACTTTTAGTACATCAAGCAGAATTTTTGTTCGACGGTCATCCCGATTTAACGATATAACCCTGACTTTTCCATGCCTAACCTTCACGCGATACTCAGTTATTATCAAGTTTTCCTTCTCCAAAATTTCAAGATTCCGATTCAATTCATTATAAGTACTGCCAGTTCGGCGCACAAGCTCCATAACGCGAAGCTCCCGCGTTAACGAAAGCTCTTTCAATATATTCTGCCGCAAAGAAGAAGCCAACACCTTCTTAAGCTCCAACTATACACGCCCCGCATAAACAACACTGTGCTTGAAACTTCATGAAAAACAAAAATTACCTCAACAAATTTAAGGAATGTTTAGCTTCACAAAGGTAATTCTAGATATACTTTCTATAACAGCACAACAAACAATCAATAAGAAACAGAAACAGCCTTCCTTTTAAAAAAGGAAAGATGTTTTTTGTTTTTAACAGCATTTTTGAATACTCGACTCTTCATTACAATTTGAGTTATTAACCGTTCTTAGTTGTTTTTTCCAGACTGAAAATAACATAGTCATGAACACTACCGCAGCAAGAACAATTCCTGAAAATTGTGAAAGCTCGGGAATAGTCGGTGACGGCGAAGGCGTTGAGGTGGGAGATGAAGGGGGAGAGCCGAAGGCATAAAGTGAGTACCCTGTATCAACGTAGATTGTGCCGTTTGCGATAGCGGGATACGTAGAAATGGAGTTGGCTTGTTTGGGGAAAGTATAGTTCCATATTTTAGCGCCTGTTGAAGCATTAAGAGCATAAACGTTGTAGGAACAGCTAACGTAAACTGTGCCGCCTGCGACTGCTGGGGATTGCCCCCCGCCGCCGGTTGCATTCCACAGTAGGTCTCCGGTGGAGGCGTTAAGGGCATAAACAGTACTATTTGATACTATATAGACGCAACCATAGGCAACTGCGGGGGAGGACATTCCAGCAGGAATGGAGGCTGTCCAGATTTCAGTTCCACTCATAGCATCCAAACATATAACTTTCCCATTGGAACCATAAGTCGTGCCTATATAGACATACCCATCTGAGATGGATGGTGAGGAAGATTCATAACCACTCAACCCCCTGTAGGTCCATAGTTGTTCTCCCGTCGAAGCATTTAAAGCATAAAGAATACCCTCAACAGAATTAAAATAGACGAGTCCTTGGGAAACTGCAGGAGAAGAATACACTAGACCTGAAGTGAAATTCCATAGGTACGCGCCAGTTGTAGCGTTTAAAGCAAAAACGCCACCTCGAAGGTAGGACCCAAAGTATATGACATCTTCAACAATGTTAGGTGTTGCAAAGCCAAAATTATTTGTGTAGTTTAACTTCATTTCCCCTGTTGAAACGTTGAAGGCACCAGATGATGTGTATACATAGCCATTATAGATAGCTACGTTCCCAGCTGGATTGTGCACGCGTTGCCGCCACAACTGTTCTCCGTTTGAAGCATTCCTACAAGTAACAGTTCCGCCGCCTGTGGCTAAATAACCGTCAGCGATAACGGGGGCACCGCTACTTGATGAATTCCACAGTACAGTTGGAGTTGCATTTACTGAACTTGATGAGAAGCCTGTGTACGCAGGGTCATGGCGAAACATAGGCCAATCGTCCCCCGAAGGATCTACGTGAGTACTGTTTCCCAAAGACAATAAGCAGAATAAAGTTAGAAGGAGTACTGTACCCATAAGGAGGGCGATTTGTCTAGCCATCGTCATTGTAGCTATCAACAATGAAAACAGACCATAGTTTCCGTTAAAAGCCTATTTGTAAAAGTTTCTTGACATAAGAAAACTTGCCAAAAATCGAATTCTCAAAATAATCACAATAAACATGGAACACACGTGTGTTTTTCATTTGACGTTGCAAAAGAAAAAAGAAGCAGGGATCAACGTAAGGCACTCCATTGTGAAGCTTCAAAACGTGCTCATGGTTCCACATATTCGGGGTTGGGGATGTTTGTGCCGCATTTTTGACATTTGTAGCTGTGAATCTTTTTGCGACAGCCTTGGCACCGACTTTGGACGACACAGGTTCCGCAAGCGGGGCAGACCAGTTCAGTTACCGCCATAGACACTCACCTCCTGAAGGCACAAAGTACAAACGAAGATGTTCATGCCAAGCAAGAAACATTTAGAAGTTTTAAACAATTTCACTTTTAAAAAAGGATTTCAAAAATCTACCTTTTAAGATATGCATTGAAAACACCAAAATAGCCCACTACACAATAAATTTCAAAACAGTAAAAACTTAAAGTCAAGCCCAAAAGAGCTTTGCTAAGCAACAAACCGCCATAACTACAAAAAGAAAAGAGAAGGTTTAGATTGGGTAGGCTCCGCAGATTTTGCAGAACTGGATTTTTGTGTCCATGCGGCTGTGGCATTTGGGGCATTCTACTGAACCTTTAGTGAAGATGTCCTTGGGCTTGCCGAATACCTTGCGGAAGTGCTCATAGTAAAGCAGCTGCTCTTTGTCTTGGATTTCAACTTCGTCGGCTTCAAGAATTTGCTTCTTCTTCTCAGCAAACTCTGCGTCGGTTATCATGTCGTTGAAGTGGGTCCGCAGAATTTCGGTGCCGGTGCCCTGCTCCAAGGGAGCTTTAGGTCGCCAAACAACCTCTTTAGGCAGCACATCTTCGTAGGCTTTGCGCAGTATCCATTTGCTGTAGCGTTCGCCGTTTTCACCCAAGTTTATCTTCACTTTAATGGGTAGCTTCTTTGCCCACTCCATGAATGCAGGGTCAAGGTATGGTGCTTTGATGCTCATGCCCAGCGACTCCGCCATGGGTATGCTAGAGAAACCCATTTCTGCCCACATTTCTTCTTGTTTTTTGGCGAATTCTTCTTGGGTTAGGTGAAATTGCCAAGGGTAGCCGAAGAGTTCATCCAATGCGTCGCCGGTGAACACGGCTTTGTAGCCTTTTGGTTTGAGCAGGGTTAAGCCGATGTAGACTGGGAGGCTGTTGCGGATTTCCATGGGGTCAAATTTTTTGAGGGCTTCCACAACTTTGGGGTAGAATTGGAGGACTTCTTCGCGGTCAAAGACATGGGTTTCTTGTTTGAGTTTGAGGAAGTCAACCATTTTTGCGACGTATTGGGTGTCTTTGGGGTTTCCGTGTTTGAAGGCGAGGGTTAGGCATGGGAGGTCTGGTTTGTACTTGACGGCTTCATAAGCTATGATGGAGGTGTCGGTTCCTGCGGAGAAGAGCATTGAGTCGCCCATGTTGTTTTGTACGACTTTGTTTATCAAGGGTTTAACTTCGGGCAAAAACTTCGCGTATTCATTTTGGTCAAGTGCCATTTTTATTCCCCGTAATTACCTGTTTTGACACTTTTGCACTATTTAAGGTTATCCATATGCATACAAAAACGGCGCTTAAAGTAAACAGATGTATCAAAAGTTGCAGTAATAATGAACAACACCCCATAAACCGCCATGCAGCCCCAACGCTTGTCCTCACCCAAGACAAAACATTCCTTGTTTAGTTAACTTTAAATGCCTAAAGGGTTGCTCTTAACAAAGGATGCCAAAAACTTGCTGCCCAACCAAACCAAATGGCCTTACCCAAAAATCGAACACTGGCCCCCCATGACCTACAGAAACTGCACCACCCCCAACCCCGAACAGTTAGCCAACTTCACGCAGCTACTCAGCCAAGAAAACAAAACAGGCGGAAACAAAGAACTACAACCCTGGATTCCCTTCTGCGACGGCAGATGCGCCTTCTGCTATTTCCCCATAAACTGCGAAAAACAAACCATCGCCCTATACATGGAAGCAATGAAAAAAGCCCTTTCAACCTACGCCCAAACCAGATACGTCCAGAGCAGCGTTTTTGGCGAGATTTACGTTGGCGGAGGCAGCCCCAGCGTCTTAAACCAAGACCAAATCGGGGACATGCTACAGTTTTGCCGAAAAAACTTTCACTTAACCAGCGATTGTACCACCAAATTCACCGCCTGCACAAACAACCTTTCGGAAGCAAAAATCAGCAGTTTAGCAGCCAACAAAGTCGACCAACTCGACATAGGTATCCAAACGTTTGATGATTCTCTGCGCCAGATGCTTCTGCTCCGTGACAGCAGCCACGACGCCAAAGAGAAGCTGCGGCGCTGCAAAAAACACGGATTACGGGTCAGCATTGATTTACTGTATAATTTGCCCTCGCAGACCACAAACCAGTGGCTCGAAGACGTTAAGCAGGCTTTAGAGTTGGATGTGGAAAGCGTAGACTGCTACCCTTTGGAGTTGTATTCTGAAACGGTTCTTGCCAAAAAAATCGCCTCCGGAGAGGTGCCGCAGCCAAGCGGCGACGAAAAAGAACTAGAGATGTATATGGAAGCATACCAACTGTTCAAGGCACACGGGTATCTGCCAACTTGCCACAACCGTTTTTCCCGCATCAAAGAGGACTTCAAAGAAGCAGCCTCAGAAGTGGTCGGCACTGGCGCAGGCTTTTTCATGGGCAACATGGGCGGCTTTATCTTCTCTGACTTAGAAGACATCAAAAGCTACATCGCAGCTGTTGAAGAAGGTAAACTTCCAATAGCCCGCTTAACCACCACGTCGCCTCAGCAGGAGATGCTTAGAGCCATGATGCTTTTGTACATTCGGGAGCCTGTTGACCGCGAGAAATTTAAGACGCAGTTTGGCAAGTTACCTGAAGAAGCATTCCCCGCTACCCTGCAGATGCTTCACCAGAAAGGGCTGGTACAGACTCAGGACGGAAAAATTTACCTGACCGAGAAAGGGGACCCTTGGCGGGTAAATGTAGCATGGGAGTTCTTTAACGAGATGCAGCAGTGAAGGTTGAAGCCTTGAAAGTAAGCCTAATTCACATGAAAGTCCGCAGTGACCTTCAAGAAAACCTCGACGCGGCGCAAGCAGGCATACGTCAAGCCGCCAAGCAGAACCCCGCGTTTATTGCGTTGCCAGAGTATTTTTCGGTGCCTAACAACATGGAGCACTTCACCGACGCAGCCGCCATAAGCCGCCAAACCTACCGTGCCACATGGGAGTTTTTGGCGCGGATGAGCCGCGAATTCCCAGACGTTTACTTGATGGGTGGCACGGTTTTGGAGGAGGAAGACGGCAAATTCTACAACACCAGCAGCCTCTGGCATGGTGGCAGCCTGGTTGTTAAGTATCACAAGCGGAACCCCATTAAAGCTGAACTTGACGCGGGCGTGAGTCGAGGCGACAAACCCGTCGTCGTTGACACAGAGCATTGCAAGGTGGGGATGCTGGTTTGTGCGGACATGTTTGACCCCCCAACCATTAAAGCTGTCGCGGACTTGGGCGCGGAACTGGTTTTTCTGCCTGTCGCCGCCATGGGCACGCACCCGCCAGTGAAGGGGCACCCGTTAACGTTCAAGTTGGCGATGGAAAACGGCATTTACCTCATCAAAATTGGCAACGTCAGCAGCAACGCTCGGGGCGGACGAAGCGCATTCATCACCCCATGGGGCATAGAACAAGAAGTATCTGACGCGTTGGAGGATTCGGTGCTGACCAAGGATTTTGATTTGGAAAAGCTGCGGGAGTATAGGAGTTCGCTAAAACGCTAACTTTTGCTTTTTCGCCTAAGCACAACTCTGAACGCCACTATTAAAGCCACAGCAATCAGGACTGCCACTGTGACTATGAGCATACCCTGCACCCACGCGGGAATGCCATTGTTGTTTGTTGGGTTTTGGGTCGATGCTGCAGTCAGCGAGGCTGTCGGATAGATAGTTGGTTGCATGGTCATAGTTGGGGTGTCCATTGTGCTGGGTGACACAGGCGGTGGCGGTGAGGAAACGGTCAGGGTTGTCAGGGCTGTGGGCTCCACTCTGTAGTAGTCGCCCTTGTAATCGATTGCTCGAAGAGTCGCCATTACGTTGTAGGTTCCAGCCACTGAAGGCACCCACGTAAAACGGAAGTTTCCGCCAGTCTGCACCGCAACTGCACCCACGAACCTGTTGCCAAACTGGTCAACAGCCACCACGTCAACTCTGGTGCCGTTTACCATGAAGTCGCCGCTTACGGTTACAGTTGAACCGAACTGCACGGTTGAAGGCGAAACATCAATGCTCAGCGCGGCGGGCAAGGGTGTTGAGTTAGGGGTTTCTTCGGGTCGGCTTGGGGAACCGTTGTCGATGTACTGGTTTTCTTTGATGAGTGGTGTTGCAAAGAAGTTGGCGGTTATCGTAACAGCATTGTTTGTTATGAGGTTGGCTTCAATGGTCGGGTTGCCTGCCCTGACATAGATAGCGGCGTCTTTGCATCGGGACATGACGTTGCCGTAAATGTATGGGTTTCCGCCGCCCACGAACACGGCATCGACGGTGCCGTGCCTGTTCAAATTCGAAGAAGCCACGCCAAACAAATCCAGCAGCCCATTGTCCACAAAGGCTGTCAAATTGTTGTTTAGGATTTGGGGTGAACCAGATTTTACGTTTATGAGGTTTATGTTGTCTACGCCTGCGGTTATGGAGCTGTTGGAGATTTCTGGGGCACCTGTGTAGATTGTGATTACGTTTTCTTTTCCTGCACCCGACATGGTTACGTTATGAATGCGGGGCGAGCTGGAGATGGAGAGGGCGGTTTTTTGAAGAATCACGCCGTCTAAGGTGCTGCCTGCTCCAGTTTGTGGGTTGTAGCTTTGGCTTGTGTTTTCAAAGATTATTTGTCCACTTGTTAGGGTGATGTTGGTGGGGTTAGCGGGGGTTCCTTTGGCGACTAGGGTGCCTTGCACAATAATAGAGTAGGGAACCCAGTCAGACGTATCCATTAATGAGAATATGGTGGTTCCAAGCTCAATTGTTAACGTTGCATCTGAACTGACGGTAACGTTTTGGGTAAGCATGTATGGGCTGTTTGCCGCTGTCCATGCGGTGTCTGTGGAAACTACGCCACCGACGCGGGTTCCGTTCTGCCCGAAGGCAAGGGGGAGGAATGCGAAGGTTAATCCGCCGAAAAGGATGAGGAACATCATTAGCCCCATAAACGGCTTAAACATGCCTATGTCGCCAATACCTGTTGATGAGGTATAGCCTAAAAGGTTGTTTGTAAAGAAGCATTGACAAAAGAAAAACCTACCAGAACCGCACAACTTTAGAGCTTTGCTAAGTTTTATGCGTCTGGGCAAAAAGTTCCTGTGCTCGTTTCAACTCGTCCACTGTGTTGATGTTTACGGCGACCTCCACCCTGTCCAACACGTAGACATCCTGTTCGAGTTCTTCATCGTCGATTCGTCTACCGTCGTTGATGTTTATGCCTGCGGGAACCACTTGTTGCCCCTCATGGTCAAAAGCGTAACCCAAACTCATGCCCAGTTTACGCTTAGTTTCTAAGGGGACAGCCACCACCAACGCAGACTTTCCACATGAGACGTACTTTTCTAGAACATCGTCGATGATTTCGCCTGTAATCAGGGGCATGTCAGCTGCAATTGCCAGCACCGTTTCCAGCCCTAGCACTTTGACTGCGTAGCCCATGTCGGAAACGTATTCTTTGCCTGGCGTTTTGACCACTTTCACGGAAAAGCCGGCGAGGTACGCGGCGGTTTTTGGGGTGTAATCGCTTACCGCCACCACCACTGAATTCAGCTTCTCCGCGTTTGCCAACGCGTCAAGAACGAGTGAGACCACGGGTTTTCCGCCCACCTCAAGCAGCGGCTTTTCCTGCGTCAACGCCATGCGGGTGCCTTTACCGCCCGCCATAACCAGCGCGGTGGTTTTCATGGCAACACCGCCAGCAGGACAACCACGCAGACCATGCGGGTAAGTTCGTTTGTTGCGCCTAAAACGTCGCCTGTTACGCCCCCAAAATGCCGATGCGCAATCGCCACCATCACAAGCCCAGCAACCACCGCAGTTATGACCGTAACAGCCCCTGCAATCCACAGAAGCGGCACCGCAACCGCCAAAGACACCGCCAACGCCGCTGCCAATCGTAAGCTGCCGTGTTTGCCGTGCATGGCTTCCATGAAGGGGGAGTTCATGCCTGTGTGGACGGCTTTGCCTGCCCAAGTGCATACAACCATGGATAGCTTGGCGGACATTTCCACCACGATAAGGGCGGGCAGAATTACAGGAACCGCGAAGCCGCCGTAGGTAACGGTTTGCCCAAGTGCGCCAACTGCTAAGGCGGTGACAAGATAGGTCATTAAGCCTAAGCCGATTGCGCCTGCGCCTGTGAGTTGGTCGTGCATGATTTCGATTTTTCGTTCCGCCGTGCCCTGATACATGACGGCGTCGCCAAAATCCAGCAGTCCATCGGCGTGATGCAGCCCCGTAAGCAAAAGCAAAACGCCAACAGCCAACACGCCAGTGACCAACGTTGGGAGAACAAAGCTGACTGCCCAGCCGAACAAGCCCGCCAGCAGCCCCAAAAAGGCGCCCACTAACGGAAAAAACCACATGAGCTTAGCTGAATCCGTCAGGCAATCCATATCCATACGGACAGGGATAACCGTAAGAAACGCAAAGAGGTTTTTGACTTCTTTCCACATCGGAGATTTCTCGGCTACCTCTAACTTTTTGGGTTGACTTTGAAGTCCAGAATTTCTAAGCGTCCAAAGCCGCCGACTGAGAGCTTGCTGGTTTTTGTAAGTTCGATGCTGCTGTTAAAGATGGGTCCGTCAGTGACTACGGTGTGGTATTCGCCGCCTTCGCCGCAGGGATCCACGTTAGGATGTTTTTGGATGTCGGAGAGGAATTCTGCGTTCAGTTGCCTGCCTAGCCATTCTTCGCCTAACACGGGCAGTTTGGTTCGCACCACGGTGGCTTTAAAGCCTGCGGCGATGAATTCTTTGAAGATTTCGGTGGTGTTTCCCTGCCACAGCGGCCTGATTGGTTTTAAACCGACTTCGCTGAGGACGCGTTCTAGCCAGCGTTCTTCGTGTCCTGCGACCTCGTAGATGTCGCCGGTGACTAAGCCTTCGACGCCGTGGTCTTTGAGTTGAAGCAGGGTTTCTTTGAACAGTTGCTCGTAGGTGCTTGGGGTTGTGATGCGTTTAACCAGCGGCTTATTCAAAGCCTTAACCTGCGCATTCAGAAGGTCAGAGCGTATGCCGTGAAAATTCGACATATTCTCGTCACGCATAAAAGTGACAAGGCTCGTAACATCTAAACCTTCCTTTAACGCTTTATAGTATGCAAAACAGCTGTCTTTTCCTCCACTCCACGCGGCAACAACTTTCACAATCGTTTCCTCCTCATTCAATTATGCTTTTGTTTTGTTTGTTATATCAGTTTCCTTGGAAGCCAAATTGGACTTCAAGTGGTCCGCCACCAAGGCAGGTTCCAACAGGTCCGGTTTAGTTTTTTCCTCAGAAATGTGAAGCAAATGCAAAAGCTCATCCTGCGACTTCACTATAATTGCACCCAGCTGTTTCAACTCCTCATACATTGCTTTTGCTTTGCCATCTGTGAAGTCTCGCACTTCAATGGGGACTTCTTCAAGAACATACGTGGGTGTGCCTCTCTTGAGGGCAGCTTTTGCCGCCTCTAAATTCACCAAGTTGCCCAGTCCAAACGGCACCGAAGTCAAAACTACAATGTTTGCCTGAGCAATCATGTCAAAATTTGCTTTTTGCGCTTTCTCAGTAACAGGGGAAAACGGCGCCTCAGAGGCTACGGGAACCTTAAGGTATTGTGCCGTCTGGAAATCCGTATCCAACAGGTTTAGCACTCCTGTGGTGACGTTGTAGCCTGATTCCGTCAAGATGCGCATCAGCGTGCTGCCTGTGCCCGCGCCGCAAATGACGTGTACGGACAGTTCTTTTTGTTTTTGACCTTTGGGTTTTGAAACGGGAATGACAAAGGGTAAATCTGTGACGGGATGCTTGTTTACGATAACGTCGATTCCGAAAACGTCTTTAATGTTTTCATTGGTCAAGGTTTCCGATGCTGCACCCGCGGCAACGATTTTGCCATCTTTCAGCAGGATAAGGGAGTCGCAGTATCGAGCGGCTAGGTTGAAGTCGTGAAAGACGCCCACAATCAGCAGCTTTTTCTCGTTGCAAAGCTGTTTGAGAAGGTCCATGATTTCCAGTTGGTTGCATATGTCTAGGTGGCTTGTGGGCTCGTCGAGCAGCAGAATCTTGGGTTCCTGCGTGAGGGCGCGTGCGATTATTACCCGTTGCCGTTCGCCTCCGCTCAATTCAGTCACCAGACGGTCAGCTAAATTCCAAGTGTAGGTGTATTCCATGGCTTGCTTGGCAATGTTGAGGTCTTTTTCGCTTTCGCTTTGAAGCCTAGAAAGGTGAGGTGCACGCCCCATGAGGACAACTTGCAGGGCAGTGAAGCTGAAGGCAACAGAACTGTCCTGAGGAACCACCGCCATGCTTCGGGCAACTTCACCAATCTTCATCTTGTACACATCAGAGTTATCAATTAGGATGGCGCCTTTGCGTGGTTTAAGCACGCGGCTTATGCTTTTGAGTAGGGTGGTTTTGCCTGAGCCGTTGGGTCCTAAGATGCCCAGAAACGTGCCGGTTTTAACCGTGAAATGTACGTTTTCCAGAATCTTCACTGACTCGTAGAAGCAGTCGACACCTTCAATCTTCAAGTTTACCATGATTTACGCCTCAAAGTGCATCGATCCTTTTCTTTCTTCGTAGGAGGAACAGGAAGAAAACCACGCCTGTCACTGCGGTGATGACGCCCACGGGCACTTCGCTGGGGGAGGTGGGGGAGGTCAGGAACCGCGTTAAGCCGTCGCAGAGGACGAGGAATATGGCACCTGTGAATATGGAGGCGGGAAGCAGGACTTTGTGGTCGGGTCCAACCAGTAACCTTGCAAGGTGGGGCACCATTAAGCCTATGAAGCCGATTAAGCCGCTTATGGAAACCGCTGCACCCGCCAGCAGGGCACCAATCAACATGAGTATCAGTTTGGTTCGTTCAATGTTCATTCCTAAGTGTTGGGCTTGGTCTTCGCCCAAAGTGAGCAGGTTGAGGTCCCGTGAATAGAGGAAAGTGACAATAACACCAAACAGGACAAAGGGCAAGATGGTTGAAACGCCTGTCCAAGTGGTTCGGGTGGAGCTTAAGCTGCCGATTAACCAGAAAGTCAAAGGCCCCAGTTTGTCGCCTGCGATGGTTTGCAGGTACGTCACAATAGCTAACTCAAAGATGCTTACTGCGATACCTGACAGCAGCAGGGTGGTTATTGGGACTCGGGAGCCGACTCGAGAAATGGAGTAAACCACAAGCACGGACACCATGCAGCCTATAAAGGCAAAGATGGGTATGGTTCCAAGCCCGAAGATGGAGATGCTAAACACTATGGCTAAGGCTGCGCCCAGAGAAGCACCAGAGGATGCGCTGGTGGTGTAGGGGTCAGCCATGGGGTTTCGGAACAGCCCTTGAAATATCATGCCTGAAGTTGCCAGTGCGGCGCCGACCAGAGCTCCGCAGACGATGCGTGGTAAGCGTACCAGCATTATTATGGGTTCTTTGGCAGCTTGGAAGGGCGTGAGAGTTATGGAGTCGCCGATGAACGGGATGTTTTTTAAAAGAATCTGAAGAGTGTCCAGAGGGGGAATCTGGGAGAAACCCATGTTTAGGGACAAGAAGATGGTTCCCAGAAAAACTAGTATAAGCAAGAGGAAATATGCTTTCCAGCGTGACTTGCGAATAGGTGCATTTTGTTTTTTGTTAGTGTCCAAGGGATGGTTGCTCCAGCCTTACAAATAAAAAAAGAGGTGGTATTTATGATGTATCGTGGTATTCGCCGAATATCTCGGGGTGAATTATCTTTGCGAGAAGCTCCAGCGATTCGACTTGTCGGGGTCCAGGCTCGTCGATGATGTCGCCGCTTACAGTGTACATTTTGTTGTTGACAACAGCAGTTATTGAGCCCCAGCCAGCTCTAGCAGCTACAGTTGAGTAGTTGCCCCAGAAACTTTCCACACCCATCTGTGTGGGGAAAACCATGATGTCGGGGTTCTCTTCGATTATGGCTTCGGAGCTGACAACGGGGTATGCTTCGGTTGCGTTTTCAAAGATGTTTTGTCCGCCAGCCATGTTTATCATGTCGGTGACAAAGGATGTGCTGCCAACGCTCATGTAGGGGTCGCTCCAGATTTCATGGTACACCAGAGGTCGGGTAGTTGCAGTTTTCACTCCGTTAACGACAACATCTATTCTTTGCTGCATGGTTGCAACTTCGTTTTGGGCGTCAGTGTCGTGTCCTGTCGCTTGACCTAACTTGAGCATATCCTGCATAATTTCGTCAAGGTCTGCAGGGTTTAGGGTTAAAACGTTGTAGCCTAAACTTCGAAGTTGGTCAGCAGCGTCAATACTTCCTAAACTTGCCACAATCAAGTCAGGGTTCAATTCCACGATGGGCTCGATTGCGGGTTGGTAATAGTTGCCTATGCTGGACATGTTCCCTGCCGCTATCCAAGCGGAGAAGTTGTAGGGATAGTTGCAGTAGTCTGTGACACCCACGACAGCGTTGCCTGCGCCAACAGCGAAAATCATTTGCGTGTTAGCGGGAGCCAACGAAACAATCCGTTGAGGGTACTGGTTTAAGGTAATGGTGTTACCTTCGTCGTCAGTTACAGACACTGGAAACACAGGTGTAGGGGATGGAGTCGGTGAAGGCGTAGGGGTAGCTGTGGGGGAAGGAGAAGCAGAAGGAGAGGGCGAAGCCGTTGCGGTGGCTGTTGGAGAAGGAGTTACAGTTGAGGTGGGACTGTTGGAAGGTGAGGTTGTCGGTGAGGAGGTGGGAGACGGACTATTCGCTGTCGGGGTAGGGGTGCTTGTTGGAGTACTTGTAACCGTTGGGGTGGGGGATGGAGTAAATGTGGGAGAAGGCGAACTGCTGGGCGTAGGCTCGTTGCCTGTGGATCCTTGATAGTACATGAAGACGCCGATTGAAGCAACCGCGATTATAACAATTGCAACGATTGCGGCTAAACGTGTATTCACCATTTTTTCAAACACTCTTTTAACGTAAGATGGATTATCCAACCGCCATAGCGAATATAAACTTTCCCAAAAACACAAAACAAACAACTTTGCCCTTGCAAAAAGGTGAAATCTTCCAGCCAGCACGCAATGCTTAAGAAAAAGCTCTGTGTCTGTTGGGGTGATTAGAATGAAATCGGAAATCAAGCTGCCGATGTTGACGTATCTGGAAGAAAAAGGCGTAACCCTTCAAGACCTCCTCGATACTGCACTGGAGTTTTATGTTCCTCATCCAGGGGTGGAAACCAAAGAGAAAGCCACCCAAACATTAACCAGAGAGTTTCTTGACGCATTAACAGACCCCAACATAGCCACACTGATAACAGCAGCCTACTTGGCGCAGGAAGCTGCAGAGGCAGGGAAAATCCCAGGTTTAACACAAGAAGTGTTTCTGGGGCGCCCAGGGCTAGTAGCCGACGAACTCATCGGCATGGCAGTTGCAGGCTACATCGCAGGTGCACGGGGGCTGTTTGAGTTCACGCGGTTTGACCAAGCAAAACCGGGAATTCTGAAAAAACTGGGTCCAATAAGCAATGACGCCATCGGCGGACTCATTGCAGGCGTCTCCTCAAACATGTACACCCAAGCCGTCCGCTCCCTCAAATAGCGGCGCTCCTCTTTCCCAAACTCTTTAGACTTTTTTGAATGCCGAAAAGACGCCGTGGCAATCGCAAGCCGTACCCACGATGAATTGGGGTTTGGTTTCTGCCCAGCGGAAAAACTTCAAAAGCTCCGTGCCCTTAAGCGCGCCCATACCTGGAGCCATGGAGTGGCTTATCAGGATGAAGGCTTCGGGGCTGGCGTAACGCATCAGCCGCGTCATGGTGCAGGGTTTGGTTATTTTGGAGGTGGGGCAGGTTTCGGGCATGGAGCAGAGTTCTTGGCATTCGTGGTCGCGGTTAAAGCTGACGATGAGTTTGCCTTTGCCAGCCAGCAACACAACGGAGGCGGGCAGCCGGGGCAAAATGGTATTTATGGCGTCCACCCAGGGGGCAAGGGAAAACTTGATTTTCGCCATATCCGCCGCGATATGCACGGGGGCAGTGGGGAAGACGTAGTCGGGTTTGAGGGCGTCGATGAGTTCGATTGCTTTGGGAAGGTCACCCACAACAAAGTGCTTCCCCTTGGCGCTTGGGTCAGTGGGGGTTTTTAGGTTGAAGCGTTTGACGGCTTGACAGTTTGGGTCAGGATCCACTACAATGAAGCTTTTGTTTTGGGTCTTGAGCAATTCCACGGCGTGGCAACCATATTTTCCGCCTCCAACAATAATGTCCAACGTTGCATGTTCCTGCTGAAACTTCAGCGTGGATAGCTCATCCAACTCGAACGGTATTAAGGTTTCCCGCAAAACAGCACGGTCGGACTACTCAAGCATCGTTGGGTCTAAGCAGCACTCTAAAATTCAAAACGATAAAAATTTAAATGTAAAAGGACCCCACTTTGCAATATAGCATTTATAGATTGATAGGAGTATTGTGTTGTGAACGATACTACAAACAAAAAAAACGAAACCAATACTCGAATACATAAAGTAACGTTTTTTGTTGAACCACCCATTTGGTTAAGCAAAACCAAATTGTGCTTTGACACTTTCGGTTTGCCTAAGGATTTCGTTCAGAGGGCAGATGCGGAATTGGAATTAGACGGGGATTTAATCACGTTTATAGAATCAATGGGCGACCCCTTTGAAATCGAAAAGATTGCCCGCCTCGAAGATGACCAAATGGAAGCATTCTTTTCCAAACAAGCGGAAATGCCAATGTGGGCTGCACATTATGCAACTGGAGCCTCAGGGGCCCGTTATAGCGTGCTTGTAGAATATGGACTTGATTCAAAAGAAATGCATGAAGAGAGTTCAAGAATAAAGAACCTGTTTAACAACGGGTCAAGCTCTGTTTAATCTCAAACCTATTTGGATGCTATTAGCAATTGTATGCAGAACCTATAGAGGGGTCTACCTCGAACAAGTTTAGTGGCAGTTTTTGCGGTTTTGGGGTGTACCATAAGGTTCTAATAGTTCATTTGTTGAGGGCTATCTGCGGACATCATGGAACCCATGAACCTGTGCATCGTCACCCACACGTTCCTGCCGCATGTCGGCGGCATCGAAAGGGTGGTCTACGAGCAAAGCAAGCGCCTCCTCAAGAAGCAAATTAACCTGAAGGTGCTTACCCACAAAAACTTCACCCCCAACCAATACTGCTACGACGGCATCCAAGTCCAATGCTACGACGCCCTCAACATCGGGTTTAGGCTTGGCATCCCCTACCCCATCCCCAACATAAACAGCTACAAACCCTTTTTGGAAGCAGCCAAAACCAGCAGCCTCATCCACGCCCACGGCCACCCCTACCTATCTTCGCTTGCGGCGGCGAAACTTGCAAAACGCTACAACAAACCCTTCCTGCTCACCCAGCACAACACATTCATCGAATACAACGGAATATGGGATTATGTGGAGAAAATCAACGATTTAGCCGTGGGGAAACAGACGCTTAAGGAGGCAAAGAAAGTCATTGTCATCAGTAACGCCACCAAAAACTATGTCTTGCGGCTTGGTGTGGACCCTGAGAAGGTGCAGGTGATTTATAACGGCGTTGACTTGGAACGCTTCAAACCCGCCGCCCACGAGGGGGAAGCGGTGCGCCACAAACTGGGCATCCCCAAAGAAGCCATAGTCGCCGCAACCGTCCGTCGACTGGTTTACAAAAACGGCATTGACACCCTGCTGGACAGCGCCAAAATCACGGTCAAGGAGAATCCTCAACTGGTTTACTTAGTCATAGGCAAAGGTCCTGACTTTCTGGATGTGAAAGCTAAGGTGGAGCAGATGGGTATTGAGAAGAACTTTGTGTTGGCAGGCTTTGTTTCCGACGAGGATTTGCCGCGGTACTACAATGCGGCGGACTTTTTTGTGTTGCCCAGCAAGTCAGGGGAGGGGTTGCCTTTGGTTGCGCTTGAAGCCATGGCATGCGGGTTGCCGTTGGTGGCAACGGACGTGGGCGGAATCAAAGAAATCGTGATTCAAGGTTTTTGCAGGGTTGTGCCGCCCAACCAGCCAAAAGCGGTGGCGCAGGCGCTTTTGGAGTTTGCCGACAAGAATCAGGCAGCACTTCAGGGCAAATTGCGTCAAATCATGACGGAAAAGTACAGTTGGGATGTTAATGTGGAGAAGCTGATGAAGGTTTATGAGGAAATTATTTAAACCCTGTGGAAATTATATAAAACTCCCACGTGTGAGGAATTGCGTTTCCCATGACATCGAAAGTTGATATGGTTTCAGTTGTCATTCCGACTCTTAACGAGGCTGGAAACATCCGTGAGGCGTTGGATATTCTTGACAAAGAATTGGCATTCCCCAAAGAGATTATTGTTGTTGACGGCAACTCCACCGACGGAACCATAGAAATTGTTAAAGATTCAAACGCGCGGCTCATCATTGAGCCCCGTCGAGGCTACGGATTGGCGCTGCGGGTCGGCATGAAAGCCGCCAAAGGCGACGTAATCGTAATGGTTGACGGCGACGGCACCTACGAATTCAAACACGTCAACCGCCTCGTGCAAAGAATGCTGGACACCGACGCAGAAATGTGTTTGGCGACGCGTATGTATGACCCCAATAAAGCCATGGGACTCTTCAACTTTGTCGGCAACAAACTCATCACGTTCTGCTTCAACATGCTCTACAAACAAAACTTCAGCGACACCCAATCAGGCTTCCGAGCCATTTCGCATTCGGCGCTGGAAAAAGTTGAGTTCAAAGAGACGGACATGCCTTTTGCCACGGAGATGCTCATCAAGTTCTCGCGTAAAGGCTTCAAAGTGGTGGAAGTTCCCTCAAACTACAAGCACCGCCGCTACGGCAAAACAAAGCTTAAGCCGTTCAATTCGGGAATAGAAATTTTAACCACCATCCTTAAGGGTCTAAGAGAATAGAGCCCCGAGCACAATGCAAAAACTAAGCCGCAACTTTAACATCCAAGACAACAAAAACGCTTTCACTGTGGCAGTGGCAATTGCCCTTCTTTTAGCTTCGGTTTTACTTGTCACGTATGTTGTTTTGCTTCAACCTGAACCTGACGAGTACATAACGTTGAACCTGCTGGACAGCAACAAAAAAGCTGTTGATTACCCTGAGGTTTTGGTTGCCAACGTGAGCAGCACCTTTAGCGTTTACGTTAACGTAGAAAACCATCTGGGCGAACCCCTAAACGAGACGCAGGTCTTGGTGAAGGTTGCCCAAAACGCAAACCCCACCTTTCCCATGGACGCCAACGTGACCCAAACGTTAACCACCAAAGCCCTGCAAAATGGCGAGGCAACCAGCGAAATCGCAACTGTGAGCCTAAACCAGCCAGGAGACTATTTGGTTGCGTTTGAGTTGTGGATTCCTAATAAGGAAACGGGTGTGTTTGAGTTTTCGGAAAAAGTTTGTGTATTAAACGTGCAGGTTACCGCCGAAAACTCCGCAGCCTAACCGATTTCAAAACTTGATTTTCACAGAAACGCCATTCCGAGAAGGCGGGGAAGCCACATTTTTGTGTCCTCTTTGGGCGATAAATCTTATATGGGGGTCAGGTTTGTCTCAGCTAATCTTGAGGCCAGCTTGATGCCTGTCTTGGCGCCTTGCCCAGCGGAGGACACACCTACCCATGGTTAAAAACCAAAATGCAGCGGCCAGCAGGGAGTCAGCAGGCACCGCCCAGAAAACAGCTGCAGTCACCAAGAACAGGCATCGGTTTTTTGGGCCAACAGGCGGGTCAGGTTGGGTAAGCGCAGTTCTTCCTTACAACATTGCTTTAGGTCCCGTAGCCACTTTGGTTCCGCTGCTGATTTTGAACCTCAACGGAACCGTGCTTGAAGTAGGATTAGCACTCACCATGTTTAACGCAGTCAGCATCCCCGCATCCCTGTTCTGGGGACGGATAACTGACCGTTTCCAAAAACGGCGAATGATAATCATTGCAAGTTTTCTTAGTGCAGCACTGATTCTGACGCTGTTCATGTTTGTGCAAACAAGCTACGGCGTTTCGCTACTTTACGCTTTGTTTTCGTTTGTAACCACTGCGGCAACAACCCCGCTGAACTTGCTGGTCATGGAAACGGAGAAGAAAACAAAATGGGCATCGGCGTTCGCGCGGTTTTCGATGTTTTCCAGTGTGGGGCAAACGTTGGGTTTGGTTTTGGGCATGGTTGGGTCTTCTTTTTTTCCGCTGAGGTACTTGATGATTCCCTTAGCTGTCTTCTCCCTGATATCGGCGGGCATGGCTGCCTACTTGATTCGGGAGCCAGAAGTGGTTTTTGAGCGGCAAGCCATCGTCATGAATAAGCAGAGCTTCTTTTACAGGCTGCGCCGCTCCCCGTATCTATTCCTAAAGGTCCCCAGCCGAAACGATTTCAAACGCGTATTCAAAAGCTTGCACAGTGAACTGACGCGGCACACACCCTTGCTTTACTTTGCCATTTTTGGGTTCTTTTTGTCAGCAGGAATCTTTAACACGTCGCTAATTCCAGCCTTGGACGCCGCGGGAATTTCCAGCTTGATGATTTTCGCCGTTATCTTGCTGGGTATGGTGGTTCAGATAGCTTCATTTCGTTATGCTGGACCCTACATTGAACGTAAATCGCCAGTTAAAAGCGCCATCGGAGGGTTGGTGCTGAGGGCTGTTAGTTATGGGGTGATGGGTGTGTTTGCCTATTTCCTTACGGGGTTGTGGTTTCTGCTGCCCGTGCTGATTTTCTACCCGCTGGCTTCAGGCATAGCTTACTCAGTTTACTACACTGCATCAAACACCATGGTGTTTAACACGCTCAGCCCCCGACGCAACGGCTCGGCTCTTGGCGTGTACAGCGCCCTTGCAGGAGTGGCAACAATGGCAGGCTCAGTTATTTCGGGGTTTGTTTCATTCTACGGAGGATTTTACATCACGTTTTTGGTTTCTGCCGTTTGCCTTGGAGTTTCAGCTTGGTTACTCTCATTTATGGACAACGGACTGGTCAGCACAGAAACCAACATACCAACCTAAGAAACAAAACCTGCGAGGCTCTTAAACAACCAGAAGATTTTGCGCATTAGAGCTTTTGATTCCAACTCTCGCGGTTCTCACACTGAGTAGGATTTGTTGATAACATTTGACGCAGTAAGATTTCTCGTCGACCACGTAAACCGAGCGGGAAACGACGCCAAGTGGTTCGCCGCAAGCAAAACAAGAAACAATAGGGGCCTCTTTGGCGGTCTCCATTGGCAATTCACGCTCAGCACTTACAGATTGGCTTCGAAAGATTTTGCTTGTGGGGAGGAAGAAACCGTAGTCCCAACTCACGGTGTTTCGCCTTCTCAATTGAGACAGCATACATATGAACAGAGGAACTAAAAAAACTTTTTAAATACAAGAATACGAGCGGCATACTGGCTGATGCGCCACAGTTATAAGCCACAAACAATTATTCGGGCTTAATCAAGTTACGTCTACTCACCCAGACCCAACTTAAAAAGCAAACAAACCCAACCCCCATGTTAATCGCCCCGATGAGAGATAAATTAGTTTCATCCATTGAAGCCAGAATCATGCCGCCGCTGGCAAATAAGAGACTAAAGCTGTTAATGAGGGCTGATGCGGCTCCTGTGTATTCTTTTTGCTGCTCAAGCATGTAACATACACCGGGTGGCCGGGCACAGCTTGCCATCATAGACGCAGGTAAAAGTGCAAATGTGAAAACAAGTGGTCCAAAGTTGCCCACGAGGCAAACTAATGCGCCACCAGCAATCATAGAAACAAAACAAAGCATAACGATTCGTTTACGGCTGAAGGATTTTGAGAGCCAAAGGTAAAGCATCGGCCCCATGATTAAGCCCACGGCGTTTATAGCAAAGTAGAAGCTGTACCACTGTGCTGAAAGCCCAAAGCCACGCTGGTAAATGTAGGAAGAGCTGGAAATAAAGGCAAGCGTAGCAGTGCTTACAAGCGAGAAAATAATCAGAAGCACAAGAAAGCTGGGGTTTTTCAGCACGGTTCCAAGCCGACGCATTGACCCCAGAACCGTTCCAGTGTGTCGCTGCAAAATTGTTTCTTCCATCATGAGACAGCCAGCTAAGGAGGCGACGCCGATGAGGGCTAGTGCCCAGAATAACCCCTGCCACGAAGTGTAGGGAAGCATGAACGCGCCTAAAACGGGGGCAACCGCGGGGGATATGACGACCATAGACTGAACAAGGGAGAGAACGGCTTCCCGTTTTCGCCCTGAATAAACATCCTTAACCATGGCGGTTGCAACTGCAGTTGCCGCGCTGCCGCCTGATGCTTGCAAAATACGGGAAATGATAAGCTGGGTGATGTTGGCGGAGAGGGCACAAGAAACACTGGCCACGATATAAATTGATAAGCCCAAAAGGAGGATGGGACGACGCCCGTATTTGTCGCTCAGAGGACCCCAGAAAAGGATGCCTAAAGCAAAGAAAAGAAAAAACAAAATGAGAGTAAGGTTGGTGAGGTCACCTGAGACATTAAAGAAGTCACCCATGTTTGGAAGAGCGGGGAGGTAAAGGTCAGTGGAGAGCGGAACAAAGGCAGAGAGCACCGCAAGTAGAACAATCAGTCCACGGTCTCCCAGATGCCGCTGTCTGACGGTGGTTTTTGGTTTGGCTTCAGGTGTGTTTTTCATGTATCCTTTCTCCCCAAGGAACAAGTGGAGGCAAGGTATAGGCAGAAGATATAAGTGTTTCCTGCAGTTCAACCATCAACTTTGCATGAAACAAACAATTCTTTGGACACAAATAAGATAGACAAATCAACACATGAAATAATGCACAAAATCCTGCGCTCAAACCCAACAAACACCGACAACACATTTGAAGGAAACAAAAGAAGAAAAAAATGCACATCAGCTATTGTTGCTTTTGTGAGTAGGTTTCCTCAGTGTCAATTCGGTGGATGTTGTTGTAGGCGCAAAACGGAATAACCTTCAAACTTGGGGTGACATAATGCACCACACAGCGTTGCACACGGTTTACGTCAAACGTGTAAGGATCCATAAACGCCATGCAACCTAACAGGAAAATCCGCCGCCGAATTGGCCCAAGCGACTGGTAACTGGGCGAAATATGCATCTTCAAAATCGCCTTCATCAGCGTAAAAAGCCCCACTTCCTTGGTCACCAAAAACATGTCCAACGACAGCATCGCAGCCATAAACAGCGACGAAAGCAAAGCCGTCTTACTTTTGTTCTCCACGTGCTGGGCAGTTTTCAAAATTTGCCCAAAGAACTTGTCAAAGTTCACGAAGTGGTTGATGGGTATCATTTTACCCTTTTTGGAAACGTAAATCCAGTTCACGATGCCGCAGTGTGGACTGCAGGAGAAAAGCGGCCAAGGCTTCTTCATGAATTTGCGCATGATTTTTATGGGGGAACTCATCACGCCCATCGGAAACAGATCGGCGGTTTTGATTTCGCCGTCCGTTTGTGACTCGACCTGCTCAGCGAAACGCCAGTCGCGCCATGCATCTTGAAACGGGTTGTCTGTTGCGCGCCCAGTGAAGGCGATAGGCTGGAAAATGACGCCGCGAACAATGTCGCTGTTTTTGGCAGCGAACTTTATGATGTTGCCAACATCATTGTCGTTAAAGCCAGTCATCAACGTGCAAACCAAAATGACCTCCATGTCCAGTTTGCGGCAAACCTCAATGGCTTTGTACTTAAGCTCCAGCAGTTCTCGTCCACGCACTTTCTGGTAAAATTCGTTACTGAAGCTGTCAAACTGCAAGTAAACAATGTTCAGACCGCTTTTTTTCAGCTGCTCAGCACGTTCAGGCTCTTCAGCGATGTGAATCCCGTTGGTAGCCAGAATCGTCATGAACTTAAGCTCGTGGGCTTTGGCGATGATTTCGTGCATGTCTCTGCGTTCAAGGGGTTCACCGCCTGAAAACAGAATTGCGGGCGGCTTTGGATTACGTTTACTCAGAAAGGTCAAGATGTCAAAGAGTTCCTGTTTTGTTGGCTCGTAATCAACAATGTGATCAGAGAAGGTGGAGAAGCAGATAGCGCATCGAAGGTCGCACTCTTTGGTCACGTCAATGACGCCGATTACGGTGTCAGAAACATGGTTCTCGCAGGTAGCGCAGGTATAAGGGCAGCCAACAGCTTTTTTAGCAACATGAGATTCTTCAAAGTTCTTAAAGTAGTCGTATTCTTCGGTGAAGTTGTAAACTTTTGGACTTTGCCAGTGCGTAGCCGTGAAGGTTCCGTGCTGGGGGCAGGTTTTGGTTATGTGTATTCTGCCGTCTTTAACGGTTAGTTCAGCTTCGATTTGTTTTTGGCATTCAGGACAGATACTTTTGGTCTTAGACATGTTACAGTAGGCCTCCAATTGTCGTGGAAAGAGCTTCAAGTATGAGAGATAACGGGAGAAGAATCATGGACATGGTAATTAACCGCTCGTATTTACGCACATTCGCAACCGTCGCAGGCGAGGTTACCAAACGCACTGACGAGTAAAGCAGCAGAGCACTCCAAATCAGGATAAGCGGCAAATAATACACCGAGAACTCGCCGATACAGTAAGGCAAAGGCGCAAGCAACCCACAAGCCACAAAAAACACTGCTGCAACTGTGGCGGATTTAGGATTGCCGATTTTCTGGGGCAATGTGGGGTACCCCACTTTTGAGTCGCCTTCAAGGCTGAGGATGTCGCGGAGCACGTTGCCGCCGATGGTGCCAAACGCAATCGGATACAAACTAAGTGAAATCAAAGTCACTGTGCCAGATATTGTGGCTTCGCCATACAAGAAAGCGGTACCCGTTAAGAGCCCCATCAAAAGATTAGCTGCAAAACCCGATTTGCGCTTCACCAGCCAAGAGTAAAGCATCAGCAAAGCAGAATCAGCCAACAAAATGGCGAAGCTTAGCCAGTTGATTAGAGCCGCCAAAAGCAAACCAGCCGCGAACAGCACCCCGGAAACTGCAAGCACCTGTTTAAGCGACAAGGAACCTGAGGGAAGGGGGCGTTTGGGTTTGATGACTGCGTCGCTTTCTTTGTCAAAAAAGTCGTTTATGGCAAACCCCGCTGAAGCTATGAATGCCATCGAGAAGAAAATCAGCGGAATCAACTGTAGGCTGGGAAAAGCGCCTTTGGTTATGGCGAACGCTGTCAGCAGCGCAAGCCCGCCGGTCATGAGCCAGTAGGGTAACCGCAGAAGTGCGAGGAGCCCTTTGGCGGATGTTTTGCTCAAATCATTTTCCTCTCAGCGATAAGGTTTTGCAGGTGATCCACAAGGAGGACCTTTGGGGTCCAACCGAGCTCTGTTTGGGCTTTAGAAATATCAAACCAAATGGCGGTTACGTCTCCTTGCCATGATTGCCCTGTTGTAGTGACCACTGTTTTGTCGGTTAACCCAAGGATGTTTAGCATCATCTGAGCAAGCTCAACAATCTTGGTGGTTTTGCCAAAACCCAAGTTAAAGGTTTTCCCAAAGGCAGCTTCATCTGCGCAGAGCACTAAAGCGTTAGCGATGTCAAAAACATGCACAAAATCGCGACTTTGCTGACCAGTGCCAATGATTTCCAACTTTTCAGGGTTTTTCTGAAGTTTATCTAAGAAGTCATTGATGACACCATGACAGCGTGAGCCATAGACATTGGCAAAACGAGCGACCGTGATTTTTAAGCCGTATTGCATTGTGTAAATTTGACAATATTCCTCGCCGACAACTTTGCTTAAACCGTAGCAGCTGAAGGGATGAAAACCATAGGATTCAGGTGTCGGGAATAAGGTTGGATTACCATAAACTGCGGCGCTGGAAGCAAAAACCATTTGTGCATTATCCTTACGGGCTTTCTCTAGCACGTTGACAGTTCCGTGGGCGTTTGTCTCAAAGTCCGAAGTGGGGTTTTCCATGCTGTAAGGAACCACAACTTGGGCTGCCAAATGGTAAATTAAGTCAAATCGGGGTAAGCTCAAAAGCTGTTGTAAGTCAAGGATGTCGCCTTTGACAAAATTTGCTTGAGGGTTATCCTCAAGATTTTTGATTTTGCCGCTGCTGAGGTTGTCGTAAATGGTTACGTCTGCACCTAATTCAAGCAGTTTCTTGGTCAGGTGGAACCCGATGAATCCTGCGCCACCTGTCACCAGGATTCTTTTGCCTTTGAGTTGTGTCATGCAGCCTCACGATAAAGCTATATCCTATTGTATAGCAGTGAATAGGGTATATGTCGAAGATGAATGCTATAAATACTTTTAGGGATTTGCTAGCGTTCCTCACAATTATCCCCTTAGGCAAAACTGAGGATTTCATCTCGACAAGTGCACGAAATATGTGGCTTTTCCCGTTAATCGGCGGGTTTTTGGGGCTGCTCGCCGCAGGATACTTTGTAGGATGCAACATAATTGTGGCTTTTCTGGTTGACGCAGTGAACTTTTTGGTACACATACAGGTAGGTTGGTTGGCAGGGGTTTTGCCCGCAGCAATGACTTTAGCGGTTCTGCTGATTTTGACAGGTTTTCAGCATTTTGACGGGCTAGTGGATTTAGGCAACGCACTCGGAGTTAAGACACTGCAGGAACGCAGAGAAATAGCTCACCGCTGGATAGTCACCTACAAAGGCGCGTTGCTGGCGTTTGCGGTGGAGTTTGCAGCGTTTCTGGGGCTGTTCATGCTAAACGTGAACTTTGCAGTCCGAGCTCTAATTGTTGCGGAAATCGGCGCTAAACTTGCAATGTTAACCATCGTTTGGCATGGCAAAGCATCCCACGAAGGCTTAGGTGCACGATTTATCCGCAACGCAAAACGCAGCCTCAACATCGCGGGTTTTGCGGTTGCATTCGTGATTGGCTTTGCCCTGTTGGGGGTAGCGGGGGTTTTGGTTGTTGCCGTGGCGGCTTTGTTTGGGTTATTTATGGAGAAGGTGGCTAACGGCATGTTTGGCGGAGTCAGCGGCGACATGATTGGCGCAACCAACGAGGCAGCCAGAGCGGTGGTTTTGGTTGTGGTGGCTTTGATTTTTATGTTTGTTTCGGGACTGTTCTGGGGAGGTTTGATGCTGTGAAGATTCCCGCTTTAATTATGGCTGGCGGCAAAGGCACCCGCATGGGATTAGCGGTGGAGAAGCCATTGGTGCCGTTTTTGGGCAAGCCGCTG
Source organism: Candidatus Bathyarchaeia archaeon (assembly GCA_041447175.1). Lineage (NCBI taxonomy): Archaea > Thermoproteati > Candidatus Bathyarchaeota > Bathyarchaeia (SeqCode) > Bathyarchaeia archaeon. The sequence goes on along the minus strand of CP166960.1, from coordinate 249,274 downwards.
CTAGATTGGGTTGTCAACGCGGCAACTTCGGCGAAAAAGGTTTCGCGGTTTTACGTGGTCACAAGCCCAAACACGACAAAAACGCAGGCGTACTGCCAAAGGAAAGGTTGGCCGATAATCATGACTAACGCCAAAGGCTACCATGAGGACCTTAAGCAGGCTGTGGCAAAAGAGGGACTACGCTGTCCTATGTTGACTGTCCCCGCAGATGTACCTGCGTTGACGGGCGAAGCTTTGGATAAAATTGTCACGGCTTACGAGAAGTGTGGCAAGGATTATTTGGCGGTGTTTGTGCCCATTGAGAAACGGGAGGAGTTGGGGCTGTCGATTTCCTCCACCGACGAATACAAAGGCGTTTGGTATGCGGTTTCAGGCGTGAACATAGTCAATGGGATACGGGTGCAGGAAGAAGGCAAAATCGAAACCAGCGCCATCATAAGCCAAGACACCGAAGTCCTGCTTAACATCAACACCGTCAGGGACTTGGAGATTGCCCAAAACCTAATGTTGCAGCAGAAAAAGAAGAAGAAATAGCAACAATTTGCAGAGAACATTGTGTACTGGATTTGCCAACACTACCGTTTTCTTTTCATAACCACCACTAAGACAAAACCGACCACAAAAACTACGGCGACGGCTATGGCTACAACAGGCAGCAGTGATGGGATTTCAAAAAAGGGTTCAGGCGTCGACGTCTGGGAGTTGCCGTAGCCAAATGGTGTGTAGACAAATGTGTGATCGGGGTAGCCTGAAATGACAGGCGAAAGGAAGCCGCCGATAGCGAAGAGTTGGTCATTCACGTTTGCAACTCTAAAGAATTCGAGGCGTTCAGACAAAGAAGAGATGGCGGACCAACTGTCTGTTGCGGGATCATACATGAAGCCTGCACCTGTTGAGCCGTTAAATGTGCCAAAGAAGTAAAGTCGCCGTAGCGCGTTAACTCCTGAGGTTGCCGCAGCGGAACCAGAGGACAGAGACATCAGAGAGGAAAGAGGCGCCAGACTGGACCAAGTGTCCGTTTGCGGGTTGTAGACTTGCAGAGAAGTGGTGTCTGCTTCAGGGTTAAGCGCTTCGCCTAAAAGGTAGATTTTGCCGTCAGAAACACATGAGGAGCAGCCGACGGGGCTAATCTGAGGAGTCGCCTTGGTTGCCCAAGTTTGCGTGGCGGGGTCATATTCTTGGTTAAATAAACCGCTGTCGCTGTTGCCCATAACATAGATTTTGTCGCCTACAGCATTTGCAATAACAATTGTTTCCGCGGAAGCATCTAGGGGCAGGGCTACTTTGTTTTCCCACTGGTCCACCACCGGGTCATACACCAAAACCTCCACCGCCACGGGCTCCGAGTAGTTATCCACGCCAAAAGCGTAAACCTTGCCGCCAACGCTTGTTACACCAAAGGAAAATCTTGAGAGCGGCACAGTTGGAAAGGGCATCGGCTGCTTGGTTGTCCAAGTGTTGGTGGCGGGGTCAAATTCTTCCGTGGTGTTAAGCCTGACTGGCCCACTCGGGGAGTCTGCCATGCCGCCCACAGCGTAGATTTTTTGGTTGACAACGGTTACTCCGAATTGCCAGCGGTTAGTAGGCATAGGGGCGGCGGTGCTCCATGAATCTGGAGGCGGGTTTGTCTGCGACGGCAAAGGCAAGTCAAGGGGTAGACTGCCCTGAACCGTAGAGAAGGCACAGGTTAAGGCAAATAGGACAATTATCAGGTGCAGTGTTGCTTTGGGGGTTTGCATGCGCAGTACCTTGTTAGCTTCAAACCAGCTGACCTTATAAACTGATGCCACAGCCTGTTAAGCCAATTGGTTTAGAACAGGGGACAATAGAGGTTTGCTGGGGCTTTTTAAACTTAGGAGGAGAATGAAAACTGATGAAGATGACATCAGCATTCAAGCCCACTCAGCCCTCTATTGACAGTGCCTGTTGTTTCTTCTTCGCTAAAAAAAGGGAAGAGAGATTGTTGGGGTTTATTGTTTATTTTCGTCGTCTAAGGAGGACTGCTGCAACAGCTACTGCGATGATGACAACTACAGCGGAGATGACAATGTAGATTTCTGTGCCAACGCCACTTTGCGGGTTTGGTGCAACCGAAGGCGACGCCATTGTAGGCGCCAAAGTAGGTGCACTAACCGCGGGCAATGCACCTGCTGAACCAACTGCTACGAAAGTTGTCGCATATGAGCCGCCATAGGATTCAGTTCCGGTAAAGTTCGCAATGATTTCATACGTTCCCGCCGATGGTGGAGTCCAACTGATTCCAAAGCTTCCACCCATATCGCTTACTGCAGTGCCAATTGGGTATCTTGCGCCGTCAGAGCCAACCGCGGTCAAAGTCACTGGGACTCCAGTAACAGTGTTTGGCATTGGTTTTTGCATATACAAGTACTCCATCCATACGCCCATGTCAGCGTCTGAAATGCAGGGTGTTCCTGTTGCGCCTGAAGACTGGTCGGTAACTGTGCCTCTTATGGTTATCACCGAGCCCGCTGCAGCACCGCTCATTGGCGCTTCAACAGTTGTTGCACTTGGACCTTTACCGATACAGTAGATGCGCCCGTCATAGTTGTTGAGGTATATGAGGTAGCCGTCTGCGACTGGCCAGTTCATTTGTCCAAAGGCGCCAACACCGCCCCAGCTTTGTATGACCCACTTTTCTGTGCCCGTGTATGCATCGATGCAACGTACCTTCACACCTTTGTACAAAGGCGAGTTAGGCGAGTGCTCACCAGTGTAGCAGTAGACTTTGCCGTCCGCAATTGCACCCATAAACAAGGGGTAGTTGCCGTATGGGGTGTCGAGCCCGCTGTTTGTGCTGTTGCCTTCGCCGCCGTTACCGTACGTCCACAGAAGGTTGCCGTTGTTGGTGTCGTAGCAGTAGAGAACTCCGCCGTAGCCCGCTGTGTAAAGGCGACCATAAGCGGTGTAGCCTAATTGCCCAGAGGGGCTAAAGCCTGGAGAGCCATAATAGTTCCAAGCTGCGGGGTCTCCAACTGGACCCCATAGACGTGCGCCAGTGTCCAGATTGAAGCCTATCCACTGCATTGTTTCTTTGTCCATCATGGTGAATACGCGGTTGACTGTATCTACTGGACCCATTGACCGCGTGAGGTCACCTGCAGGCTGCACGTAATCGGTCATCCACAACAATTGACCTTTTGTTTCAGGCTTTAGGCTTAGAGCCCAAATTGCGCCAGTGGTACCCATCATACCGCCGAAGGTTTGGGTGCTGCCCAGCACTAAGTCGTCGGGGATAACGTACCAGATATTTGAGCCAGGAGGCAATTCAGGTATGGTGACGTTCCAGGAGTACGCGTTGCTTGCATCAACGACTTTGCCTACGGGTCTCCACTGATATGCACCTGTGCCTGTGCCTAATTCGCCAGCCAACTCTAACGCCGCGGTGTTGTTCCACATTGCCATCCATTTTCCAGCCACGTTCAGCTGATAAATGTCGATGCTGCCATCTGGACCGTACACGATTTTCCCGCCTAAGGTGCCTACAAGTGGGGACGTTGCTACGTTTGCAGGAACATTAGTTTCGTTGAAAAGCCAGTTGCCGTTAGATGGGTCATACGCGGACCATGTTGTGCCTTCACTGGTCCACAGGTACCCGTTCGAGATTACGCCGTGCTGGTTCATTGAATCGTACCAGTAGAGTTGTCCATACCACGGTTTAGTTGCATTCTTTATGAAAATCTCTTCGCCAGTGCGTAAATCAACGCATGCATAGCCATTTCCAGTGGGGTCATTGCTGCGGGGGAGCGGGTAGTAGAGTCTTCCGTACATGATTATGGGGTTGGTGAATTTTCCTTCATATGAAAGCCCCGTATAGTAGGTTGCGCCAAAAACGCCAGTGTTGCTTCCTCCAACGACACCGCCATCCTGCAGTGGTTTAGCCCACATTACGTGAGCGCTGTTGGGCGCTGAACCGTCAGGTTGGACGGCACCGTTGTAGATTTGTGGAGAACCAAGGTAGTTTGAGGCTATGCATGCCCACTGGGAATTTGCTCCATCAATGGGACGTGTCCAGTAGCCTGTTGGAAGGGGATAGTCTTCGACGGGTTGAATTTGTTCTTGTTGCACTGTTAGGGTCGCGGTTGCGCTGCTGCCAAGGTAGATGTCGCCGACAGAATCGCTAGGCAAGCCTGGAATGCCGTTGGTTGGGTTGTACAGGGATAGGGTTTGTCCAGGATAGTTGAAGAACAAATTGTATGTGCCAATTTGGTCAGGTGTGTATAGGGTGTATGCTGACGAGGTTGAATCCGAGTAAAACGGACCCAAGGTTTCTGTTGTACCATCGGGTTTAGTTATTTCAACTGTGTAGTCTGTCCAGCGGTCTCCACCGATTCCTCCTGCGGTAGGGGGAACTTTGTCAATCCACATAACGATGAATACTTGTTGATTGACTCCAACGGGGTTAGGTGAAGCAGCCACGTACGCATAGGTTGTCAAGGTTAAAGGCGGGTCATGACAGAAAGCAACGGGAACAAGGGCAGCGAGAATCATAAGCAGGGCAAAAGTAAAAGCCATCAGTTTTGATTTTTTGGAAAGATACCTAGTTTTTGGATTTTTTTGTATATACATTCATTTTCCCTCTCTCTTACGAACTGCCCATGGATTGTCTTTTGCAGTTAAATAATTTTCTACACATAGAACGAAAAAATGAAAAAAATGCACTGAACCAACAAGAAAGGTTCAGAATTTTTAAATACATATCCGACACTAAACTGAATAAGGGTAGAAAAATGACAGCGGGGAAGATTAGCGAAATCGACGCAAAAATTCTGAAAACCTTGCTGGTAGAATCACGCACAAGCTTCACCGAAATCGCCAATCACTGCGGAATTTCAGTTTCCGCCGTAAGAAAACGGTACAACCTCCTCAAGGACGCAGGAATAATCAATGGCGAAATCATGCAAGTAAACCCCTATGCGTTTGATTACAAATGCGTCTGCGACATTGGAATCACCGCATCAATCAAGAACGAAAAAGAAATCATACAAAAACTCAACACCACCTACAGCATAGGCGCTGTCATTGGACCTTGGGGAAAATTTAACATAAAACTCCTTGTTGCCTTAAGAAGAATAGACCAGCTTCCAAGAATCCTTCACGACATAGAGGCAGACTACCGAACAAAAACAGTGGACACACTGATATGGACAGAACCAGTGCATATGGACCACCCTGAAAACTTATCCATTGGCCCCCTAACAGCCCATGCTACACAAGAAGAACACTTCAGCCTTATCGAAAAGGCACACGAAAACACACCCATTGACGAGAAAGACCTAAGCATCGCAAGAATCCTTTCCGTGAACTCGCGGACGCCATTTAGCGAAATTGGGGAAAAGCTTGACCTCTCCACAGCAAGCGTAATCCAGCGATACAAAAAACTCCGAAAAAACTTGCTAACGCTCTCCACAATCACAGTTGACTTAAACAAACTGGGCTACAACGCCATGATGCATACCCTCATAAAAGTAGCAAATAAGAGCAAGATTGGTGAGGTTCATGCAAAACTGCTGGAAATACCCAATTTGATTGTTGCAATAAAGTACCTTGGAACCTACGACTTCTTAACCTTGAGCGCAATCAGAGATTTCAACGAGTTCTTTAGCATAAAAGATAAAATCCGCGCCATAAACGAGGTAGAAAAAGAAGAAACCTTTCTGTGGCAGGCTTTTCCAAAATGGCCCGCGAATGTCTTTGCACCAATTCTAAATTCACAGCACATCACACATAACAGGGGTTAATGCATAAGGATAATCAAGCAGTACATTGTGGAATTTAGCAGAAAGACAGGGTTTGCTGGGGCGCTGGATGGAACTTAGGAGAGAAAAAATGAACCCAACGAGCAAAGTTGGAAATCATTCCAGAACCCACTCAGCCCCTGCATTTTTCATTAATGCCTTACTTTTTTAAAGAAAAAAGGAAAGGAGGCTTTTACAAGCCTATTTCCGTCGGCGGAGAATCACTGCGGCGGCAACTACGGCTATGATTACGAATGCAGCGGCGATTGCAATGTAGGTCATTGTTGGGGTGCCTGCGCTGGTGGGTTGTGGAGCTTCACTGGGGGAAGGCGAAACGGGTGATGATACGGTTGGGGAGGATTGGGGTGTCTGTGTTGGTGCGGCGGTTGGGTTTATTGAGGTAGGCTGTGGAGAGGCACTGGGACTGACAACAAAGTATGTTGTGTCCTGTGAGCCCCAGTAAGAGTTCGTGCTTTCGAAAGTTGCGGTCACGTGGTAGGTTCCTGCCACTGGTGGAGTCCAAGTTATGCCGTATTTGCCGTTTATGTCGGTGACTGCGTTGCCGATGTCTTGGGAGTTGCCGTTGGGGTCTGTGGCGGTTAATTTCACAGTAACGCCGGTTGGGTCAGTTGGGGCAGGTTTTTGCATGTATAGGTACTGCATCCATTCACTCATGCTCTCGTCAGACATAGCTGCAGCTACATTGAATTCGCCGCTTTCCACAAGTTCTTTGGCGCCTGCACTCTGATCTATGACGGTGCCTGTCAGCAGAATGTTGGTTCCTTCTGAAATTATTGGTTGGGGAGCCGTGACAGTGGTTGCGCTGGGTCCTTTGCCGATGCAGTAGACTTGCATGTCGTAGGTGTTAAGGTACACCATGTAGCCGTCGGCGATTGGAAAGCCTTCTGCTCCGAAAGAGCCGATGGCAGCCCAGCTCATCAGGGTCCAGATTTCTTCGCCTGTGGTTGCGTTGATGCAGCGTACTAGGGATCCTTTGCTTTCGGGGGCGTTGGGGGAGTGTTCACCGGTGTAGCAGTAGACTTTGCCGTCCGCAATTGCACCTATGAAAAGCGGGTACATGCCCCAGGCGTTTTCGGTTCCGCTGTAGGTTTCGTTATATTTCCACAGCAAGCTACCAGTTGAGATGTCGTAGCAGAAGAGTTCGCCACCGTATCCAGCTGTGTAAAGATTGCCGTAGGCTGCAAAACCTGCTTGACCAGCGCTACCCATGCCCACAGTGCCGTAGTAGTTGAAGTCGCGGGTATCACCAATTGGGCCCCAAAGCAAATGTCCATCGTCTATGCTGTAGGCGAGCCATTGCATAGTCTCTTTGTCGTTGAGCAGGAAAGTGCGGGTTGTTGGGTCTACTGCATATATTTGTCTAGTGAGGTTTCCTGCGGGTGCGCTGTAGTCCTTCTGCCACAATAGTTGACCTCTTGTCTCAGGTTTCAAACTTAAAGCCCAGAAGGTGTAATCCAATGAGCCCCATCTTTGTCCCGAGACGGTCGTGGGAGTATTGCCAAGCACTAAATCGTCTACGACAGCAGCGATGGATGAGCCTGCAGGCAAGGCAGGTATTGTTACGTTAAAAGAGTAGGCTGTGCTTGCGTCGATTACTTTTCCAACGGGTCGCCAGTAGTAGATGCCTGCTCCAGAGACCTCGGCAACTTGGCCAGGAACGGTTGTGGAGGTGCCGTTATAGAATGCTGCAGTGTTGTTCCAACATGCCAGCCAATGATTAGTGTTGTCGAACACGTATCGCATTATTTCTCCGTTTGGACCGTAGACATTAGTGCCTGAAGGAACATTTGTCAAATTGAATAGCCACTCGCCTGTTGATGGTTCATAAGCAATCCAGGTTGTGCCGCTAACTGCCCATAGGTATGGAATAACGCCGTGTTGGTTAGGTGATTCGTAGTCGTAAAGTTGACCGAAGGTGGGATTAACAGCGAAATTCTTGCTCCAAATTTGCTCTCCTGTTTGCAAGTCTACGCAGAAATATTTGCCGCCTACTAAGTCATTGAATCCGCCTAGAACGCTGTTGCTTAGTGGTTCAGCATAGTATAGTCGACCTTGCATTATGATGGGGGATGTGAATCGTCCTTCATAAGAAAGCCCCGTATAGTATGTTGCTCCGCTAACGCCAACATTGGTGCCGCCAACCACTCCACCATCTTGAAGGGGTTGCGTCCACATAATGTGAGCACTGTCTGGCGCTAAACCATCGGGTTGTAAACGATTTGCAAAGCTCCCGAATTCAGCTCCGTTTGGTTTAAGATAGTTTGAGGCTATGTATTCCCAACCAGTGTTTTGACCCTCAATTGGGCGGGTCCAGTAAGTGGTTGGAAGCGGATAGTTTGGTGCCGATTGAACTTCGTCTGGTTGTACTGTTAGGGTTGTTTCTGCACTGCTTGGTAAATAGTTGTCGTTTTGGTAGTCACCAGTCCATGTGAATGTTTGTCCGGGGTATTCAAATTTGAAAGTGTATGTTCCAACTTCAGTAGGTGTGAAAAGTGCAAATTGCGATGAGGTTGTGTCTGAAACTACTGGAAACTGTCGTGTTTCCGTGGTTCCATCAGGTTTTGTGATGGTGAGCTTGTAGTCGTAGAATCGAATGTCGTTGTCTATCATTGCGCCGGGCAGTACTTTGTCAAGCCACATTACAACGAACATTTGCTGGTTAACTCCCACTGGATTGGGAGAAACCGAAATGTAGGCGTAGGTTGGTATGTCCCATGTGGGTGTGTGAGCAGTAGCAGATGGCGTCGCAGCAATCAGCGAGAAGAGTATAAGCAAAGCAAAAGCAAGTCCAGATATGCCAGCGATCTTACCGCTGGTATGTTTTTTAGGAAATTGTCTAAAATTTATACTCAATTTTCCGTCTCTCCATATGTTCTGCACTACTAGCAACCAACATACATTTAAACATTATTTGAAAACCCACTGTTTAAGGAAAAAAACACAAACTTAACACCCATAAGTGTTTAAAATTTAATGCACATAATATTTGATAAAAACAAAATCAAAACAACTCTCAGGAGCGCAACGGAAAGATGGTGAAAAAATTAAACAGTAACCCATAAGCGATATTAAGAGATTGAAAATGTATAAAGTTGAGCAAGAACTATAAAGAGGGGCAGCAGACGAAAAAAAATGACGCGATTGACTTCAAAATTCTAGAAGCCCTCTTAGTTGAGTCCCGCACAAGCTTCACCGATTTAGCTAAACTATGCGGGGTCTCAGTGACAGCAGTTATTAGAAGGTATGAACGGTTAAAGAAAGCGGGCATTATCTGTCAGGAACAGATGCATCTTAACCCCCTCAGTGTAGGTTACGAATGCGTAGCCGAAGTAGGCCTAATTACAGATTTAGCTGACAAAGCCAAAGTCTTAGACACGTTAAGAGCCAAACCCACAGTCAAAATCTGGGATGCCTTAGGCAAATACAGCATTTACGGCTTACTGTTTGTACACAAACTAAACGAATTATCTGAAGCAATCCAACACATAGACTTCAAACCTTACGTTAAAGAAGTGGACGTGTTAATTTCTGATGAGCCTTGGAAAAGCAGGTGGCACCCCGAAAACCTACTCGTCAACCCATCCCAACGCGAAAAAAAGATGCAAAAACCCGAAAAACCACCTGCCGCATTCACAACCACACCCCTTGATGAAACAGACAAGCAGATCATAAGGATGCTTATGAAGAATTCGCGGACAACTTTCAAAGAAATCGCCGAAAAAACCAACACCTCCATAAACAACGTTATCCAAAGATACCAGAGTCTAAGAGAAAAAAACGTTATCAACCTTTCCACAATCTCAGTGAACCTTCTCAAGTTAGGCTACAACGCCATAATGGACACCTACATCAAGGTAGAAAACAGAGGCACCCTGACCGAAGTTGAAAAACAACTGCTCCAAGTACCAAACGCAATTTTCTGTGCAAAATTTGTTGGCGGCGCATACGACTTAAGAGTGGCAACTATCTTGCGTGATTTTGGAGATGCCTTCAGCTGTGAGAAACAGGTTCAAAAAATAAGGAACATTAAAACAGCAGAGTTTTATTTGCATGAAATACCTAACCCATGGCCAAACAACAACGTGTTAACCGATCTAATTTAGAGCCCGCTGCTTTTGTCTTTGCAACCAGTTGGTTAATGTTGAGAGAAATCTTTAACATGCCCATGTACTCCATTTAATATGATGTATCTCCCGCTTAGGTGACATGCCATGAGTTTGCTTAGCCACGACCACTTCTGGAACGCCATCATCAGTTTTCCTACAACCAAGAAGATGCTCCAGTTGTCGCTCAAAAAGTGCCCCGCCTGCGGCAAAACCGTCTTGGAAGCCGCCTTAGATGACTACGTGGGCAAATCCTACGCAAAATGCAAAAAATGCAGTGGAACGTACTCGCGGATAATTGGGTTCTGGATAGAGTTCCTTCGAAAAAGCCTCAACATCAAACGGGAGAAAGTGGAGAAGCTTCTCGCCGACGCCTACGCCCGCCGCGCCGTACTGGACATAGTGCAGTCGTTTAACTATTTTGGCATCAAAAAGCCCCTGAGCATTTACGCGCCATTTCTGGTGGTGTGGGACTTCACTCACAAATGCAACCTGCGCTGCCAGCACTGCTACAGCAAAAGCGGCTCTGTCCAAGAGGAAGAGCTCACCACCCAAGAAGCCTTGGATGTGGTAGACCAGCTTGCCGATGCAGGCGTCACGGCGCTGGCTTTCTCAGGCGGCGAACCATTAACGCGGAAAGACTTCTTTGAGGTGGCTCGCCACGCTGCTGACCGTGGGCTTTACGTGTCGCTTGCCAGCAACGGCACGCTGCTCAACAAGGAAAACGTGCAGAAACTCAAACAAGCCAAAGTCAACTACGTCGACATCAGCATCGACGGCGCCACCGCCAAAACTCACGACGAATTCCGCGGCGTCCCAGGAGCCTTTGACAAAGCCATGGCAGGGTTGTTAAACTGCATAGAAGCGGACCTTTGCGTGTGTATAGCCACCACGGCAACCAAGAAGAACCTTGACGAGATGCCTGCCATCATTGATTTGGCAGAGGAAATCGGGGCAGAGCGCTTCACAAACTTCAACTTCGTCCCAACGGGCAGGGGAAAAGAGCACTTTGACCAAGACCTCTCCGCTGAGGAACGTGAGACGCTTATGCGGTACCTGCTTGCAAGGATGTCTAAGGGCTGCAAAACCACCATCCTCACCACCACGCCTCAGCTGGCTCGTGTAGGTATCCAGTGCCAGGGAGATTCAGGCACGGGCGAGGTGATGATGTCGATGGCGCACATGCAGACGGTGAAGGTTACTAAGAAGGCGGTTCCGCTGGCGGACTTCATCGGCGGATGCGGCGCAGGCAGGCTCTACTGTTCCCTCTCCCCACAGGGCGATGTGCATCCCTGCGTGTTCTTCCCCGCAAATGTGGGCAACCTTAAAAAAGAAAAATTCATTGATGTTTGGCTTAACAGCCCACTTTTTAATGCGTTTAGAGACCGCTCCAACCTAAAAGGCGCTTGTGCATCCTGCAAATACAAGTACATATGTGGGGGTTGTCGAGCCCGAGCCAACGCTTACCACGACGACTGCTTGGCTTCAGACCCCGGCTGCGTTTTGGCAAAAGCTGCCGAGACAGGGAGCACCTGAAATGCCACAGAAAACCGTCAAAATCCACCGAGTCCAAAACGACAACATCAGCCAAATTCTTAAGGACGCCGTAGCAGACGCGGATTTGAGGGGTAAACAGCTGATTTTCATAAAACCCAACCTCAGCCACTACGAGTACCTCACGGGCGTTGTCACCAGCCCAGAATTAACCTACGAACTCATCGGGCTGTTACGCGACCGCGCCTCCGAAGTCATCGTGGGCGAATCAGAGGGCTTTAACTACAGTTGCCGCTTGGCGTTTCAGCAGACGGGCATGGAGGACGCCGTTAAACGGGCAGGTGGAACAGTCATAAACCTGTCTGAGGACAAGGTGGTTGAGGTCAAGTTCCCTGACAGCACCAGCCCACTGAAGCATCTGTTTCTTCCCAAAACCGCTTTAGACGCCGACGCCGTCGTGGACTTGCCCCTGATGAAGACGCATGAGTTCATGAGGTACAGCGGCGCCCTTAAGAACCTGTTTGGGTGTGTGCCCAGTAACCGCCGCATCTACCTGCACCCGTATTTGCCTGAGGTGCTTTGCAGGCTTTACTGCATCTTCAAACCCGCCCTTACCATCATGGACGCAAGGGTCGGCATAGAAGGCAACGGACCCACCAAGGGCGTGCCGGTGCCGATGGGGCTCATGTTAACAGGCAAGGACGCGTTAGCCACCGACATTGTCTCCACGCAGGTCATGAAGCTCAACTGGAAAGACACCTACCTCAACTACGCCGCCAAACAGACAGGACTCAAAGAAACCGACATCACCGTGGAGGGCGTGCCTGTTTCGGAGGTTGCACGCAGGTTCATGCCGCCGCGGATTGATTTGCCCGTGAAGGCACAGATGATTATTTACCAGAATGAATACCTCACCAAATTTTTTTTCTGCTCACTTGATATTGTGAAGGTCTTTCAAAAAGTCACCAAGGCATATCGAGGCGAAGCGGTTCAAGTTGCCTAATTGGCGCATCGTTTCAACCGAAACGTGCTTAAGGGTGGAAAAAGGTTAAGTGCTTCTGGTTGCACGTCTTGTTGGACGTGTGCTTAAATGAAACACAAGTCAAATGCCTTCACAGTAGCCCTAATCACTTGCGGACTACTCCTCTCATGCATCCCATCTGCGGTCGGTTCATCATTTATGGATGAAATAAATTCGGACACGCCATTGGAAACTGCAGCAGACAGCCCAGCGTCAAATCAAGACTTCACCATATTAAAATCAAACAGCACCGTCACAGAACCCATACTAAACCGCACAACCTCAGAAGTAACCTTCACCGTCACGGGTCCCGCAGGCACATCAGGTTACGTGTGGTGCAAAATCGCGGAAAATTTGATTCCGCATGAAGACGTAGAAAAAAACGTGAAGGTGCTGCTGGACGGCAACCAAATCAATTACATGCACACCTTCGATGAAGGCTCTTGGGAACTTTTCTTCAACTACACTCACAGCACACACCAAGTCACCATAAGTTTACCCAAAGAAAACACAACCATCTTTGGAATAGACAGCCTAACCTTTGCCATAACGCTTGCTGCCTCATGCGTCATATTAGGCACGGCGATTGCTATTTGGCACAGAAAACAAAAGTCATGACGGCGCAAAGTAAAACCATCAGCTGATTTTCTGAAAAACGCTGCTGTTCCAATGCTTAGTCTTAAATACGAACCAAGCCATAGGGCTTCGTGAGCGAACCAATTATGAGGAAACTGCTTTGGGTTAGCATCGCGCTGGTTGTATTAGTGGGGCTTGCGGGTTTGTGGGTTTTTAGAGGCGCATGGCTGCCCTCTTCGGAAGGCGGATTTAGGCTGGCTTCTTTGGAAGACAACAGCGTAGTGGTTTCTGACGCAGACGTTTTATCGTATAACGCCACAAGCCAAGAAATAATCCTCACCGACCAAGCGTCCCAGCGGTTGACGCAGATGGGCGACAATTTGTATAGTTCTGTGTATGTTATTAAGATAAATGGCGAAGAAATCTGCCAAGGCCTTATCAGAACAGCTTCCTGGTCCTTGCTTCCCCCACCCTCCAAAATCGAAATCTATTTTCCCTCGGACTTAACAGGTGACCACGCATTGAGACTGTTATACCACCGATCTGCGCCATCCAACAACATGCAAGAACACTACACACCATTCATTCAATACTTTGAAGACGCAAACAAACTAACCCAATAGCAAGGTTGCCAGCGCGATTGCTAGGTTCCCTGTAGAACTTCCTCGTAGACCTTCATGGCCTCCTTGACGACTATGCGCCAGTCCAGTTGTTCTTCGATTGTTTTGCGCGCCTGAGCCCCCATTTCCCCCGCCGCCGCAGGGTGCTCCAGCAGGTAAAGAATGCGGTTACTGAATTGTTCCGCATTAAAGGGTTGACACATGAAGCCGTTTTTGCCATCCACGATAGTTTCGTGGATTCCACCCACATTGGTAGTCACCACCGGCAGCCCCGACGCGAGCGCCTCCAAAACCGCAAACGGATGATGCTCATAAAACGTCGAGAAGGCGAACACGTCGGCGGCTTGGTAAAGCTTAGGCAAGTCCTTGTCAGGAGTGTAGCCTGTGAATATCATGTTGTTTTTTACGCCCAACTTTTCGGCGTGTGTGAGGAGTTTTTTCATTTCGTCACTTTGCCCCTTGCCGCTTATGATGAATTTGGCTTTGGGGAACCGCTTGACCACAGCGGGAATGCTTTCAATCAACGTGAACAAACCTTTGCGTGCATACAGGCGCCCAACCGAGACAATAGCAGGGGCGTCAGGGTTAAAGCCAAGGGCCTTCTTGATTTTGCGTTTGTCGGCTGCTGGATGGAACTTTTTGGTGTCCACCCCATTGTGGATGACGCGAATTTTGTTTGCGGGGATTTTGTAGTAATGTGTGAGTTCCCATTTGGTGAAGTGGCTAACGGCTATGATTTTTTGGGCGCGTTTAAGCATGCCGTTTTCAAAGAACCGCAAAAACCAGTTAAAACTCACCAAAAACTTCTCATTCGCGTTCAGTCGGCTGTAGGGTTCACGACGAATCGCTTCGGCTTCGCCCTTCCAAGTGGAATGCACAGTGCAGACAAGGGATTTTCCGAATCGGGGGGGCACGGCAAAGTTTGGTGTTAGCGGCAACTGCGGGTGCGTAACATCCACGTTGGCGGTGTCTTTGACGCTGCCCAGTTTGCGGTAGCTGTTACCTGCCAACATAAATGACTTAACTATGGGCATTTTGGGAATCTTGAGGAAAGACACGTCAAGCTGGGGGTTAACGTGGACGTCTTGGGCTTGATTGGCGCCCGTAACTACATAAATCTTGTAGCCGTTTTTGAGTAGCTCGTTGGAGAGGTAGTAGACGTAGCTGCCTGTGCCACCTGTGAGGGGCCAGTATTCGGGGCTGATGAAGCACACCTTGGTCATGTCCGCTTTTTCCTCCTGTCAGTGAATAAGAATTTTGCGGCGCCAGTTAGCCACGCGAAAACCCGCACATAATAAAGCACCACCATCCGCATGGCAGTGGCATCGTGGAATTTCATGGAGAGCTTTGACGCCGAATAAACGTAGTAAACAAAGATTGCCGCCAAAAGCCCACCCGAAACATACCACAACGGTCTAAGCAGCGGAACCACACCCAAAAGGGCACAGGCAAAAACCGCCAGATACAACGCAGGCTGCAGGTTCATACCTACGTCGGTAATTTCGTCGCCCCTCGCCAGACGCCCATGCTTAAAGTACAAACGGGTGGTGTTTTTGCCGTACTGCAACTGCTGGCGCCAGAACGCATGCACAGTGGGGCGGTTGTAGTGGTAGCATTTAGCGTTGGGTTCGTAGGCGATTTTGTAGCCTAAACGGCTCATGCGGTAGCCAAAGTCGGTGTCGTATTGGCTGGGGAAGTTTTCGTCCCAGCCCCCCACCTCCTCAATGACACTGCGTTTAAGCAGCAGGTTCATGGTGGCTATGCGTCCCGTGTATTTGCCAATGCGGCTGTAGCGGTTCTTGATTTCGTAGCCAATGCTACGCGCCCAAGGGTTCTGGGGGTTCCAGGTTTCGATGGAGCCACTGACCCCCGCCACTTGCGCCTCGTCAAGGTGGGGCACCAGCGTTTTTAGCCAGCTTGGTTCGACTTTGGCGTCGGAGTCCACAAAGCCAAGAATGCCGTGGTGAGCGAGGCTGAGGGCGTAGTTGTAGGCTGCCGCCGCATTCAACGGCTCACAGAAAACGTGGGGCGTGTATTGCCGCGCGATGTCGGCGGTGCCATCAGTTGAGCACGCGTCGACTACGAGGATTTCAAGGGCGTCTTCGGGGTAGTCTTGGTTGACCAGCGCTTGGAGGCATTCGCCGATTGTTTGGGCGTTGTTGCGGCAGGTCACAACTATCGAGACACTGGGCAGGGCGTTCATTTGGTCAGCTCCTTAAGTACGCTGCTAAAATGGAGAGCAAGATTTTTATGCCATCCACCAAAGGGTCAACTCCTGACCTGCCATAGGTGCGTTGCTCAAAGGTTATGGGGACTTCGCGTATTCGGAAGTGCCTGCGCGCGGTTTTCACCAGCATCTCGGATTCAATTTGGTATTCAGTTGAAATAAGCGTCATGCTTTGCAGAACTTGGCGGGTCATGACACGGTAGCCTGACTGAGAATCACAAATCGGGTTATGGATGAGGAACCTAATGAGCTGATTAAACAGCCGATTGCCCGCCTGATTTATGCGCCGCGTGGCTGAGGTTGCTTTGCCGTTGAACCTGCAGCCGATGACTAGGTCTGCGGCGCCTTGGCGGATGGGCTGCAGCAGGCGGGGCAACTCTTCGGGCAGGTGGGAGCCGTCGGAGTCTATGGTTGCAATAATGTCTCCGCGGGCTTTAACGAAGCCTGCCCTGAGGGCGTAACCTTTGCCCATGTGCTGGGCTAATTTGATGACTCGGACGCCGCCTTGTCGAAGCACAATCTCCACGGACATGTCGCTAGAGTAATCGTCAACCACAATTATTTCGTGCTGCAAACCGGTTGCTTTAAGGACGGCTTTAAGACGGCAAATTATGTCCCCTACTGTGGGTGCCTCATTTCGCATGGGCACTACGACGGAGAGCAGCGTGCCACCAGTTTGCATCTTAGGATACAAGCACCCGAAAACAGGATATAAAGTTTGGCTGATAAGACAAAAACGTAACCACCACCAAAAACAGGGACGACGTTTTTTGGCTGTGCAAGCATCAAAGACCGTTTTATGCTTAAATATACAAAAAACCGTTACCTGTAAACAAGGAAGAACAGAACCTTGACCAGAAAAGAAGAGGAACAACGCCTGCTCAAAAGGTCAGGAGATTTTTTTGAAACCGCAAAGTATCAAACAACCCAAGGCTTCTTTGACCTTGCCACGTTCAGTCTTGAGCAGTCCTTGGAGCTTTTCTTGAAAGCAAAAATGTTGGCAAACGGCGTCGATTACCCAAGAACGCATAGTCTTCGAAAGCTTTTAGAAACGTTGGTGAAGTTGGTTTCTGAAGATAAAAAAGAGGTTGTGGAGGGCGTTTTGGAGAAGTACTTGTTGGAGTTGGGCATGCTTGAAGATGCCTACATAACGTCACGGTATGTTATGAGGGAATTCACGAAAAAAGAAGTAGAAAGATTAACTTCAGCGGCTACGGAGATAATGAGAATTGTCCCGTGACCTTTTAGTGGAAGATGCTTTGCAGAGGCAGGAAGCTTTTAGGAATCTCCCTGAACATCTACGAACCATCAAAACAACCGTCCAGAGGCTTGATGCCCAAGCAGAAATTTACCTGTTCGGTTCAGTTGCTGAGGAGAAGCATAGCTACTCCAGCGACATCGACGTTCTCGTAATCACAAACTTAAAGCCCGCTACGGTTCATGCCCAGCTGTGGAAGGCAAAAATAAAGGAGCCCTTCGAAATTCATGTGCATACGCGAAAAGAAGCCGAATTCTTTGAAGGCAGAGCAAGACTGACAAAAGTATAGCATGCAACGGTTTATTAGGTCTGTCGGGCTGTCTATCCTTCATCCGCGACGTGAAAGTTGAAGCCAACAATGCAGCGAGCCACCTATAACCCCATGGCAAAAGAAAAGGTCACATGGTTCTCCATGTGGTTTTTGGCGGCTATAGCCAGCTTCGGCATCGCGTTTTTCCCTTTGTTTTACCGTTTAGTGGACAGCCGAAACAAGCATTTCGAGCGGGAAGCCGAACTGGAAGCACAAATCTCAGAGTTTATGCGAAAACAAGGCAAAGAGCCCCCTGCAGCCACGGGTGCGTGGAAGCAAAGAAACGCGGCGGCTTGGGCAGCGTCAATCATCCTTATCGTGCCCGCCTTTGTGCTGCTGTACCTGCTCTCAAGAGACATGGTGGTTCATGAGAAGCATCAAGACGCTTTCTTGGCTGAGGCTTTTCCCGAGCGGATGTTTATGCCGCAAACCATACCGATAAAAAAATATGTCCTCATCACCATTGTTACCTTGGGCATAGGCGGCATCTACTGGCTCTACAAACTCACCAACCTCTACAACGCTCACTACGAGGCACAGTGGAAAGTGGAGCCAGAAATTGCGCGTTTGATGGAGGAGACAAAACTGGAAAGTCCATGTAACAAAAAACGGTTTGTAAGCCACGGCGGCGACGTCTGGGGCTTTAGCCGAAAATTCAACATCCCTCTGGAGAAGGTGTTGGATTTCAGCGGACCCATCAACTTCATGGGGCCGTCTCCGAAGGCCATCCAAGCAGTCAAAGACTATGCCAACCTAATCAGGTTCTATCCTGACCCTGACCCCGTGGATTTGAAGCGGCAAATCGCCCATTACGTTGGGCATGGTGTGGGTGCGGAAAACGTCATTGTGGGCAACGGCTCCATTGAACTCATTTACATGATAACCGAAGCCTTCGAAGGCAAATTCAAAGCTGTCATTCCCGTACCATCGTTTAGTGAATACGAAAAAGCCGTCCTGCGCGTCGGCGGCGACGTAGTTTTCGTGCAGCTACCCTTCAACTTCATGCTGGAAAACGAAAACGTCAAAAAAGCCATCACCGACGACACCAAAATCGTTTACATCTGCAACCCCCACAGCCCCTCAGGTACCCTCTACAGCCGCGACACGATTTTGGATTTGGCGGCGTATTGCCAGACAAGAGGCATCATCGTCAGCGTGGACGAGAATTACATAGAGTTTGCGCCTCAGGGGCAAGAAGCCACCGTCGCAGGTTACGTCCAACAATACGAGAACCTCTTTGTTATTCGCTCCGTCACCAAGTTCTACGGCATGCCCGGCATACGGTTCGGCTATGCCATTGCGGCAAAAAGCCTCATCGACAAGCTGCAAACTACGCGACAGCCCTGGAGCATCAACGGACTGGCGGGCAACGCCACGCTAGCAGCCTTCCAAGACACAGCGTTCATAGAAAACACCCAAAACACCATCGTGCGAGAGAAAGCGGCTCTCGCGAAGGCAATTATGGAAATCGGCGGGCTTCACGCTTTCCCCTCGGAAACGAATTTTTTGTTGGTGAAAATCACTGCACCCAACTTGACATCCACGGAACTTCGAGAGCAACTGGGCAAAGAAGGCTTGCTGATTAGGGATTGCTGCACGTTTGTCGGTTTAGACAACACCTACTTCCGAGTAACAGTTAGGTCGGCGGAGGATAACTTGCGGCTGGTTAACGCGTTGAGGCAGAAAATGAGAACGCTACAGCCAAACATCCAAACCAGTTAAAATCGCGTATAGAAAAAAGAAACGCGACAAACATTTTTCCTTACTATTTAGATGATTTTATATACTGAAAACTTCAGAGGTACTGCTGAGCAAACAGGAGAGACAAATGCGAAAAATCCTAAAAATAATCATAGCCATATTTGCCGTACTTATCGTTTTCTTTGTGGGCTTTGCCGCAGTGATGTTCCTGGATATCTCCGCCATAGGAGCAACGCAGTCCGAAACTCTCACGCCTTCTGGGTCTTCCGCGGGAAGGGCACTGGTGGTTTACGACCCCGGCTTGACGGGCGCAGCCAAAGGCGTTGCCGACCAAGTATCCAGCGACCTGCTATCCAGCGGCTACACCGTTGACCTTGCTGGCGTGCGAAGCAACACCACGGAGGACACAACAGGATACGCCATCGTTGTTGCTGGGGGACCCATCTACGGCGGAGCACCAACAAGCTCCATCAAAGACTTCCTCAACAACCTCACCCCCGACCAAGGCACCAAAGTCGGCGTGTTTGGAAGCGGTTCAGGACCCCAAGAAGCCAGCGACATTGCCATGATAAAAGACGCAGTCACAGCGCTCTCGCCTGAAGGCTCTTTGCCGAATGCTGTTGTGGTGAAAATCGGCGCTGGTGAAGACCTCAACGCCCGCGCAGCAGACTTTGTAGCGCAACTAACCAGCTAACACACAAACTCCAGCTTTTTTCTTTCGTTAGCTCAGCAGAGCAGTCGGCAAGCACGTTTATATGGTGTTTATTCCACGAAACTGTGAGGAGCAAAATTCTTGCAGAAAAGAAGACTGGGCAGAACAGGGTTGGAGGTTTCACAGGTTGGGTTTGGGGGCACATGGATAGCCCAACTTGACGCCCAGGAAACCGCGAAGGTGGTTCGAACCGCTTTTGATTTGGGAATCACGTATTTCGACACGGCGAAGTGGGACGGGGACAGCGAAGAAAAAATCGGCGTCGCCCTCAAGGAGGTACGCGATAAATGCGTCATAGCAACCAAAACGGGTTCCCGAACCAAACGGGAATCGCTGCAAGACGTGAAAGAAAGCCTCCAACGGCTGCAAACGGACCGCTTGGACATCCTGCAACTGCACGGCATAGACGACGAACGCACACTCCAAAAAGCCATGAGCGAAGACGGCGCGCTGCAGACATGCAAGTTGGCGCGGCGTGAAGGGTTGGCGGATTTTGTGGGCATCACAAGCCACCGACCCCGCGTGTTGGTGAAGGCTATTGAGACAGGCGAGTTTGACACTGTGCTGGTTCCACTTAACGTGGTCACGCGGCAGGCACTTGAAGAGCTTGTGCCCTTTGCAAAGGCTCACGATGTCGGCGTGATGACGATGAAGCCGTTTTTTGCCAAAACCAGCAAACTCATAACCTGCTTCTACCAGCCTTCACTTTCGCTACTCAGCGACGAGCCCGAACTGCACACACTACTGGGACCTGACGCGGATGCGATGGCACAAAATGCGTTACGGTTTGTTCTGGCACAGAACGTAGCGGTTGCAATTGCGGGCGTCAAATCCGTAGCAGAGGTAAAAGCAGCAGCCAAAGCGGGAAACGAATTCACGGAGCGCACAGCTGAGGAGAAACAACGCTTCACGGTCACGCTGGACGACTATTGCCGAGACTGCAGTTTATGCTTGCCATGCCCACAAAACGTGGACATCCCTGCCCAGTTGAGGTTTAAGGCTTTGGCTGACGTTTACGGATTGGAGAGGTGGGCTGGAAAACTTGCAGCGTCCCTTGAAGTTTCGCCAGACAGATGCAACCAATGCGGCAGTTGCGAGCCAAAATGCCCTTATAGGCTGCCGATTATGGACATGCTTGAGCAGTTGCAGAAGCAAGATAAGTGACCGCTGGTTTTTGGCGAAGTGTTAAATGCACAAGCCATCGAGAAATAATCTGTGCATGCCCAAGGAGTTTGCGGGAGCAACCGGGGGAGAGAGATGTCTAAGAGGCAAACTGTTGCAAAGGCGCTTCTGTTGGTTATGGTTTGCGCGTTTCTGGGTTACGTCCTGTTTTGGTCAGTTAAGTCCTTTCCGTGGATAATAGAAATCTCCGTCAATCCAGAGGGTTACCGTCCCGCCGCTGGGCTCCAACATGTCGACCAACTGAGCAGGGACATATCGTACCTGATGGAGTACGCAGGGTTTGCAGGCTTAACAGTCCGTCTTGGGGGCGCTGTTTTTGCTTTGGTTGCGGCTCTGCAGATTTTGCGGTCTTGCGGGGTACTTTCTTGGCGGGTTCGCAGCAAAATCTCGTGGGCACTGATTCTGGAGGGCGTGTACTTTTTTTCGCTTATCCCCTCAGTAGCGTATCTGATGGACTTTTCGTCCCTTCCACTCACGTCCCGAATCTGCCTATCCACAGCCTTAACCACTCAAATGGTTCTGATTTCCCCTATCCTCATACTACTCAGTCAAAAACTGCGCAAACCCGACACGCAACTGGACAGGGCAGCAGTGACGAAGCTGGCGGTTTATGCATGCCTCACCTACATCGTAGCGCTGTACGTTACGTATTGGACGAAATGGGTTGAAATGAGCATCTTAGAGGGTCTTCACTGGTTGCTGTCTTTGCCGGTGGTGGTTGCCTTCGTAAACACCGCCACCACATTCACCATAGCGGTAGTTTTTGCGGCTTTTGCAACACGACAATCACTGAAGGGCGGCTGGAACAAGGCTATGCGACTGTGGGGAGCCGCGGGCTTCTTTTTGAGCTTGCATCTGATTATTTTTGTGGCGTACTGTGTCAGCGTTGATGCTGCGTGGATGGCGGAGTTTGGAGAGCTTTGGATGATTCCCCTCATGGCAGTAGGCATCTACCTGATGCTCAGAAAAACCAAGGGAAAATCGCAGACTTAGAAGGGAAAAACAAACAGCCTCACCAAAACCAGCACAGGCAGAAACATCAGAATGCACAAAACTACTGAAACGTCCCTGATGCGCAGTGCCTCCAGAATCTTGTCTCCGTTCAGAGGTTCGGTGGGGTCGCCGAGGATGTATTTGCCGGGCTTCTCAAACTGCACATGCAGTGCGCCTGCCATGGCGGCCATGGGCCATCCGTGGTTGCGGCTTTGGGTTTTGCTGTGGTCACGTTTGGCGATTTTCCACGCGGTTTTGTGGTCTTTTCTCAGCAGGGCGGCGGAGGCGATGATGAGGATGCCTGTGAGGCGTGAGGGGATGAAGTTGACGACGTGGTCAAGGTTGGCGCTAAACCATCCAAGGTTGATGTTTTCTTTATCTTTGAAACCCACCATACCGTCAAGAGTGTTTATCGCACGAAAAGCAACGGCGCCAGTGACGCCAAATAGGGAGTAGAATATGATGGGGCTAAACTTGAAGTCGATGATGTTTTCTGCCATGGATTCGATGACGGCAGACGCAATTTGAGGACCTCCGAGGTTGGAGCTGTCGCGGCGGCTAAAGTGTGCGTACTTGCGTGCTTCGGTGAGGTCGTTGGCTTGGATGGCTTTGGCTGCGGCTTTTGCCCAGTCCGTTTCCAGCTTGATGCAGACGGCAAACTTGACTAGGACGATGCCGACCACAGCGTAGACAATTACGCCTAGCCAGAAGTTGATTGCTCCCAGATATGTCCAGATTGCCCAAAGCACCAGAAACGTGGGCACCGCAAACGCTAAAACCGTAGCGACCCCGAGGAGGACACCATTGATTTTTTCGCGTTGGGGGTTAGGGTTTTTGAGGTGGGGTTTGAGGGCGGCGATGAAGTTGCCCATTAGGACGGTGGGGTGGATTTTGTAGTATGAAGCGTAGGGGCTGTTGGGGGAGGGGTCACCTATTGCAATGTCTAGCAGGATACCCAAGAGAAGGACGATTATGCTAAGGGAGATTACTTCGAGGATTATGTGCCACTCCGCCGTTTGCGCGTTGCTTGGGAAGATTCGGTTGAAAAGGGCATATATCGATTACGGTGCGAGATTCTACCCGTGTCAACTTGGACGAAACATCGGTTTGCTAATTATGTGTATCAGGTAAACATTTTACCTGAACATAAAGAAGTGAAACCATTAACTAAAAGGAATATGTTATAAAATTTGATTTTAACATCATGAAAAAGTGTGGGTTGATACACCACTAACTAGATTTTATAAACAGTTTAATTCATAAACTAACACGCAAATAGGAGAGAAATACTTAGTGGAATTCTTAAATAAACAAAACAGTTTATCGAAAAAAAACGGCACAACAAAGCTATTCACTGTAACGCTGATTCTGCTGCTCACGTTGCCAGTCATTGCAGTAAGCATACCAGCGACAACGGCACATGACCCGCCGTGGACAATCGAAACTTGGTCCTACGTCGGAGTTGTTCCGGAGAATGTAGGTGTCAATCAAGAGATGCTTATCGTCTTTTGGCCAGCTGAATACCCCTACACCGCTCAAGGTGCTTACGGTGACAGGTTCACATGGAACATAGAAATCACCAAGCCAAATGGCGAAATAGATCGCATGGGACCATTCATCTCGGACCCCGTTGGTGGTAGCTGGACATTGTACACGCCAACCCAAGTCGGCACATACACTGTCGTTGCCAAAATGGATGAGCACACCTATACTGGGCTTCCCGATACGACGCCAAGCACCATACGCAGCCCTGAATTCGTAAACGACACTGCGTTAGCCAGTCAAAGTGACCCCGTCCAATTTACTGTCCAAGAGGACCCCGTTGCAGGCTACGAGGAGACGCCGCTTCCTGACGGTTACTGGACGCGCCCCATATATGGAGCTAACCGAAACTGGTACACCGTTGCAGGGAACTGGCTGGGAGGCGCCGCGCAGACAAATGGGACAACCACTAACTTTGGTTATGGTTTAGCCCCTGAGAGCGCACACGTTCTTTGGACACGTCCATTCTGGTCTGGAGGCATCATGGACACCCGAACAGGCAGCATAAGCTACTACACTGGACTCTCATACGAAAGCTACGGTGCACCTAACATAATCATGGAGGGAAAAATCTACTACACCGTTGAGCAACCGCCAAGAGAAGGCTTCTATTGCGTTGACCTCTACTCAGGAGAAACGGTATGGTTCCGCAACACTACAGGTGCAGTAACGGATACGTCGGGAACAGGAAGCTTTGATAATTCAGGAGAAATTCCCTATGGCGACTTTGCGTTTGGACAAATCTACAATTACGATTCGCCCAACCAGCACGGAGGCTTCCCTTACCTTTGGGTTACTGACACGGGCAAATCTCGAACGTGGGATATGTACGATGCATACTCGGGTAACTACATCTGCAGCATAGCCAACGTTTCGTCTTCGGGCACATCGGTTTACGGCAAGGACGGCAGCATACTCTACTACAACATTGCAGGTTCAGGTGCCAATAAACGGTTGACAGTATGGAACACTAGTCGAGCGATATGGTATGAACCGTTTTTCACCAGCAACTACTACTGGATGTGGCGCCCCGACCTTAACTCCACGTTTGATGGCAACAACGGCTTCTCGCTGAACGTTTCCGTACCCAACGTTTCAGGGTCAATAATGAGCGTTCGCGAAGGGCAATACATCATCGGCGGAAATGCAGGCAAGAAGAACAGCACCTACACCGAGCAGGGCAACTTGTGGGCGTTAAGCCTCGAAGAAGGCCATGAAGGGCAGTTGTTGTGGGAAACCACTTTCACGCCTCCTGAAACTGTTGATGACCAAGAAATCATCCGCACCCCTGGCTACCGAGATGTAAGCATGGGTTTGGTGGATCCTGAAGATGGCGTGTTCTTCTTTGAGATGCCTCTGTCAAGAGAGCGCTGGTGCTACAGTTTAACCACTGGGCAGCTGATGTGGAAGAGTGAACCTGAAGCGCAGTTTAACTTCTATGGCATGAGCGACTTCATTTACAACGGCAGACTCTACTCGTATGGCTACAGCGGCGAACTCATCGCTTACGACATTCCAACAGGAACGGTGGATTGGGTTTGGTCTGCGCCTGACGAGGGCTTAGGTGAAACCTTCTATCAGAAGACGCCCCTTTCGCTGGGATGTATTGCAGACGGCAAAGCGTACATGTACACTTCGGAGCACTCACCGTCAGTGCCGCTTAGACGCGACGCCAACATCTGGTGCGTAGACCTTGAGACTGGAGAACTGATGTGGAAGATGTCTTCGTGGTCCACTGGCACATTGGTTGCTGATGAACGGCTTGTAAGCTACAACCTGTTTGACAACGCAATGTACTGCTTTGGCAAGGGACCCAGCGCAACCACCGTAGAAGTGCAGGACAACGTGATTTCAGCTGGAGAACAAATAATGATCACCGGCACAGTCACAGACCAAACACCGTCAGGCAGGCTCAACACCAACGGAGAAGTAGACTTTGCTTTAGCAGGCACACCCGCAATTGCTGATGAAGACCAAGAAGCGTGGATGGAGTACCTGTTCCAGCAGCGCCCCATGCCCGAAGACGCAAAAGGAGTAACGGTGAAGCTGACAGCCATTGACCCCAACTGCAACACGCAGGTCATCGGCGAAGTAACCAGTGACATGTGGGGTAACTATGGAATGAGTTGGACTCCGCCTGTGGAAGGCGAATACTTAATCATGGCTGAATTTGAAGGCTCCAAATCCTACGGCAGCTCATCTGACTCAACCTACATAGTCGTCGGAGAAGCCGCAGCCCCCGTTGCTCAAGCCACTGCCACACCAAACCCCGCAGAGCCGACCTTGGCGCCGTCAACCACCACACCCCAAGCGCCTGTTTCGCCTTCGCCAAGCCAAGCCCCGCAACCCACCGCCAGCATGCCAACCACAACCTACGTAGCTGTCGCCGTAGCAGTCGTGATAGTTGCCGTTGCCGTCGCGGTTCTTGTCCTGAGAAGACGAAAATAAACTCCTTTTCCCCCTTTTTGGTTTAAGAAGTGAAATGGTGAGGGCTGAGTGGACTCCGGAGATGATTTCCAACTTTGCTCGTTGGGTTTCGTTTTCTCCTTCTCTCCTAGATTCCATCTGGAGCCCCAGTAAACCTCACCACCGTTTTGGGCACGTTAGAATCCTGCGGCTATGAGGTCTTTGGGTTTTATGAGTTCGCGTAGGAGTACGGTGGCGTAGGCGCCTCGGAGCAGCCGAAACTGCAGCGGCAACCGTAACCCGCCAAGGTCTGGGGCTGCTTTGTCTGCGGTGAAGCCGCACACGGGGCAGACTGCCGCGCGTAATTCGCCTTTGGAGTTGACTTCGGGCAGCTCGCGAACCCAAAAGCCCCTGTCGGTCACGCCTTCTTCTTGGAGAATTTGCCGCTGCATCTCCCCCGTCTTGCCCTCGGAGAGCCGCTGCCTTGAACCAAAGATGGGTA
This sequence comes from Candidatus Bathyarchaeia archaeon, assembly GCA_041447175.1. Classification (NCBI taxonomy): domain Archaea; kingdom Thermoproteati; phylum Candidatus Bathyarchaeota; class Bathyarchaeia (SeqCode); species Bathyarchaeia archaeon. The sequence goes on along the minus strand of CP166960.1, from coordinate 222,850 downwards.
GGGCGACGCGAAGTTTGCCTGCCGCAATTTGGCGATTGACCTCCGCAACGTTTGCTTCCGCGACAAATTTGCCTGTGCGTGTGAGGGGGAGTCCTGAGCGTTCCACACCCACCACAAAGTCCCCCGCCTCCGCCGTGCCCAATCCGAGTCCGCTGTTGAGCCGCGCGCTCAGGAAGCGGTTGAACAGGTAGGATTGCCATGCCTGCACAAACAGGGTGCGCAGTTTGAGGGGGAGCCGTCGGAAGGCGCCCGCAAAATCCGCGGGGTCTTCGGCGAGGTGTCTTAGCATGACGCGTTCAAACCGCAGTTGTACGGGGAACTCTGCGAGTGCCTGTTTGAAGTCTCCGCTTTCTTGGAGTTCTGCGCGGGCTTTCTGGGATTGGGGGTGCTCGTTTGGGCTGGGGTTGCCCAGAAAAACCATAGCCGCCCCCGCGAAGTCGCCGTTAACCATGGCTTTGCCGACCAGGTGGGTGATGACGCGGGTGGTTCCGAAGCGTTGGTGCCCAAAAAAGTTTGGGATACCCCCCGCCGCGGCAACTTGCTCCGCGACCTGTGCGGTTTGCTGCTCCACCTCCGCCTCGTCGGCTTGGATGTTTGAGATGGCGATTTTAAAGTTGTTGCCCAACAGGTAAAACGGGCAGAGTGCCTCGCGAAAGTAACCTAAGGGGCGAAGCTGCATGTCTTTGACTTGGACATCTGCGGCTTGCTGGGCGGTGACGCCTTTGAGGGTTATGTACTGCGCGGTGACGGCTTTGGCGTCTTTGATGCCTGCGATTTGGATTTTTGCGGGTTCGACGCCGAGTTCGCGGGCGATGTTTTTGAGGGCGATAAAAGTGTCCCAGTTACGTTTGACCAGCACGCAAAGCAGGTAGGTTCGGCGTTCCGCGGTTGCTCCCAGTGCAGGTTTTGTCGCTGCGGTTTGGGTTGTGGTTGCGGTGGAGCCGTCGACGAGGGTTTCTTCGACCACAAAATCCTCCACTGTTCCCCTGATTGCTCCACCAAACCCCGCTGTCGTGGTGAGGTAGGCGCTGATGCCCATTTGGCGTTCAAGCTCAGGAACCCCCAAATTAACCCCTCTACAACAACTGGAGTTTTCCTGTCAAGCGGTCCATCCTGTCGGCGGGGGCGGGACCAATCCCCAGACAAGTCACCGTGCCCTCAGGAATCTCTGTCAACCCCGCATCCACGATGAGCGCGTGGGGCAAACCGAGGTCTTCGGCGGCTTCCTCCAGCTCGTGCAGTTCCTTTTCGGTGGGGACTTTGACGGCGATTTTGCGTTGCCCCTCAAACATCCACGCATCCCACCACGCCCTATGATGAATATGAGCCTCCTGAGCCGCAGAAACCGCCGCATGCCCCGCCTGAGCAGCAACTTTACCTTTGCTAAGCTGGAGGTCTTTGCGGAAAACCAACACCTGCTTGTAAGCAAACTCACGCATACCAAATCAAACTCACTAACCGCTAACAAAATTGTAAAGTGCATGCTTTAAGCATTTGCAGACAAAAACAGTGAGAGCTGTGGGTGGTGTGTAGACTTTTCCATGGAGAAAAACCCCATTGCCCACTATTTTGAACCCCCAGACGCCAACAAAAGGAAACCACAAAAAAGCAACAGAACCATTGCTAAAGCCGCTTTCGTTTTGGCGCTATTTTCCTTTATAAATACAGCATTACTCGTGACTTTCTGAATCATTTCATCCAGAGTTTTAGAATCGAGAGGATCAAAGTTTACGTAAACTGTTATGTACTCAACCACTGTTGAAACCCGAACGCCTTTTTCTGCGACGGAAATAAGTTTCAAATTAGCCACAATCGGGTCAATAAGCCATTTATCTTTACTACTATGAGAAATGAATATGCGAACCATTTTACCACACTCAATTTTGTTATAGCGATTTTTTACTTTAAATTTTTTATTAACAGAAGAGATGCAAAAAAACTTAAAACGGCTTGGCAGTAAATAGCCTCATCTGGAAGGGATTAACGTGGATTTCGGCGGATGGGACGTACTTACTACTTTGCTAATCGCTTTGTACGGTGCGGTACTCTCCACATTCACAATCATTAGCCAAAAGAAGGAACACAAGAGAGAAGTTAAAGTTACTCTATCTTTTGGATTCGTTGACCAAGGTAGACCATTAGAAGCTATGTTTATTTTATCTGCTAAAAATACAGGTAGCAAAACAGTCACGATGAGTTCAAGAGGGCTAATTCTTCCAAACAACAAAATTTTGCATTTTGTACGCCAGAGTTACTTTCCTTTTCCGATTGAACTTACAGAAGGAAAAGACATTTTCGACTGGCGCGAGGTAAAGGAGCTTGCTCAAGAATTAAAAAAAGAGGGATACTCAGGTATAATAGAGGTAAAGGGCTTCTTCAAAGATGCTGTTGACCATTGGTATGAGAGTAAATTAGTCAAATTCGATTTAGAAGAGTGGACAAAATAGTGTTTTTTAAAGAAAAACCACAAGCTTGATACTGTGTAAAGCAACAATGTAAAACCTTTAAAACAAAACATCAGTCAATAAAAACTATGGACGATGAAGAAGAAAGGGCAAATGCAACGAGGAAAGTAAGGCGAATTTGTAACGTCTTCTTCACTGTGGTTGTTCTTGTTGCATTGTAGGTTCTTTTGCCACATAGCCTATCCTCAAACCAGAATATAGCCCAACAATTGTCAATGGACTTGTAACCGCAACCAGCATTCTTGTTGGATTAGCCTTTTTTGCTCTGAAGCACTTTCAAGATACCATTCGGGATAAAAACGCAAGAAGTCAGTACAACAATTTGTCCATATTGTATGTTGTCTTGTTGTTCTTTACTCTGATAATGTGTGTCGTCTTGGGTTATGGATATGTTTAATATGACAATTTGGTTGCGGCTTTTTGTGTCTTTATAGGCATGTTCATCATCACCGTTGTGAGAATAAAAGACATGATGTTAAAGAGCGATGCGTTTTACCTCAAAAAGCAAGAAACCTGAGTTTAATAGCTATTGGTGTTCACTTTCATTATTTCCATTGGGAAATCAGGGAAACCATAACGTTTTTTATATTCAATCTTTTGACAACACTTAAAGACGTAAATATAATTAATAATACAGGGACCTATTAAGTGACAGAGCTGATTTACGACGTACTTTCAGCAATTGCTGCATTTTTATCAATAGGTAACTTCATGTACAATCTAATCAAGCATTTACAGAAAAAAAATGGGCTTACCGCGCGTTATATATAATATAGCGCGCGCAGGACTTAAAAAACCGTTTTAGTTTATTACTATAAAAAAACGGTCAGCCAACAGGTAATGCATGTTAGTAAAACCAAGCAACCTTACGACAAAGAAGTCAGACGAAACAGGAAAAAGAGAAGCTATTTTGTGCCTATTAGTATCCTAATAGTAAATCGATGCAGTACCTATAGAGGGGTAGGTCGAAGCATAAACGGGGAAAGTGAGAGGGGATAGGGGTAGGTCAGAGGTAGGGTACCTATCACGGGTGACAGGAGATTTTTGCAAGCCTTAAGTATAACTTGAGTACTACTCTGCGGTATAGCACTAACGGGATTTCATATGCTTCCTGAAAATTTGCCAGTTTTGAAAGGCAGGAGTGGCAAAATATTTGCCTACAGATTAGCGCAGCCTCTGAGCCTTAAGCAGATAGAAATTTTTGAGAAAGCAGACAGAGTTTTTGAAGCCTTAAAGCCAAAAGCCACAACGCTCAAAGGGGCAGAGACAACGTCAATAAATAAGCCAACGAAGCGTAAGCAGCAGGCTTTGTGAGCATAGAAAAAAACATACGCCCTTGAAAATCGATTTCGTCTATATCCCGCAGTGCCTTTCCCAAGCCGACCCGCTGCACGAACCCAAAAGCGCGGTCAAGTTTCGCGTCGGAAAAAGTGTAAACGGCTTTTCTTGCCCGCTTCATGACAGAAACATCAAAGCCCAACGCAGCATCAAGGCGCTTCTGGTAGGGTTGTAGGGCTTCTGCGGATGGGTCGCCTTTTTGGAGGGCTTCTTGGGCAACTTGGGCGGCGATTTTTGCGCAGGTTAGGCTGAAGATTACGCCTCCGCCTGTGGTGGGTTTAACTTGTGAGGCGCAGTCGCCGACTGCCAAGAATCCGTTGGTGTAGGCGCGTGGGAGGGGTCCGCCCAGTGTGATGGCGTGGTATGCCATGCTTTTGATTTTAGCCGTTTTTAGCTGCCTTGATGCAATGGGGTGCTTGCGCTGTAGCCGTTCAAAGTATTGTTTGGGGTTGCCCCTGCAGGTTGCGAGCCCGACTTTTGCGGTTCCGTCTGGTCGGGGGATGAGCCAGCCGTAAAAGTTTGGCGCAAAATCCTTGCCCACGTAAACCTCAACCGCATGCTCCTCCACATCGCAGACACCTTCAACTTCGGCTTCCACCGCGTAAGCAAGTTCTTTGCCGTTAAGCGCCTGCAAACCCGCCTGACGCAGCAACCGCGAAGAAACCCCCTCCGCATCCACAACCAACCGTGCAGAAACCTGCTCACGCGTTTTGGTGAGGCTCACGCCTTCCACAAAACCGTCCCGCAAGGCAAGCGACTCAACCCGTGTATCCAAGTGGAACTCTGCCCCTGCACGCTGTGCCTTCTCCGCCAACAACTGGTCAAACCGCGCCCGATTAACCGCGCAAGTTACGGGCTGGGAGAGGTGGACGCTGAATTTGGTGCCGTTGGGTGAGTAAAAGTTAGCCGCCGAAAACGTGTTCTCCAAAACGCCTTGAGGAAGCGGAAACAAACCCAACCCTCGCAAGCTGCGGATGCTCAAGTGCCCCGCGCAATGCGACGGAAGCCCTATTGTGGAGTGCTCCTCGAAAACCGCTACATCTAAACCGCGTTTGGCGAGTTCATATGCAGAAAAAGAGCCTGCTGGTCCACCACCGATAACGATGGCGTCCCGCACAGTCTTCAAAGTGTTCACACACGCTATTGGACTAGTTCGACGCGTTTTTTTCCACGCGACAGTGAGGTGGTGCGGATTTTCCCCGCAACCTCAAGCCTAAGCAGCAAGTCTATGAAGTCCTTGTAGCCTAAATCGTCAAACTCGTCTTGCAACGCGTTGAAAAGGTCGTTTTCAGGTAAATCGCCCTTCTTGCGCAGCGTCTCTAGCAGCACAAAGTATGCGGGGCGGGTTTTCCAAGTTTTGGTTGGCAATGGCACTCTATTTTTTCCCTCCTAAGCGATTGGTGTGGATGGTTTTTGTACTTGGCGGACCTGCTTCATGAAGCTCTTGTACCATTTCTCCATGTCAGGAGAGACCGAGGGACCAACCTCTTTGATGGCGTCCAAGAAGTCCTGCATCGTCACTTCACGCGAATTCACGTCTCGCCGCAGTGCATGCATGGCAGCTTCACGGCAAATGTTCTCAAGGTCAGCGCCAGAATAGAACTTGGCCTGCAAAGCCACTTGGTTTAAGTCCACGTCTTTAGCCAAGGGCATGTTCGCGCTGTAGAGCTTAAGAATCTGCAGGCGGCTCTGCTCATCCGGCTCAGGCACATAAATCAAACGGTCAAACCTGCCAGGACGCAAAATCGCAGGGTCAATAAGGTTCGGGCGGTTCGTCGCCGCAACAACCACAATATCCTGCAAAGACAAGATGCCATCCATCTCGGTTAGCAACTGGCTGATAACGCGTTCTGAAACGCCACTGTCGCTGGTTCCGCCCCGCTGAGGCGTAAGCGAATCCATCTCATCAAAGAAAACCACGGCAGGAGCAGCCATCCTTGCCTTGCGGAAAACCTCACGGATAGCTTTCTCGGATTCACCCACCCATTTGCTAAACACTTCAGGACCCTTGATGGATATGAAGTTAGCCTCAGACTCGGTGGCAACCGCACGAGCCAGCAACGTCTTGCCACAACCAGGCGGACCATACAGCAAAATGCCCTTTGGCGGCTTAATGCCTAACCGCTCAAAGATTTCAGGCGACTTGATGGGCCACTCAACTGACTCCTTCAGGTGCTGTTTAACTTCTTCCAAACCGCCGATGTCGCCCCAATGCACAGTCGCAACCTCAATGTAGACCTCGCGCATCGCGGTTGGGGTGACTTCTTTGTAGGCGTTGATGAAGTCATCCATTTGAACCTCCATCTTTTCGAGCACGGCGGGCGGAATCCGCTCTTCTTCCAAGTTAATCTGAGGCAAATACCGACGCAGCGCCTTCATGGCAGTTTCCCGACTTAAAGCCGACAAGTCAGCGCCCGTGTAACCATGAGTCATCTCCGCTAAACGATTCAAATCCACACCCTTAGAAGCCTCCTCACCCGTGGCACCCTCAACACAAGGCACCAAAGGCATACCCCGCGTGTGAATCTGCAAAACCTCATAACGACCCTTCTTGTCAGGCACCCCAATCTCAATTTCGCGGTCAAACCTGCCAGGACGACGCAACGCCTGATCCAACGCGCTGGGACGGTTCGTGGCACCAATGACAATGACGTTGCCTCTGCCCGAGAGCCCATCCATCAAAGCAAGCAACTGCGCAACCACACGACGCTCCACTTCACCCGTGACTTCCTCACGCTTAGGCGCAATGGCATCCAACTCGTCAATGAATATGATGCTGGGCGCGTTTTGCTGAGCCTGCTGGAAAATCTCCCGCAGCCGCGCTTCAGATTCCCCGTAGAATTTACTCATGATTTCGGGACCGTTGATGCTGTAAAAGTTGGCTTCAGATTCGTTGGCAACCGCACGAGCCAGCAACGTCTTGCCACAGCCAGGCGGACCATGAAGCAGCACACCTTTTGGGGGTTCAATGCCCAGTCGCTGGAACAGTTCAGGATGCCGAAGCGGCAATTCTACCATTTCGCGAACGCGTTGAATCTCGTCGTGCAAGCCACCGATGTCCTCATAGGTGGTGCGGGGAAGCCCTTTAGCTTCAGGCGCGGGCTCATTTAGGATGGTTAAGCGGGATTCAGCGGTGACTTTGACGATGCCGTGGGGGCGGGTTTTGCTGACGGTGAAGGGAATTGCGTGCCCCAACATCATCACCAGCGTGGTGTCACCCTCCACGAGGGTGCGTTCCATGAGGCGGTTTTTAACAAAATTTGTGAAATCTTCATCCACATTAAGGCGCATATCCACCGGCGCCAAAGTGATGCTTAACGCGGTTTTGACTTTGGCTGGGCGGACAATGACGTATTCGTTGATGGCGACGCCAGCGTTTTTGCGGGTGAAACCGTCGATGCGGATGATGTCGCGGTTTTGGTCTTCGCTGTAGGCGGGCCACGCGATGGCGCTGGTTGTTCTTTTTGCAATGATTTCAATAACGTCGCCAGCGCTTATGTTAAGTTTCTGCATGGTTCTTTGGTCAATGCGGGCGATGCCTCTGCCGACGTCGCGTTGTCGGGCGTCGCCTGCGCGGAGTTGAACTTCGTGTGTATCGCTCATTTAGAATTTGCTCCTGTAAGTGTGATTGATGTTTGAATGATGGTTTTGTAAACTATATAAAGGTTTGAGCGTGGAAAAAAATATTGTCTGGTGTTGTGCAGAAGGTTATCGGCTGCTTCTGCGCACCATTAATGTTTGAACTTGGCTTATGCCAGGGATGTCGGCGAGTTTGGTTTCGAGCTCGTCGACGATGCCTTGTTGGTCTTCAGGAAATTTTAGCTGCACCAGTAAGGCAACTAAGCCGAAGGCGATTGGTTCTTCGCCGTAGCCGGTGATTTCTGCGTATTCGGGGGTGCGGGTTTGGATTTCGTTTTTGAGGGGGGTGAAGTCTTTGACGATGTCTTCGGGGAAGATTTTGTAGGTTACAATTACGCTGCCCATATACTTTGCCTCTTAGGGTCCTGTGAAGCCGCATTTGGGGCATTTGTAGGGTCTGCCGAATTTGCGGCATTTGCCGTCGCGTTTGATTTGGATTTCGCCGCAGTTTGGGCATGGAAACTTTGTGGCTTCGCTGCCGGGGGCGATGGGTTTTCCGCAGCTGGTGCAGGTAACCAGTGAAAGGGAAGTTGCTTGTCTTTCTGCCATGACTCTTCAACTCTATGACGCAAAACCTAACGTAGCACTCCTTAATATCTGCTATGCTCACCAACGCAAATTTCGGATTTGAGGGCGATGCTTTGCTGAATGTGGCGGGTTCGGCTTTTTGGTTTGGGTTTGGCGGATTTTTGGGCAGGGTTTGCTGGAGGTAGGTAGGCTACGTTTTGACCTACCCCTATCCCCCTCTACACTTTCCCAGTTTGAGGCTTCGACCTACCCTCTATAGGTTTGTGCAATGAATCAATATTAGGCGGCAAATAGGTTCACGTGGACTGTTGGTTTTCGGCTTTTTTGCTTCGACCCCCCCCTCCCCGGTTTTCTGCATACAATTACTAATAGCATCCAAATAGGTTCGCAGTCTGCAAGTTGTGGGAGACACCTTCCCTGAAAAGCCTACAAAACAGCGCTTTTCCTCCTGACACTCAGCGCCCCAATAACAGCATTAGAAACTCACCTACCAAAAAGGAACCGCCCGCTATAAGCTAATAAGCTAATGACCACCAAAACAAACATGTCTACAACTTAACCAACCACAGCCCGCAAGGAAAAAATGGACGAAAAATACTTTCAAAAGAGGCAACAAAAGACAAGAAAGCCGGGTAGGGTAACCGAGTTTGAAAAATAGAACTATCGATTAGCCAGGTGAATTTTGGTTCGTGTCTAACGTTTTTCGTTTTAGCTGGGTTATCCTATCAAAGTCGGGGTCTTCAGACACAATGTAGTCAGCTTTCTCCGCGATAGCTGTCGCTGCATGTAAGGCGTCCCTTGGGCGAAGCTGGCAGTCTCGGATTAGCTGCAAAGCTGAAGACGCCAACTCCTTGTTAGCTGCAATTATTTCCAAGTTCGGAAAATTTAGAAGGGCATGGCAGGCTTCAAAAGCCAGGTCTGAATTATGCTTTTTTATAACCCAAAATACTTCATCGAAAGTCAATGCCGAGGTTCCCGCTTTTTCTTCCCCACGCTGAATTCTACTTAAGAGAGACCTCGCCTGTTCTCCAAGCTCCTCTGTATTTATAGCTGCAAAGATGAACACGTTAGCGTCCAGATAGAGCACGTTTGTATCTCTCTTCAAGTTCTTCTTCATATGCGTGAGGATCTATTTTGGTATTGCAGTGAATTTCCTTGGCTATGCGTTCGAACACGGCAACGGCATCAAAATCGGGCTTCTCCAAAATGAGCTTGTCATCGTCCATCTTGATTAGAACTTTAGAGCCGGGTTCGATTTTTAGGGCTTTTCGCATCGCGCGAGGGATAACCACTTGCCCTTTTGGTCCAACTTTCATTTCCTCTTCAAGCAAAGTCTCACCACAAGTTATACAAAAGTATAACTGAGATTTATACCTTCAGCTGCAGGCAGACAAGACGCCCAAAAAGTGTAACACCAAAAGTGTCTTATATACTAAAACCAAGGTCGTTCAGGTTGCAACCACAAATCCATATAAGAACATCAAGCGTTAAGCCAGTTAGATTAACATTCTCACCGAGCCAAACTCCCTACAGGCTTTTAAGGAGGTGAAATTTTGGAACAGTTAAGGTCGGCTTTCGGCAGAGGGCCCCCAGAAGGCAGCATATATGACATGCTCAGAGCGGAGCACCGCCAAATCAAAGCAAGCCTCCAAGAAATCTTGGGCAGCGGACGCATAATGCAGGACGTTTTCTCACAAACCGCAACTGCCTTGGAGATTCACATGAAAGGCGAGGAAGCACTGCTATACCCCAAGCTTGAAGAGAACAACAGCACCCGCGCCTACGCCGTGAAATCCCGCGAAGAACACAACTTTGCGCGGATGGCAATAAAAGACATTAACAATGCAGCGGCGGATGAGCGTTGGATGGCAAAAGTCTCCTTGCTCTACGACGTTGTGAACCACCACATCAACGTAGAGGAAAGTGACGTTTTTCCCGCCGCTCGAAAAGTGCTAACGGACACATTGGCGATGCAGATGGGAAGAGAATACAGAACACGAGTCCCCAGCGAAATGCACAGCCCAGCCGCAACTCAGCCGCCAAGCAGCCAAGAAATGAGCGAAACGCCCCCAGTGGCACCGCAAAAGCAAGAAGACGAACCGTAATAGCCCCCTTTTTCAGGCTCTTTTTTTGCTTTATCTTCAATTACGTTTCGTGTAAAGGACAGCTTACTTAATTGTCAGGTTGAGTTGATTGCTGTGTGGTTTGTTGCGGAAAGTCTTTTTTAATTATGTCTGTGACTTCTTGTAGCCACGTTCTGCGTTGGGTTTGGGTACTGGTTATAACCACCCTGAACACATGGCGGTGGAACTCTTTGACGCCGCACAAGTCGAAAATGCAGGTTTTCCAAAGAGTCTCCAACGGGTCGCCAAATACACGCTGCTCCCGCTCGGATGCGGTGTTTGAAGTGTTAAAAACCACAGCCTTTTTCGCTTTCAGCAACCCCACAGGCACACCTTCACCGCCGTCGCCCTCCACGAAACGGTACGCCACCTCTTCACGGAAAACGCGGTCAATCCAGCCTTTGAGAACTGCAGGCGGTTGCCCCCACCAATTCGGATGCACAACCACGATGCCGTCGGCGGACGCTAACTCGTTGCAGTGCTGCTGAATTTCTGGTTCTAGGTGGGCTTCGGAGGGGATTTCTTGGGTTTCTATAAGGGGGTTAAAGCCTTCGGCGTGAAGGTCATGGAAAACCACTGTGTGCCCTAACTGCGTAAGGGTGTTGACGGCTGTTCTCGCAATAGCCGCATTAAAACTGCCGGGGTCAGGATGCGCGAGAACCACAAGGACTTTCATGGCTCTTCCGCAGCGGCGGGCTTGTCGGTTTGGTTGAGGTCGCGGAGTCGGTTGACGCCGTCAATTTCCGCAACGAGAGCGGCAACGGCTTTGGGAACCAGTGCAGCCCAGCTTTCGCCTTGCAGCATCTTTTCCCTAACCATGGTTGAAGAGTAAAGTTGCCGCTCTATGAAGGGGATGTTTTTGATTTTGTAGCCTGCCTCCATAAACAGCCGTTTAGTGAGGGGCTCGTTGCTGTAGACGATTTCGAAGCTGGGCGTGTAGCCTTCGACGGCGGAGACCCACATCATGTGTAGGTGCACGTCTGGAACGGGAACCACCCAGACGCGGCTAAAATCCACTTTTGCACCCTCCAAGGCGCTGCGTATCATGACAAGCCGCTCGCCTGAGGTGAAGGGGTTTTCTTTGGTGTGGCTGTACTGGGCGCTGCCGATGACTATGACCAGTTCCTCCACTTCGTCCAAAATCCGTTTAATGGCTTCGAGGTGACCTATATGGAAAGGCTGAAATCGTCCAACATATAGTCCGCGGGTAGGCATAGCTTGACTGTCCTGTGCCTTTCAAGATTGAAGTGTGGCTGCTTTTATGATTTACTGTTCCCCAATACGTACACGCATCAAACTCAGCCAACAAACGCCGCAAACGCAGATTTTCCTTACCCAACAGGCTCCAGCACGTTTGCGTAGGGGTGGTCCGATTTTATTTTGAGCACATAATACTTGTCGTTGGAGTAAACCAGCTGCACCCACCCCGAACCCAAAATTTTGGGGTCAAAGCGGGTTGTGTCGTAGACTATGAAGCCGACGTAGTTGTCGCGGATGATGGAGGCAAAGTTGCGGCATTGCACCTCGAAAGGCTCCACGGTTTGAGTGAACAGGGAATCCATGGCGTGAGGGTCTTTTATTGCAGGGTAACTCGTGAGCGAAAACGCCAGTGTCTGGTAGCTAAGTGAAATGGTGTAGTTGGCTTCCACTTTAAACATGGTGTACTGCCAGCGTAGGGCGTCGACGTTGCGGTTCCACAGGGCACCCACGTTGCCTGAGTCGGGCAAGTCAAGGAAGCGGACGGCGTAGGCGGTTTGGTTGTCGGGGTCATAGAAGTCGATGCAACTGTTTTGCTGCAGGTTTTCGCGAGTGAAGCTGGTGACTGCCCACTGGTTAGGCGCCACTTTGGTGGGGTTATCCAGCGGGCTCTCCCACTCCAAGGCACCCGCGATGTTGGCTTGTGTGAAAGACATGGTGGGGTCAAAGTATTGGCTTAGGTAGAAGGTGACGTAGTTGAGGTTGTCATTTAACGCCGTCAACTCCCACGTTACCGTCACGGGGTACGAGTTATTTTCCATGAGGAAATTTTGGGTCAACAGGAAATCCTGCGCGGTGTACTCCACGCTTATGCGACGGGGCGAATGCACGGTGTCCATGGAGATGGCGCGGTTGAGGCTGCCCAACGTGTATTCATGGAGGGTTCCGTTTTGGTCGCGGTAACTAAGGTAAGAGTTCTCCAGGGGCGTTTGGGTGATGCGGTGCCAAACCATGTTCAACTGCACAAAGTTTTCGTCCGAGATGTCGGTTTTGGCAGTGTAAACCCGCGTCATGGTCAACGGGTTTGTGAACTCGTAGGATAAGTCCAGTACGCATTCGGCGTTGGTGTTCCAATCAATGATGGGGTCGGTTTCCGCCGTCACATTCAACCCTGAATAAACCCAGAACCAATGCCCAGGCTCCTTGGAAACAACAACCTGCGCCGACGTATCAGGGTAGTTTTCCCGTATCCACCCGCCTGCCTGATAAGCGTTCATGTCCGAGGTAGAGTAAAACACAACGTCCTCCTCCAGCTTGCCGCTAACCGTGCCAAAATGCAAAACCATCACCGCCACCAACGCCGCCGCCAAGGCTACGCTGAGAATTTTGAGGGCACGCCGACGCCACCCAGCGCGGTTATTGAAGTAAGCCGCAAATGCCGTATCCATCAGGAAAGTGAAGGTAACCGCCGCCAAAACCACCAACGCAGGCAGCATGTAATAGACAAACCATTGAAACGGCAAATAAATGCCCACAAGGTACGACTGCGAAAAGCCCACGGGAATCAAAAAAGCCAACACCAGCAGCAAGTAGAAGACCAGCAGCCGCTTAGCTTTAAGCTTAAAATACGCCACAACAAGCCCGCCGAAGGCGAAAAACACGATGAAACCAAAATAGGTCATGAAGGAGTTGAAGCTAACAGCAGGGATTTGGAAGGCGTAGGATTGGATTTGGAAAAACACAATTTCCACCAAATCGCCAAGGTAGGGCAATATGGGCTGCAGGTAGTAGATGCCAAAAGCGATTCCGCCGCCTATGACGGCTGCGATAAGGGCTTTGGAGTAGTTGCCGCGGGACTTCACCAGCACCACAACAAGGAAAGGCGCCAAGATAAACACGGAGATGAAGGTGGCAAGCTGATGGGACAGCACCACTGAGAACGCCAAAATAAACGCCACAACCGCGTTTGCCGTACTCTTCAAAGGCAACGCTAAATACACAAACAGCAACGCCATGAACGCCAAGCTAAGGATGCTGGTGTAGCCGCCCCAACTGTTGAGCTCGTAAAGGGGGAAACAAAGCAGTAGCAGGGAAGCGGCGATGACGCCAGTGGTTTTGTTGAAGAATTTGGCTGCCAACTGGTAAACGGAGAAGACCAGCAGCCAGTCCATGAGGGCGGTTATGGCTTTTATGACGAAAAGCTGTTGGTCCACGGTTACGGCGCCGGTGAAGGAGATGAAAGTGGAGAGCGCAAGATGATACAATGGGGGCAGCCAAAGAATACTGGTCAGAGGCAGGCTTCCGGTGGATAGGAAGTACTTGGCGGTTTCTAAGTGCACGGCGGGGTCGTTGCCCAAGACTAAGCCGTTGGCGCCCACAAAGAAGTAGAACAGTACGAAGACCAGCACCGAAAAGACGCCTGTGAAGATTACTTCTAAGTTTTTTTGTTTTGTGCCCAAGCCAACCAACCAGTGTGGTCCCCATCTTGACTTTACTATGTTGTTGTGTGCACTTGGAATATGGCAACCTCATTGTTAATAAAGACGAGGCTAAATGCGGGGTCTTTGGCGAAGCGGGGCCATTGTTCAGAGTCGCGAACTGCCACGTAGGAGATGTTTTGCTGGGCTAAGGCTTGGCGGTACTCAACGGCTTCTATGGGGGCATCGGACAGCGTGTCTTGGTAGGTTTGGGTGTGGTTCACAACCATCTCCTGATAATACGCAGTCTGATCTGCGGCGGAGAGGTGGGGGTCGGGGTTTTCGGCGTACTGGTAAACACCCGCGTATAAACCGACTTCTCCCTGACTGTTGCCGTTAAGGTTGTAGACCATTTCAAGACTGCTAGGGTTCTCCATAGTGAAAATTTTTGTTGCAGGTTGGCCGTCCGTAAAGATGAGTTGCCCCGCAACCTTCATGTTAGTATCAAAAAACGCGAGGCTACTTTGGTTTTGGCCTTGCACACAAATGCCTTTGGTGTGCAAAAGCAGGCGAAGGGAGTCAAAGGTTACGTCGGGGTTGACAGCTGCGAGTGATATGTTCATGTTTGCAAAGTTTTTGCCTTGGTAAATGGTGGTTTGCTGAGTAAAGTTGAAGTCGGCGGTGGCGTGCGTCACGGATATGGTGGCGTAGTCGCTGCCGTTTTCCAGATGCTGGTCAGTCACAGGGGCTGTTGAGAGGTCGGTTATGTAAACTTTGTTGTCGGCGTCGCGGTAGGTTAGGGTGATTTCATTGTTGTTGAAGTTGAAGAAGCCGTAGGGGAAGTAGGAGTTGTTGAGTTTCGCCAAGAACACGGGGTTGTGGCGGGAGATGTATCCGCCGTCTTCTCGGACCTGAATTAAGCCGTTATCCACAAGGAAGTCAGTGTCTAAAACGGCGCTGGCGACTTTGGCGGGTTCAACCTCTCGGCTGTTTGTTAGGTATTGGGGTTCCACGGCGCTTATGGTGGGGCGTTGGGCAAAGCCTCCAAACCACCAGCCGTATTGGGCGTCGGTGAGGAAGAGGGCATTTGTGGGGGTGTTGTTTTTTGACCATTGAATGGCGTCGTATTTGGGTTGGTTCATGAGTTGGTAGTAACTTTGCACGGTTATGCCTTCGGAGGGGGTGGCAAACAGGGGTACGGCTAAGAAGGCGACCAGCAGGAAAACGAGCATGAACAATAGCAGGAAGTTGCCGCGTTCAAGTTTAGGCATTAGGCGTCGCAGGGTTTTGCTGTTGCTTAGTCGGACTTGGGGGAGCTCTTTGACTGCGGAGATTAGCCAGTGGGTTGCTTGGGCAAAGAACCGTGCGCTGTGATAGAGCCCCAGGCCAATCATCATTATAACGGGGAAGAGGACAAAGTACAGGAAACGGTTGTAGTCAGTGTATAAACCCACCAAGTACCCTTGAGTAAGGCAAGCGGGAATTAGCCACCACAAAACCAGCAGAATAGTGGGCATAGTCAAGTATTTGCCCATGTAGTATTTGGAGAACAAAAAGAAAAGCGAAACAAACACAAAAAGTGGCACCACAATTTCCAAGGGCAGAATCTTTGTGGAAATTAACGCTTGCCGAATATCTGCGGTGCCCCCTGTGAAGGCTGCGGCGTCCGCACCCAAGTACGCGGGTGCAACTTCAATCAAGAAAGGAGCAATGAACAAGGCACCTAAAAACACCGGCATAAGCCACGCGATGAAGTTGGTGCGTTTTTCGCCGATTCGTCGCGACAATAGTAGACCGAAAAACACTGCTGCAAATGTTATTGCAATAAAAATCACTGAACTCAGCGAATGCGTAAGAAATATGGCACCACAAAGCAGGGAAGTGATTGCCAAGAAGGGCGCCATAGAAAAGCGGTCCATCTCTAAAAACAAAAAGAAAACCAAAGGGATAAGCATCAAAGTTACTACGTTTGGGTAGCCGCCCCACATCAGCATTTCTATGTCAAAACGGGAGACCGCAACCAGAAAAGCCACAATCAATGCGGCGGGTACATTCCAGATTTTGCGGGTAATCAAGAAAGCAACCAAAACAATCAGGGAAGAAAAAAGGGAAACCACTAAGGCATGTGCAACAAAGTCAGGCATACCTGTGAGCAGCACTATGTAGGAAACAAAGATGTGGTAGCCTGGAAAAGTAACTGAGGAACCACCACCCATATGGTAGGAGTTGTAAAGAAAGTTTGTGCTGCCTGACTGCGTTATTGAGTAAACAATGCTGTTGTGAAGCCCAATGTCGGCGCCAGGCGGAAAAGTTTGACGCAACATCAAAACAACACGATAAATAAAAGAGAAAACCAGAACTAGAACCAACAATAGGTAATTTCTGGGCGTTTTGAACATTCGGTTGCCTTCCTAGACCATCGCGTTTCCGTTCGTTTAAGCAATGGGTAGTGATGTCAAAGTTTAAATATCTATTCCAATATAAAACCCGACAGTAAAACAAACCTTAAAATCTTAAATCAGGTGTGTTTGAAATGTCATGGCTTAAATCTATGATGGAAAAGGAACCTCCAGAACCAACCAATCCAATCGCAACTGTCGTTATCGGCAACATTGAACCCGACATGCACGACACAGCAAAAGAAGCAGTCCGCAAGTCACTCAAACGGGCAGGATTCAAAACAATCGATGTAGGCAAAAGCGCCCCAATTGATGCGTTTGTTCAGAAAATAAAAGAAAACAACGCAACTCTTCTCGCACTTTCTGTTAACACTGTACCCGCAAAGAACCAGCTTCCAAAACTTATGGATGCAATCAAAGCTGCAGGTCTCAGCGTCAAAATCATCATGGGCGGAGCAGCCGTTAAGAAAGAAGATGCAGACGCAATCGGCGCACTCTTCGGCAAAAACAAAGAAGAAGCCCCAGAAATCGCAAAGAAAGCACTCGCATAAACTTTCACCGGGATATGACGCAGTATGAAGAGATTCAACACTGAACAAAAAGTGTACGAAATCGCAAACGTTAAAGTGGGCGGTCAACCAGGTGAACTGCCAACTTTCCTGATTGGCTCAATTTTCTGGCTAGGTCAGAAGATGGTTCAAGACGCAAACAAGGGAATTTTTGACGCTGCAGAAGCCGAGAAAATCATCAACACAATGCAGACCCAAAGTGACCAAACTGGCGTAAATTTTGCTTTGGACGTTGTCGGGACAACTGAAGAAGCATTCAGCAAATACATTGACTTCGTCGCGAAACACGGCGACTTCCCAATCATGCTTGACGCAATGAGCCCCAAGACTCGTATGGCAGCAGCCAAAATGGCAAAAGAAATGGGTCTACAGAACAGATGCTTCTACAACTCAGTC
Organism: Candidatus Bathyarchaeia archaeon; assembly: GCA_041447175.1. Lineage (NCBI taxonomy): Archaea > Thermoproteati > Candidatus Bathyarchaeota > Bathyarchaeia (SeqCode) > Bathyarchaeia archaeon. Next base: position 205,779 of record CP166960.1, on the reverse strand, counting down.
TATAAAGGCGTGACCGACGCTGAGTTGGAAACCCTCAAGGAAAGCGGCATCAAAATGTCCATTGTGCTTGCCGACAACCCAAAAGACAACAGTCTAGAAGGCAAAATGACAGTCATCGAAGAAGCATTAGCGCTGGCAGAAAAAGGCGGAATCACTCAACCGCTAATTGACACCGCTATACCTGCGTTTGCACCAGACATGGGCACAGCAGTCAGAACCATACCCATCATGAAAGAGAAGTATGGTCACCCAGTGGGCTTAGGCAGCGGAAACGTCGTCACCACTATGGGATGGGTCAAGGCGCACGTCGCTAAAGAATTCCGCTATGGCTGCCGCACAGCAACCAACGCTATCATGCAAACCATGGGCGCCAACTGGCTTATGATTGGCCCAGCTGAGCAAGCTGAATACGTGTTCCCCGCAGTCGCAGTCGTCGACACCTACATTGCATCCGCAGCTGCAGACCTCGAAACAAGGCCACTAAACGAAGAGCACCCAATCTTCAAACTGTTCCTTTAAACCCACCCTCTTTCATTTTTTTAAAACTTTAGCAGGCTAAAACGGTGAAGCCAGCCACTTGGTTTGGAATCGTCGTCGTTTACACAGCCTTAACGTTGTTATGCGTCTACTTTATCCCCAGCGACTCCACATTTTCAGGGATTAGAACCTTTTTCGGATTCACCTTCGTCGCCTTCGTACCCGGATACTGCCTCACCAGTTTCCTGTTTCAAGAACGCAAACTGGATTTTGGAGAAAAAACCGTCCTGTCTGTGGCGCTAAGTTTCAGCATCGCAGGCATATCTGGATTGTTCCTTGGCTTGTCGCCCGTTGGCATAAACGTCACCTCAATCACACAGTCCCTCGGCATCATAGTCATCGCGTTGGCAGTTTTGGCTTTCTTGAGAAAAGCAGGGCTGATTAAAGTGCCCACCAAGAAGTTTAACCTCAAACATTCCCGCGCAAGTTAACGCTTAATCAGCGCAAACTTCTTTTTAAAAAACAGCACAGCCACTCCAACTCTAATTCGCAGATGCAAAGCTGGCAAAGGATACAACTGCGCAGGAGCGGCTATGTTGCTTACGAACGCTTCATCTGGTTTTACCTCTCAGTTTCACAATAAACGAGACGCAAACTGCTCCGATGAACAGCACGAGGAGGGGTAAAACTGGAAATTCTGGGACGGAAGGGGAAGGCTGCGGGCTCTGGGATGGGCTTGGGGAAGGCGAAGAAGAAGGTGTTGTTGACGAACTTGGGGAGGGCGTAGTCGTCCCAATACTGTAAGGCACCATCAGGGGGTGGTTGTCTTGGTTGTTTCCATACAGGTAAAACGCAGTGTCGCCTATGCCGTCGCCGTTTTGGTCGGTGCCGTTGTAGTTGCTCCAGAAGTTGCCGGTTTTGCCTTCGTCCCAGTTGTTCTCGGACAGGGGTGGAGGACCGATAAAGTTGGCGGGTTCCACGACGACGCTGGAGAGCGTTTGGACTGCCCCGACGGCGAGTTTGTTGTTAAGGGCGGTTGTGACGGTGGCGTAGGGGTTACTCATGCCATTGTCGTAAACTTGCTGCGTGTTGTTTTGGAAGTTGTTGAGGTAAATGTTGTTGCTGCTGGCGCTTGCAAAGAAGAGGGCGTTTTGGTTGTCTGTAAAGTTGTTCTGGGTTATGGTGTTGCTTGAGCTGCTGGAAAGCGAAATGCCGTTGTTGTTGGCGGTGAAGTTGTTGCCGCTGATTAGGTTGTTAAAGCAAGAAGCCTCCAACCGTAAACCCACATTGTTGTTTGCAAAAACGTTTGCCGTGATGCAGTTTTCGGAGGATTCGTAGAGGCGGATGGTGGAGTTTTCTGAAGCAAAGTTGCTAGTGATTGTGGAGTTTGTTGTGTAAACCATCAAAACCGCATCGCCTCCGCCCGTGAAAGCCTGGTTTTCAATCGTCATGTTTGTGCAGTTCACAAGGAAAATGCAGCCAGCGTAGGAAGGCACCGTTTTGCCCTGCTCGTTGACCCAGTAAACCACGGGCTTTAGGTCCACCCAGTTGGAGTCATCTATGTCGTTTATCCATCCCGCCGCCGTGTAAGAGCTCACCTCCAGATTCTGACCATTACTGTTGAGTTGATTGCGCCGCAACAGGTTGCCCTGCGATGAGTCAAGGCTTATGCCTGCACCGCTACAGTTTCCCACGTAGTTACTGGTCAGGTTGTTTTGGTCACTGCCTATGCTGAGGCGGATGCCGTCGCTGCAGTTCATCACGTCGTTTTGTGATATGGTGTTGTTGTTGGAGTAGCCTTGCAGGTTGATGCCTGCCATGGGGAATCCGCGGATGTGATTTTCGGTAATGACGCAGTTGGTGGAGCCATCAAACTGGATGCCAGCGGCCAGCGGGAACTGGGAGGGCTCATAGATTATAGTGTTGCCGCCACAGAGGACGTTTGAGGAGTAACCGCAGTTCACCGCATCTATCATGTGACTTATGATGGTGTTATTAACTACGGTGTTGTCGGGGGAGAACGCCAGCGCCAAGGCGTATTCAACGTTTGCTTCGATTCTGCAGGCCACAATTACGCTATCTGTTAGGTTACGGGCGCGGATGCCAGCCCTCTCCCCATAAAGAATCACGCTTTGCGCCCTGAAGCCTGAGACGCGGTTAATCAGCATGCCAGTTCCAGAATCGGCATTCACTGAAAGGTCGCGTATTGTAACGTTTGTTTGGTCTTCGATTGTGAAGCCGTCAGCGTCTGCCCGAAGTGTAAATCCGCCGCCGTCAATGACCACGTTACTTTTTTCAATCACAAAGGAGCCAGCCACATCTGCGGTGAAAGTGTAAAGGTCGCCGTCACGAAGGATGGAGCCTGCACCTTCGACGGTTCCATCACTGCGTATGTAAATGGGGGTCGGCAAAGCGGTCTGGGCGTTTGCTACCGCGGGAAGCAGAAGTAAGCTGGAAAACAAAGCCAAAATGAGTATGAAGGCGATTCGGGGCTTCTTCATTGCTGTGTGCCTCCGTTAAGTTTAGACAGGGAACGTTTCTTGAACGCCAAAACGCTTAAAGCTACCGCGCCAAACAGGGGCAGAATCGCCCACGCTGGAAATTCGGGAATCGTTTCCACCGTTACGGCTTGCATGAGGGGGTGGTTGTCGGTGTTTTTGGCGTAAACCACAAACCCGCTGTCGCCCACGCCGTCACCGTTCTCGTCTGAGCCTGAGTAGGTGCTCCAGTAGTTGCCCACGGTGCCGTTGTCCCAGATGTTCTCGGATGGGGGCGAGTTAACTTGGTAGGCACCTGCTAAATCGTAGAGCGTCTGGCTGTTGTTTACAAAGTTGTTTTGGAGGAACAGGTTGCCTGAGGATGGCGTGTAGGTTATGGGTGGGTATCCGAGGAAGGAAATGAATCCGCCGCTTACGTAAACCGCGTAACCGTTGTCCGTGACGTTGTTGCCTATGAAAGTGTTGTTTGGGGCGCCGTAGAGGTAGATGCCGTTTGTGTTACCGGCGATGACGTTGCCTGTGATGTTGGAGTCGGAGGTGAAGGCAAGCAGGACACCGTTTGACTGGTTGTTGAGTGTGAGTCCTTGTGCAGTGATGCCGGAGCAGTTCACAAGCGCCAAGAAGCCTGCGTCGGGGGGCACGGTTTGGTTGTGCTGGTTGACCCAGTAGCACATAGGCTTGCCGTTTAGCGTGTTGGTGAGGTCGACGTTGTTGTCAAAGTTTGCGCTGTTAATGGGCAAGCTTTCGTTATTGCCTACGAAAGAGTTGCTCCTTAGGGTATTGCCGGTGGACTGCAAAATGACGCCTCGCCCGTTGCCTGTGAACGTGTTGCCTGTGATGTTGTTGGAGCCGCTGTAACACAGAACCGCCTGCTCGTTACCCATAAACGTGTTGTTGACAAGTTGCATGTTACCCCGTACGGTAACTGCAAAACCGTTATTTGTAAAGTTGTTTGACGCGACCACGTTGCCCGTCGAGACGGCGTCTTGGGAGGGTGCAAGGGCGTAGCTGTTGTTGAATAGGAGGTTGCCCACGATTAAGTTGTTGCTCGCGTTGCCAAGGTTAATGCCGCGGGTTAACTGGGTGGAGATTTCGTTGTCGCGTATGGTGTTGTTGCTGGAGTTTTCGATGCCTATTGCTATGGCGCCGTCCGTAAGGTTGCAGCCAACGATGGTTATGCCCGTGCAGTCGAGCAGTTTGATGCCGTCGCCGCGGCGCCCCGTCATGGTCACGTCGGCGACTGTGCTATTTGAGGTTGAAACCAGCGCGATGCCTGTGGGATTGCAGTTCTGCACAGTTATGCCTGTGCAGTTTACCAGCGCAACGTACGCCGCATCCGAGGGCACCATTTTGTCTTTTTCGTTAAGCCAGTAGATAATCGGTTTGCCGTCCACGGTGTTTGACGAATCTAAATCGTTATTGTACTGGTACAGGGGATAGGTGTAGGTCGAGAAGGTGCAATTGCTCAGGTGGTTGTCCCTGAAAACGCAGCCCGTCGAGTTCTGAATGGTTATGCCTAAAACACCATCAACCAAGTTGTTGCCGACGATGGTGTTGCCATACGACCATTCAAGTGAGAGGGCGTAGAAAAAGTTCACCATCGTGTTGTTTACCACAGATATGTTTTGGGAATGCAGAAAGTTAACGGCTATGGGACCCAGCAGGGGAGTGGAAGGCATGTCCTCAAACCCTGGAATAACAAGAGGTTCAGGCGTCCCAATTAACGTGTTATTTATGAGGGCACAGTCTTGAGCTTCCCCCACATCGACTACGTAGCCGCCTTCAAGCAGCACCACCACGTTTTTCACAGTCACATTCTGCCTGCCTGCGATGACGACACCGCGGTTTCCGCCTTCCAGCGTGTATCCTACACCATCAACCACAACGTTGTCTCTCTCAACGGTCAACGAGCCCGTTATGTTCCCCGTAAAAGTGTAAACATCGCCGTTGCGCTGGATGTTGGCTGTTCCCGAGACGGAGCCGTCGGCTTGGATGAAGTTTGTTTCTTCAGGACGCGCACCCGCCAAACCAGCGGTGCCAAGAAGCAACAAGGGAAGTAGAAGGAGAGACAGAAGGGCAAATGTGGGGGCAAGTTTTTTCATGCTGAAGCCTCACCATAGAACGAACGATGTGGAGTTAAATGGGTTTTTGTAAAGGTTCTTTGACCAAAACCGTACAGAAAAAAGAACGGCACGTCAAAGTTTCTTGACAAACCAACCAGCCCCTCCGCCAGTCCCTCTGCGTTTACTCACCCACACCAAACCAACCGCCGACAACGCAACTGCAAACAAAACCGCGCCCACAGCGATTGCCCAAGGAAAAACAGTCTGCGCCGCTTCGGGCGCTTGAACAGCAAAGTTAACCACGGAAGAGCCTCCGACGGCGCCATCTAAAGACTGGACGTAAATCACCAAACTGTGTGCGCCCGCAGTTAAGCCTACGAGGCTGGCGTTGCCGTTAATCGTCGCGTTTGCTTGCCCATCTAAACTGTAGCCTATCCACGGAACAGGCTGCTCCACAACAAAAGAAAACTCCACGGTGCTTTGGGGGTAGGTTTTGTTTTCTGGGGTCAGCAGGGTAACCGTGGGTTTTGGCGATTGGGACACGTCTGGTGTTGGGGTAGCCGTTGGGTTGGGTGAGGGTGTGGTGAAGTTTATTGGCAACCCAACTGTGTACGGAGAAGTCAAGGGGCAGTGGTCGATGTTGTTTTCGTTTATTTCCCACGGGACATCCCAGATGCCTGCCCCAGGCACCTCGGACACGTTGGGGTAGCGGGTTTGGTAGTCGCCCCAGTAGTTGCCTTCTTTGCCGTCATCCCAAAAGTTGCCGACCCCTGCCACGTTGCCACCATGCCACACCCAAATTCCAGGTATAGAAACATCCAACCCGTGTTCTTGTTGGTTTCCGACAAAGTTATTGTGGGTTATGGTGTTGTTTGAGGCAGTCATTGAGGTGTCGCTGGCGCTTTTCAGCTGAATCCCCCAGCCCGTGTTGTTTGTGATGGTGTTTTGTATGATGTGGTTGTATTCGGCTTCATCGAGCAGGATACCGTTACTGTTGTTGGCGACGTAGTTGGCGTTGACGACGTTTTGGGTTGTATGGTACCAAAGTCGGATTGCCCAATCAGTGCTTTGGGTGATTCGGTTCTGGGTTACATTGTTAAGGGAGCATTCAAAAAAGCCAATGCCTACGCCGCTGGTGGCGGTAAGGTTGTTTTGGCACATCAGGTTGGAGCTGCAGCTTCGAAGGTCAATGCCTTCACCGTTGCCTATCAACGTGTTCTGGGTGATGAGGTTGTTTGAGGAGATTGAAAGGCGAATGGCGGCGCGTCCGTCGCTGCCCAAAACCTGCGATGACTGCGTTCCTTCAAGGCCATTGTTTAGAAACGTGTTTTGTTTCAGGGTGTTGTTGTTTGAAGATGAAATGTAAAGCGCATTATGCACATTGTGGGAAAAGGTGTTTTCGGCGATGGTGTTATTGTGGGAGTTTAACAGCCAAATGCCGTTCCCGTTACCCTCGATGGAATTGTGAATGACCGTGACGTTTGTAACCTCAACCAAAAGCATGGCTTGCCCATTACCTTTCAGGTTAAAGCCTTGTACAGTGAGGTCTTTGCAGCCAACCAGTGCAATGTAACCAGCGTTTGCAGGGACCTCTTTGCCCTGCTGGTTTACCCAGTATATTATGGGTTTACCGTCCACCGTGTTGGACTGGTCGACGTCGTTTAGGCTGCCACTCCCAGAGGAGCCGTAAACAAAGAAGTTGTAGGTGTTGTTAGCCATCTGGTTGCTTCTAAGTATGTTATTACTGCAGGAACTCAAGCAGATACCGTAAGTGTTGTTGGTTGCAGTGTTTCCAGTTAACGTGTTGCCCGTTGAGAAGTCGTTAAGGTAGATGCCGTAAGTGTTGTTTGAGAAGCTGCAGTTGATGATGGTGTTGCTGTTCTCGGAAGAATGCCCATAATACAGCCAAGTAGCCAAGATGCCATTGGTGAAGCCGCTAATGTTTAGGTTCTGCAGGGTTACGTCGTTGGCTTCTTGCATAAAAATCCCCGCAGTGTTGTTGATGCCCCTAATGCTGTAGCCTGCGCCGTCAAGGACAATGCCATCGCATTCGATAGCCAAAGTGTACCCCACAAGGTCACCTGTTAAGCTGTAAACGTTGCCATTTCGAGTTATGGGAGAAGACGCGGGAGAAATGTCGCCGTTATCCGCGATGACTACTGCGGGGGTAGGGGTCAGCATCGGCATAAAGTTGGCTTGGACAGAACCTACAAAAAACAAACCTAACAAGAGGGAGAAAAGAAACATCAGTGCGAGGACTTTGGGGGGTTTTTTATTTGTCATGTTGTTCACCGAATGGGTTGTTTCGTTTTTGGGGCAGGTTTTCGCCTCAACAGCAGACACCCCGCCGTTATGGTCAAAACCGCCGCGATTAAGGCAGCAGCCAAAATTGAGGCTGTATAGTCGGGTTGTGAAGACAGGGAGCTCCCGGGAAACTGGGCTTCGGGTGCAGCAACAGCGAATTCGACGGTTTCAGAGGCGGTAACGTTGCTGTTGGAGGCGTTGGCGTAGAGGGTTAGGCGGTGGGTGCCGTTAGGTAATGCGGGAACTGTGGCGTTTCCGAGGATGGTTACGGTGGTTTGTCCGTCTAAGCTGTAGCCCGTCCAGGAGGCGGTTTTGTTGAGAAGAAAAGTTAGGGGGACATCTGCGGTTTCTGAAGTGGACTGGTTTTGGGGTGAAACGATTGTAATGTCAAGAAAGTCTGCTGGGGGCAAATCCAAAACTGACGGATTGGGCGTACTATTCTGGGCGTCCACGTTAGATTGGCTTGCGAAGAAAACCGGCTCAGAGGCCCCATTGTTTCCCGCCAGGTCACCAGCATAAACTACTATCGTATGGGAGCCATTGGTTAAACCAGTTAAAGTGAGGTTTTCAGCTATGGACACAGCAGGTTTTCCGTCCAAGCTGCAAGTTATCCATGCAGTGGGCTCGTTGACTTTGAAAGTAAGGTATGCACTACCTGAATAGGTGAAGTTCTTGGGCGAGAAAATTGTGATATCGGGAGGAGTAAGGTCAGGAAAGGGCTGAATCTCGGTTTTCACAAGCCAGATGTCTGATTCCGATTCTCCGGTTCCCAAAGAACCCGTGAAAACACAGTTGCCATCTTCTGTTTGGATTACTGAGAAAATGTAATTGCTACCACCAGCTTTTGGTGGGTAAGTCAGGTTTCCGATTAGGTTGCCGTCTGCATCAACTTTTACAACCCCTGCCACGCAGTTATCAAGCAGCAAAAAAGGAACACTATAATCAGTGGAGTCTTCGGGGGGTTCACGTACAGAACCGGCAGCAAAGTAGCTGCCGTCAACGGTGCGGGTTGCCGCAAGTAACTCGTTGCGTTGACCGGTAAAGAGGTCTTTGCGCCACTGCCAATCCCCTTCCGCATTAGTCTTAACCAGAAGACTGGACCTCACCAGCAGGTCATTATAGGAGAGGCTCTGGGTTCCAGGCAAAACGTACCCGCCGTCAGGGGTTGCAATCAGGAACGCGGGGTCGCCGCCTACGTCGCGGGTCCATTGGACGTCCCCCGCGGAATCAGTTTTAGCCATACAACCAGAAGCAGCTAACGCGTAGCCGCCATCATCGGTCTGGACCACATCCTGAAGGTTCTTCAGGGAGCGGATGTCAAAAGTTTGCATGCTGTAGATTTGACTCCACAACTCATTACCCTCGGAGTCAGTTTTGATGAAAAAACCAGTTTTATTAGAAAGGGAACCAACAAACGCAAAGCAGCCGTCGCTGGTTGAAATGAGCGCGTTTGTGCAAAGCACCCCCTGCTGCTCCAAGTACACGTTGCTCCAGACCAAATTGCCCTGGGCATCGGTTTTCACCAGAGTTGCAGAGGTGCTGTTTCCCGCGAGAAGATAGCCGCCGTCGTTGGTTTGAATTACGCAGTTGGCGGTACCTGCGCCGAAGGTTCTGCTCCATAAAAGCTCGCCTGTGGCGGCGGTTTTGAGGAGCAAGGATTCGCTGTTGTTTGTTCCTGCAACCACGTAGCCGCCGTCGGCTGCTTGAATAACGCAGTTTCCTGAGCCTTGTTTGCTGGGGAAGGTTTTGTTCCACGCGGTGGGTTGGGGAGTTTCGCTGCCGTTGAGGCAAATTAACGTTGGAGAGAACATGAGCGTGCATAGGAGGATTGCCAGTAGCAGTAGCTTTGCGGAGTTGAACTTTGTCATAGGTATTCCCTTAGCCAACTAAAACTCTGGCGGGTTTGGATAAATGGGTTTTTGTAAAGGTTCATTGACCAAAAGGCGACTAAAGCGTGGACGGGTTAGTCAAGAAAGCTTGACCTAAACAGAAAACAAGAAAAAACCAAAGTTTCCTAGAAGGTTAGGAGAGTTTTATGTGCATAGCCCTAAGTGCGTATGCTGCGGAGGTTTTCACTGCCGAAATTCCGTAGGTTCCGCCTCGGCGCATCATCTTCAAAACGTAGCCTGGACGCAAATAAAACTGCTGGTAGGCTTTATAGCGAAGCTCCGCCAGCCGCTCCATCGAAAGCCAGGGCGTCTCAAACGTGGGTCCAGCAGTGTCGAACTTGTCAAAGTCCGTGATGCGCAGCCACTCGTTCTTGATGACTTGGTCATACAATGGCGTCCCCGGGTAAGGCGTAGCCACATAGAAACCAACATCGTCAGGGTTAAGCTGCTTGACAAAGTTGATGGTTTCTTTAGCGGTTTGCTCGGTTTCTCCCGGAAAACCCAACACTACGTTTGCGATGGTCATTAAGCCAACGTCTTGGGCGGTTTTCCAAGCTGCACGGGTCTGGTCTAGCTTGATTTTCTTGTTCATAGCACCCAAAATGGCTTCGGAGCCAGATTCAACGCCCATCCAAACCGCAATACAGCCTGCATCCTTCATGGTTTTAAGCATTTCCCGGTCCACCATGTCCACGCGTGTGCCGCAGTCCCAAATCATGTTCAGCTTGCGCCGGTGCAGTTCTTCGCAGATTTTTAGGACGCGGTTGCGGTCCACAGAGAAGGCGTCATCGTAGAAGGTAACTTGGTCCACGCCATACTTGTCATGAACAAGCTGCATTTCGTCAACAACGTTTTTGGCGCTGCGCCATCGGTAGCCTCGCCCAAACATGCGGACGGTACTGCAGAAATCGCACCAGAAAACGCATCCGCGGCTGGTCATGAGGGGAAAGAGGATTTTGCCCATGCGCTTGAGGCTTTCCAGAGGCATAAGATGGTGGGCGGGGAAGGGGAGGGCGTCGAGGTCTTCGATGAGGGGACGGTCGGGGGTGCGGATGATTTTGCCATCCTTGTTGCGGTAGGTTATGCCTAAAACTTTGCTTAGGCTGGCTTTTTCTTTGAGCTTTTCAAGGAGTTCGACAAATGTGGTTTCGCCTTCGCGTCGGACGATGATGTTTAGGCTGGGATACTCGTTAAGGGCGTTTTCGTCCCAGAAGGTTCCGTGGCTTCCACCCAGCATGGTAACGCAGTCGGGGTGAACTTCTCGTGCGATGTCGATGAGGTGCATGGCGGACTTGTAGAGCAGGGTGGTGGCAGTTACGCCGACGACGTCGGAGGGTGCGTTGCTGAGGCGAGTTTTGAAGGCGGTGTAGTCGAGGTGTTCGGCTTGGCAGTCGATGACGGTAATTTCGTGTCCAGCTTGTTCAGCAACTGCACTTAGGTATGCAAGTCCAAGGGGGATGAATGGCGGGTGAGAGTGGACGCTGGGAGGGTAGGGAGGATTAACTAGGGTAATTTTCATGTTGGAAAGTGCCCTTCTGCAGGGAATAGAAGCGTATGGAGGGAATATAACGTTTTCTTAGAAAACCAAAGAAACAGTTTAATGGGCAGCAAAGCACCACTAACTACAGCCACCCAACTTTGTTTCTTGAAAGTCCAGCGCCGCGTTCAGCGTTAGGTGCACAAAACGGGAAGGTGAGCGCATGTTGCTTTCCATGCATTCACATGTTTATCCACTATGGCTCGGGCTTCTTTTTCGGTTCCTTGAAGCGGCATCTGATTACTAAAAAGGCGATACTGCACGTCAAGGTTTTCTTGGCAGAAGTTGAGGATTTTAAAGTTGATTTTGATGTTGGACTGGGCGAGTTCGCGGGCGATTTCTTGTTCGGTTTTCTTTAAACTTAGAGGAACAGACATGCTATTTTTCTCCTTACAGCACTTTTTCTAAAACGTGTTTGGGGGATTAGGGGTGGTTAACTTGGCGTGGAGCTTAAAAGTGGAGTTCACTGGGGAATGGGGGGACATGTTTTCCACGGTTTTGTTAACGCCTAATCCTCCAAGTATGATACTGGAACACATACAACTACTGGGTTTACAATCCTAATAGGAGTATGTGGATTCACACAGAAGCAACAAGCAACAAAAACAGGGCAAGAAAATGAAAGAAAAAGAAAAGGGGTTATGCTTATTGCATTTTTTCCCAGCGGTCAAACAATTCGAGGACTTCGTCGCCGCCGTGACCCTTGAGGAACTCGCGGGTTTCTTTGTCAGCGGCAGCTTCTTTTTGGAACTTTGCGATGTACTCAGCTTTCTCGGCTAGGAAAAGGATGCCGTCAACACCCTGCCTTGCAACACGGGTAGCAACCGTCATGATTTGTTTGGTTGTCGCAACAGTGTCCCAAGTTTCGTTTGGTCCGCGGACGTAAAAGTTCACGAAGAAGGGTTTCTTTAGTTGGCTCTTGAAGCCTCTTGCGATGGTTTCCCAGTACCATGGAGTCGGGTAGGATTTGCTGAACATGGGAATGACAAAGTAGTCAGCGTACTGTGCCAAAGCGTCAAAGTCGTAGCCGAAACGCAGTTTACCAAGCAATGGATCAGGCAGCAGGTTTACAAAGAGGGGTTTGCCGGAGACGATTTCTTTTACTTCCGCAAGGAAGTCAGTTACGGTTTTTGCGCGCCATTCAACCCAGCTTAAACCGCTTTTACGTTGCTGCTCGATGCATCGGGGGCAAGTGCAGAAGTATTGGTCGGCGAAGTGCTGGCTGCTGATGCTGATTCCGGGGGTGACTTTGGCGCTTTCCGCGATGATTTTCAGGTTGTATTCGCGGGCTTCTGGGTTAGTCATGCAGACGACATCCCAGCGGAGGTTGAAGCGTTTGTTAGTGCGCAGTGACGGCCCCCATGAGCTGACGGAGACCCAGTCGGGACGCTTAGCAGCCATGTGGTTGTCGCCAAAGCATGCAATGTTAGTGTACATTTCGGGGTTTGGTTTGCCAACAATGCCTGACTCTGACTTCAAACGGTAGAAGTTGTATTCAACGCCTTGAGCAGGTTCAGGTTGATAAAGAAATGTGCCAAATTTCAAACTTTTCACCATTCAATGTGTCCTTAATGCTACCGAATTGATTTTGCAGGTTATTTAAGGTTTTCAGTTTCCGCCCTCAGCAAGCGCATTTCTTGCCAACTCAAGCAGTGCAAACTTTAGAAAAGGCGGCAAAGCCACCGCTTTAACTTCCGCATCAGAAAACACAAAAGGCGCCGAGGAGCAGCCTTTCTTTGATAAAAGTTCCCCGAAACTCCTGCCTAACGCGGCTAAATCCGTAAACTGAGAAGGCAAAAGTCCCCGCTCAAAATCTTCATTCAGCTTAACCGCAGCCAACACAGCAGAAGCAAACACGGAGTCTTCCCGAATCCGCTTGGAAAACAAAACCGCCAAATCCTGCTTGTCCACGTTGAGGCTTTTGACTTTGGAGAGTTCATAAGCTAGTTTTCTCACCGGCAGATGCCGTGCGTCTAATCGCCCCAGCAGGGACCTGTAGGGACTGCATTCTTCGCCTTTAGTTATGGCTTCTTTAACGGCTTTGCGGGTACAATAACCCACTAGCTGCCCCAACGGGCTGGCAGGTCCGCCATAAACTATGGGTTCACCGCGTCCCGTTTCTGCCACCACAATGGCGTCGGTGATTGTTCCAGTGGCGGCGTCGCCCGTGTAGCGACTGCGTATGTCCAGCTCCAGCATAGCGGCGCTTTTGGCTTCGGTCGCGGTGATTATGCTGCTGACAAGGCAGCTTTCGGTGGGGTTGCCGTCGATAAGTACGATTATGTTTATGGTTCCACCGATAACCTGTATGTTCATCTCTTCTCCCGCAGACTCGGCAAAGTTGCAGGTGTTTCCCGCATCATCAGCCGCCGTTGCAATTACGCTGACGCCTATACCGTCGGCGCGTTTTGAAGCCAAAGCGAAGTTGTGCACGCACGCCGCCGTGACCATGCTGATGAAGTCTCCGTTGATGCCGAGTCGTTTGGAGGTTTCAACCACTAACGCCTCAGGTTCCGAGTGCAAGTTGTGGTCGCCGTAGCCTTTGGGAACCTCAACGTTTAGGATTGCGCGGACTTGTTTTATGCCGCCGCCGTTGTAGAAGGCGGAGCTTACGGTGTTGAGAGGTTCCTCGGAAAGAACAGCGAGAACATTTTCGTTTAGGAGCATTTTTGTGCCTTTTGCTTCCAGATTAAACTCCTTCAGAGGGGTCACCTGAATCGGGTTTAGGTTCCTTGTTCACTGTGATGGCTTGAACAGGGCACAAGTTTGCGCATATGCCGCATTGCGTGCAGGCGGTTTCGTCGGAGACTGCGGGTTTGCCGTTTTCTCCTTCCTCTAAGATGCCTACGGGGCAGACACCAACACAAAGTAGCTCTGCACAAGAGATGCATTTAGCGTGGTCAATTGTTACATGTGCCCTATGAGTGTCCATCGGAATCAACAACTTATTAAGCCACACAGATATATTTGTTGCGCGCAGGCGAACTCTACATGAAAATTGGATTAGTCACCTATGCCCCCGAAAAAGTAGAAGGCTACGACCTCCACGTTTACTACTCCAAATGGGCTGACGGACAAGCGTTCCCAGCTGCCAAAGACATGCAGAACGATGCCACATGCTTCTGCGACGCCAAAGCCATCCGTGAAGACCCCTCCATCGCGGCGGTTTCCAAGAACGGGGCGGCGCTGCGGAAAAACAGGCTGTTCAATTTGCCTTTTGACTACGTTTGCCCCACTAACCCCGAGTACCGCTCAAAAATTTTGGATTACGTGGAAAGCCTCAACAGGGAACGCATTGAAGGCGTAACCATGAACCTGTACCACTTCCCCGACGAAGAATTCTGCATCTGCCCCCGATGTATGGAACTCTGGCGCAAAAGCGGACTTGACTGGATAGACTGGCGTGCTCAAACGGTCACAGAGTTTTTAGCAGAAGCCAAAGACCGCACCAAAGGCACTTTCTCGGTTGAAATGTTCCCTGACCCACTCATGGCTAAGGAGCGTTTTGGGATTGACTTTGAAGCCATCGCGCCGATGGTGGACTACTTTCATGTGCCCTTGTCCTCGAGGGATTACCTGACAAACTACTGGGTAGACCTGCTGACCCGAGACTTCATTAAACTGCTCAAAAAACCAGTCGTGGTGGAGCTCAGCGGCGAAATGCTAACTGACGAAAAAACCGATGCCCTGCTAAAGACGGTGGCTTACCTGAGCAGGCATGACTTGATGGGGGTGCTGCTGTTGGTGCATGACTCTGAAAACGCAAGACAGATTGCCAAATTCGCAGTGCAGAACAGCGGTTTCCAAAACTGGCTCAACCAATATGACCTGCCAGAGATGAAGCGCATAGTGGAAAAATGGGCAGAAATCTACGCATAGAAAACCACTTTCCCTTTCAAAATTTTCTAAATAAAACACATAAACCAAGGCGCCGTCTGCGTCTTCGAATCCTGCGGGTTAGTTGGAGCGGGTAAAAACCACTTTCCCGCCGATAACCGTCATCTCTATGGGTATGTCTTGAATTTTGCTGACTGGAACTTCATGCGGGTCCTGAGCCAGCACCGTGAAGTCCGCCAGTTTACCCTCTTCAATTGAGCCTTTGGCTTTTTCTTCGCCTGAAGCGTACGCGGCTTTGGTGGTGTACATCTGCAGTGCCTCATCCACGCTTAGTTGCTCTTCAGGGTAAAACCGCCGCGTTACCGCAGACTGTATGTTCAAAAGGGGGTTTAAAGGCTCCATGGGACAGTCGCTACCACCACAGACACACACCCCTGCACCGAAAAGGGTTTTGAGCGGGTAAAGCCATCGCGCCCGTTCTTTCCCTAAATGGTCCACCGCGTCGTAAATTGAAAACTCAGAGACCGCAACCAAGGGCTGCACCGAAACCACCACCTTGGCTTTCTTAAGTCGCTCAATCAACAGGGGGTTTAGAAGTGCGGCGGGGTCAATACGGTGTCTGCCTTGTCCAGCGGCGGATTCGATTACGTTTAATGCTACGTCGACGGCTTTGTCACCCATTGCATGCATAACCAACTGGAAACCCCGCTCCACAACGTTCTGCGCAGAAGCAACCAACTCATCTTGGGAGCAGGATAGTTTACCGCTGCCCTCAGCGCCTTCTAAGTAAGGCTTAGACAACGCTGCCGTCCGCGATGCCAAATAGCCGTCCACAGTAACCTCAACCGCACCAACTCGTGCGTTACCCTTCCTTAATCCATCCATCAGCTCGGATTCGCCCAGCAGACTCGCAGGAGTAACCATGTAAACCCGCAGCAGCATCTGCTCCGTCTCCAGTAGCCGCTTAAGAATCTTTACATCCATCGCGGACTCCGCCAACCAATGAATGCTCGTGATGCCTGCCGCCACAATTTTTTCACAAGCCACAGCCGCAGCTTCCACAAGCTCCTCCAAGCTGGGTTCAGGAACCATTTTCCAAACCAAATCCGTGGCGGTTTCCCGTAAAATCCCCGTCGGCTCTCCCGCCCCGTTTCGGTCAATGAATCCACCCAAGGGGGGCTCGGTTGCTTTGGTTATGCCCGCCAATTCTAAGGCTTTGCTGTTAACTAATGCGATTTGCCCGCTCTGATGGTAAAACAGCACGGGATTATCGGGGGAGATTATGTCGAGGTCGCGGCGGGTTGGCAAACGTTTTTCGGTGAAGCGGGTTTCGTTCCAGCCTCTGCCCACCACCCATTTGCCCGGCTGGGCGTTTTCGAGTCGTTTGCCCAGCTGAACCTGCATTTGGCTGATGGAGTTTGCCGCCAAATCCATCCACATAAGAAACCTACCGAAATCTGCCACGTGAATGTGAGTGTCAATAAAGCCGGGGAGCACGGTTCTTCCGTCGAGGTAAACGATTTGGGTGTTTTTTCCGATGAGGTAGCTGACTTCCTCAGTGGTGCCAACTTTCATTATGCGGTCGCCTTTGACTGCTACGGCTTCCGCACACGCTAAGGCGTCGTTGAGGGTGTAGATTTTTCCGTCAAGTAAGACAAGGTCAGCTAACGTTTCGCTGTTCACCAGTTACATTTCCTTGGGGCAGTGAGTTCGTGACAAATTCAGGGGCAGACTTACTTTAAAAAGCATCTGGTGCACCCACAAAATTCAGAACAACACAAACGAACCTACAGGCAACTTAAAACGTCATTTGTGCTTCCCGATAAACTTGAAGCATTTTCTGTGCGCACACATCCCAAGTCAGCGCCCCCAACACGTGTTCCCTGCCGCGGATGCCCATTTTTTGTCTCAAAGCATCATCGGATAGCAACCGCAAAAGAGCCTCCGCCAACGCGTGGGAATCTGCGGGCGCCACAAGCAGCCCCGTTTCGCTGTCTATGACAGCTTCTGAGACACCGCTCACTTTGAAAGCCACCACAGGCTTCCCCGACGCTTGCGCCTCCAACAACGCGATGCCCTGCCCCTCTTGGATTGAGGGAAAAGCAAAAACATCCGCACAGGCATAGGCGGCGGGCAGGTCAGCTTCGGAAATATCCCCCAGAAAGGCAAAGTTTCTTGAAAGGTTTGCTTGAGCCACTTCCGCTTCCAAGCGGCTTCTGAGGGGTCCATCACCAACTACGACAAACAGGGTTTGGCTGCGTTCGTTAACCACATGCTTTGCGGCTTTGATGAGGTAGCAGAGCCCTTTGCGGGGTATCAATCTGCCCACAAACAAAACCACCTGCCGCTCACCCGCACTAATGCGCGCCTTGAAAGCAGAGAGACCTTCAGGGTTGGGCTGAAACCTCTGCGGGTCTACCCCGTTAGGGGCAATTCGGATTTTCTGCAGATCCACCCCGTAGAGGTCCACGATTTTCTGCTTTGAATACTCGCTGATGGTCACAACCAAAGTTGCGTTCTTGGCAGATTCCTCTTCAATTTTGGCTAGGCGCTTCATGAAGTAATTTACCGCCTTAGCCCTTGCCGATTCGGCACCTCGGGCTTGGGCTTGAGCGTACTCGTCAGCCAAAACCCCGTGGACCGTGGTGATAAAAGGCGCGTGGGCACCGCGTTTTTTGAGGGCATTTTGGATGCCGTAGCCGCTGACGGTGTGGGATTCGTAAACGGCAGCGTTTATGGTTTGAGACATTTTTGCGAGGGTACGGTTAAAAGTCCAGTTGTCCAGTGGAAAAACGCGGTCGGTGCTGCGGCACGGCACAACTGTAACGCTGTTAACGGTGGTTGGTTCTTGGAAGCCAGCTTTGGTGCCGCTGTAAACGGTGAATTCCACCTCGCTGCTAAGCCGCTTGCCCACCTCTAAAATTCGCCGTTCAACCCCGCCAAGGTACAGGTGAGGCGGTTGAGTGTTAAACACGGCGAGGCGAAGTTTGCTCATGGAGGAACCACTTGGCGTTTAGGTTCATGTCCGTTGTTTGTTGTATAAAACGTTTCCCTGAAAGAAACGCCGCAGAAGGCTAATGCATTCGTTGGACGGCTATTTTCGGCTGCCTTTCATGTACAGGTACCCAAAGGCAACGACGATAACAATCAGGACCACGATGACTGCGAAATAGACGTATAGCATGGGTACCCCAGCGAACTTGAGCTGCTCAAAGGGTGTAGGAGTTGGCTCAGGAGAAGGCGTAAGCGTTGGTGTAGGTGTTTCGGTGGGGGTTTCGGTCGGCGTGGGGGTTGGAGGAGCATTCACCAGTAACATAGCCATCTCGCTGACTGTGGAGCGGTAGAAGCTTTTGTCAGAAATCCACTCTGCCGCTATCGACCAGTTGCCAACGACCTCGGGCGTTAAGGTGAAGGTGAAGCTTCCAGTCGCGGTGGTGTCAACGTCCACGTTTGTCACTTCACCGTCAGGGTTAACCATCATAACCGTTACGGTGGTGTTTGGCATTGAAGGCGTGAACTGACCCCACCCCGTGACTAACTCGCCGGTTTCCACTTCGGTTTTGTCTAGAGTAACGGTGAGGTTGCTGCTTAACGCGGGGTAGTCTGCAAGGCAGTAGACGTTCCAGTCGTTGCTGCCCACGTAGACGCGGCCTTCGTAGATGCTGGGGGCAGACCAACTGTTAGAGTCCATCGTGAATAACCCAAGCTTTTGGCCGTCTGTGGCGTTTAAGACCCAAACGTGGCGTTCATCCGTCACCACATAAAGCTTGTTGTCCGCGTAGCTAGGCGAGACATACAACTCGTCTCCAGTGAAGCTGCTCCAGACCATGTTGCCATCCGAAGCGTTAAGGCAAACGATGGAGAATTTGTCCACAATGAAGACCCTGCCGTTCACGTATATGGGGGAGCACACAATGAATTCTGCTGCTTCGGGGTCCTTGTAGCTCCACACAGTTTCGCCTGTGACTGCGTTTATGCCGTAATAGGCGGAAGCGTCGGAAGCAACAAACACCATGCCGTCGGCAACGGTTGGCGACGCATGCATATCGGTGCCGCCGATGAACACCGGCTCGTAGGGAATAAGGTGCTTCCAAATTATGGAGCCGTCAGCCGCGTTCAGTTTGTAGAGGGCTCCTGAAAGGGGCTCCTGCGCAACAACATAAACGGCGCCGTCAACAACAGCGGGGGTTGAGGTTATGTAGCCCTGCGTCTGGTACTGCCAGACAGTTGAGCCGTCGGAAGCGTTCAAGCAGTAGGTGGAGTTGTCAAGGGAGCCAACGTAAACGCGGTTATCAACGACAGTTGGTGAGGAGCGCAACTGGACTGCCGCGTTAAAGTTGCCCTGCTGTTCACCACCCGCATACGCAGCCCAAACACGGTCGCCAGTTGCGGCGTTCAGGCAGTAAACGAACCCGTCATCCGCACCAGTGTAGACTTTGCCGTCAACCACCGCGGGAGAAGAAGAAACACGGTCATGTGTAAGATACTTCCACAAAAGCACCCCGTCCCGAGCATTCACAGCATAAATGTATTTGTCTTGGGAACCAAAGTAGGCAACTCCATCAGCTATGCTTGGCGAAGAAACCACAGCGCCCTTGGTGGCAAAGTTCCACCGTAAGGTTAGGCTGGTTGGCCCGGACTGACCCGCAGCTGAGTGCGCGGAGTCATGGCGAAACATAGGCCACGCTTGCGTGCCGATGGCCCAAACTTGGTTTGCCGTTGAATACTCCGCCCCAGAGATGGTGTCCACAGCGGTGGTTACGTTGCCAGGAATCATGTACAAATTGCCGTAGGCGATGGCCACAGATTCACGGGGCGCAAACCCTTCAATAGGCAACTTCCAGAGGACCCGCCCAGTGTATGCGTCAAGACACGCAAACTCAGAAGCAGTGTTATTCACATCTCCATAAGCCGCAGCTTGACCAGTCGTCACATAGACCTTTCCGTCGGCGATGGTAGGGTTACCTGGAAACATCATCGGCCCGGGACCAGAATACGTCCAGACTAAGATACCAGTGTTTGCATCAAACGCGTAAATGTTGCCGTCACGGTTAGGCTCGTAAACCATGCCGTAGGCTGCTGCAACACCCGTACAGAAGTAGCCGTCTTCGGTGTCCGCGCTGTAGGTCCAGATTATGTCGCCTGTTTCAGCGTCAAACGCGTAGAAAGTGTTGTCGTGGGCGCCTCCGCGGAAGAATTTGCCGTCGTAGTAGGTTCCTGAGAAAATCATGGATGCCTTCGTGTTGGTGTCCCACAGCACTGAACCGTTTTTGGCATCCAACGCCATCTGGTGGGACTGGAAGGAGCCAGGGAAGACTTTGCCGTCGCCGTATTGGATGCCGGAGCCTTCTTGTCCGCTGCCTGAAACGTAGGTCTCCCAAACCAATCTAGGCGGGATGTTTGGGTTAGAGAAGTTCCACCCCTGCACGTATGAGTAGGCTAAGGTGTAGAACATTTTTTCTTCAGGGCTGTAAACGTTATAGTTAAACAGGGGTACGGGTCCTGCGTTGAAAATTGAGCTTGTCCACAGGACTTCGCCTGTATCGGGGTCAAGACAGGTGTTACCTATGACCATGTGGTGTCCATCGATTTTGTAGACTGCAGGCCATTCTAAGGGAGTGGACAGGTTAAAATTCCAGACAAGAGCACCTGACGAGGCGTCTAAAGCATACACGGTGGTGTGAGTGCAGACGTAGATTTTGTTGTTGAAAGCCGAAATGTAGGGCTGTATGCCAGTTATGTTAGCAGTCCACATTATGTCGGGAGCTTCAGGAGCAGGACCATCCGAGTAATGGGTAAAGGCGTCATCACCAGTAAATTGTGGCCATTCATAGTGAGATAAGTCACCATAGGAGACGGAGAGGTCAGAAACATTGGATTGAGGCGAAAGCCCCTGTGCGTACCCAGCGAAAAACGCTACATCCAACATAACCAGCAATACAATTACGACGATTATATTTGAAAGTTTTAGAGTTTTCATGCCTCAGCCCCAGAGAACCTGCTGCAGCAACAGGACACTTGGATGTCCCCTCGATTGCATGTTCAATAGGGGGTAGTTTCACTATAAACCTTTTGCAACATACACAAATCCACAAACCAGCGCCTATGCAACCAAGCATCAAAAGACCCCGCGAGTGCAGGGAACGTTAATAAGGAAACTTTTCCCTTGGATGATTGGTTTACATGATTGACTTGCTGCTTGCTGCGGTTGTTCCCATAGTTATTGTAGGCTTCGCAGTGTTTTTCATACTATTACCCCGATACGGACCGCATTACACCTCAAGACTTACCTGCCCCCACTGCCGCAAACAATTCAACTTCCACTGGGTTCCAGGAGCCACCCTCACATCGCTTCGGTACGGCAACAGACGCCGCCTGCACTGTCCCTACTGCAACATGCTTTCAACTTTTGAAATCGCCAAAACCCGCATCAGCAAAACAAAATCTACAAAACCCCAAAGCAAGCAGTAGGAGAAAAGCTTCTTTTGCTGGTGTGTTTGGGGGTTCTTTGATTATTTACTTAAATCCTAGTGGGTTAATAGCATTTCAAGGAGCCACCAAAAGTGAAGGTACTACTTAATGACGGCTTAGAAAAAGAAGGCGTACAGTTATTCGAACAAGCCGGAGTAGAGGTCGACACCAAAAAAAGAGACCCCCAAACCTTAATCACAGACATCGAAAACTTTGATGCCTTAGTTGTGCGAAGCGCCACCAAAGTTACACGCGAAGTCATCCAAGCAGGAGCCAAAGGAAAACTCAAAATCATTGGCCGCGCAGGCGTTGGCTATGACAACATAGACGTAGAAGCAGCTTCAGAAAATGGCGTCGTCGTCAAATCTGCACCCTACGGAAACACCAACGCAGTAGCAGAACTCGCAATAGGCTTACTGCTCAGTGTTTCTCGAAACATTCCCCAAGCACACATGACCCTGAAAAGTGGAGTTTGGGAAAAAAGCAAACTCAAAGGAACTGAACTTTCCTACAAGACCTTAGGCATTTTGGGCTGCGGCAGAATCGGACAAAGATTAGCTGACATAGCTAAACGTGGGTTTGAAATGGAAGTTTTGGGCTACGACCTCTGCCCATATGCAGAGTCAAAAATAAAATACGTCCCCAAAGAAGAAGTGCTTTCCAAAGCGGACTACATCACCATTCACACGGGCGGAAAAAACGTCATAGTCGGCGAACACGAGCTTAGCTTGATGAAGCCAACCGCCTACGTAATTAACACCAGCCGCGGCGCAAACATAGACCAAGAAGCCCTCTACAATGCCCTCAAAGAAAAAAGAATTGCAGGCGCCGCCCTTGACGTTTACGAACAGGAACCCAAAGGTGAAGGCTCACAATTCCAAAACAAACTCAGAGAACTTGACAACGTAGTCTTCACGGCGCATTTAGGCGCATCAACTGTGGAGGCACAGCGCGAGACATCTATAGAAATCGCCAAAGTTGTGACAGGGTACCTTTTTGGCGGAGACTTTGCAAACGCGGTTAACGCAGGCGAGAGCATAGAATTCGAAGATAAACCCGTCTACACGTTATTCATCCACCACCGAGACGTCCCAGGAGTTTTCGCAAACATCGACAAGATTTTGGCTGAAAACGACATCAACATACGCGCCAACTATTCAAGACAGATAGGTAAAAGTGGCTATGCGGTTTCGGTTTATGTGCTGCATCAACGGGTGGAGCCGAAAATTATCGAGGCGCTGAGAAAAAGCCCCAATGTTTGCGACGCAAAAATGTAGTCGCCCTGCCTTTTCTTTTTAATTTTCACGGGCTGGTTAATTCACGCAGTAAAGGCAGCACATCCCGCTGGGAAACCAAGTTATACCGCGCCTTGCTCGCAACAAGACCCACTTTGATGGTGTAAGCTGAAGACGGCAACGCCTCAAAAAGGTCCTCGTCCGTTCTGTCGTCGCCTATAGCCAAAACGAAATCCCAGCCACCTTTCGAAAGCCAATTTTCGGCTGCCCTGCCCTTATTCACGGACGCGTTTTTGATTTCAACCACTTTGTTGCCCTCCACCACCGCCAGTTTGGAGAGCCAGTTCTGCGCCGCTACACCCTTGTTTACGGACGCGTTTTTGATTTCAACCACTTTGTTGCCCTCCACCACCGCCAGACCAAGGTTGGAGGTCAAATACACTAAGTCGTCTTTGATTTCGTTTGCACGCAAAGATCCCAAAAGCGGCTCAGTGTTACGATAATGCCAAACTAAGGAGTAGGGTTTCTCTTCGATAAAGGAGCCTGGCGTTCGGTCGGCCCAAAGCTCCAGAAGGGGCAAAATCTCTTTTTTCCAATCGTTGGATAGCAACTGAGGCGCACGGATTTCTCCTGAACGTTCCCGCATCCAAGCCCCATGTTCCGCAATTAACGCGAGGTCAAGTGAACTAAACCAGCTTGTGAGGGTGTTGCGGTCACGTCCACTGATGATTACAACCTCGTTTGAAGAAGACGCTGAGAGGGCTTTCAAAACGTCGGTAACTTCTGGGGTGGGCACAGCTTTTTCAGGTTTATCAGCAAAAGCCACAAGCGTACCATCGTAGTCAAGCATGATTAACCGTTTTTTGGCTCGTTTATAACTATCAACCAGTTCCTTTCGAATTTTGGCAGTTATTAAATGCTGGGAGTTGCGTTCTTGAGCAATCCACGCGTCGTCAAGCCGATTAAAAAAATCCTGAACCCAACGTTTGATGTCATAACGCATCAACCGCTTCTGCATCACGCAGTTAAGTCGCTTCTGTTCCTCTATAGGCGTGGAAAGTGCTTTTTCGATTGCCATCACAATTTCTTCTTGGTTATTAGGATTAACAATGAGGGCTTCCCCAAGCTCCTGAGCCGCACCAGCCATCTCTGAAAGAATTAACATACCTGAGCCGTTGACTTTACTTGCCACGTATTCTTTTGCCATCAGATTCATGCCGTCACGCCACGGCGTAACCAAAGCCACATCTGCAAGCGTATAGAAGGCAACCAGCATCTCAAAGGGCACAAAACGGTTAAAGTAACGCACAGGTATCCAGCCAGTGGTTCCGTATTTACCGTTTATACGCCCCACCAACTCGTCAATCTGTTTCTTTAAAGTCTGATACTGTGAAACGTTTATTCGGGAGGGCACCGCAATCAGAACAAACGAGACTTTGCCACGGTATTCGGCTTTCTTACTGAGCAATGCATCGAAGGCTTCAAGGCGTGGCGAAATTCCCTTGGTGTAGTCAAGACGGTCAGAGGAGAGAATTATTTTTTGACCATCTCCGATTTTTCGCCGGATGCGTTCGGCTTCTTTTTTGACTTTGTCGCTTGAGGCGGCGTTGACAAAGTGTTCATAGTCAATGCCCATTGGAAAAATGTCCACGCGAGCAAGTCTTGTACCAATTTGCACCTCGTTTAAGGTGTGCTCACAGCCCAAAATTCGCCGTACACTCGAAAGAAAGTGCCGTACATAGTCGTAAGTGTGAAACCCAACAAGATCCGCGCCCAAAATGCCCTCCAAGATTTCGGTTCTCCACGGGAGCATCCTGAAAAGCTCGTAGGAGGGGAAGGGAATGTGGAAGAAGTAACCGATTTTTGCTTGAGGCAAACGTTCCCGAATCAGGTTAGGCAGTAGCATAAGGTGATAGTCATGAACCCAGAACACATCGTCAGGTTGGGCTACCTCCATGATGGCATCACAAAATTTCTGGTTAACTTTCTTATAGCTACTCCAATAGTTTGGGTCATATTTCGCGTACTGGTTGAAGTAGTGGAACAGCGGCCAAACGATGTTGTTGCAGAAACCCCCATAGTACAGTTTAACTTCGTGGGAGGTAAGGAAAACAGGGTGACAACGCTCCTGCGCAAGCAACTCAACGATTTGTTGGCGCTCGTCTTTCTGCATTTTCTGCACGTTGTAGCCAGGCCAGCCAACCCAGAGGCTTTCTTGGGATTTGTAAACTGAGCCGACGCCTGTAGCTAACCCGCCTACACTGCGTTCTACGCGGAGTTGCCCCTTCTCTTTAGAAACGTTAACAGGCAATCTGTTGGAAACTATCAATAAGCGGCTCATTGTGGATTCACTACAGGAAAACACGTCACAAATGCGCTTCATCAAAGATTAATTTTGTGCTAAATAAACAAAACAGTCGGGTTCAATATAAGGAGTAACCAACAGACAAATCCGCGATGAATCGGAGTAACGGCGAACACGACTTAAAAGACAACAGGGACGACCGTTGTTCTTTTAGAGGAACACTTTGTTCCTCAGAGAGAAATAAAAGCCATCCCCCTACAGTTATAACTGGTGTAGCGCGTGAAAAGCCAAAAACCAATCTTGCACAATTTTCCAATGCCAAAAGGCAAGGCGTTTGCCAGTGTCTTACTGGTAGCTTTAATTCTGACTCTCTGTTGGTCGTTACCTGCCCAAGCTGAATACAAGAGTCAATCACAAGGCATGCTGAACCTGAGTAGCGAATTCGGGGTAAGCTGGGACAAAGACGACGTGGTTCATGCTATTGCAGAATCAAAAAGCGATAACAGCACTGTGCTTGCAGGCTACACAGCTTCTTTGGGCGCAGGCGACTTGGATGTGTGGCTCATAAAAACTGCATCACACCTAAACGTCTTTCCCGGAATGGGCAGCTACTACATGGATTCTGTGGAGTGGCGAAAAACCTTTGGTGGCGCCCAAGATGATGTGGCAGAAGATATAGTTGTAGCCAGCGACGGCGGATATGTGTTGGCGGGCTACACCAAATCATTTGGCGCAGGAGGCTCAGACGCCTATCTGGTGAAGACTGATGTAGACGGCATTTTGCTGTGGAACGTGACCTTTGGCGGAGTAGGAGACGACGCATTAACCACTATTGCTTTGGCATCTGACGATGGATACCTTTTAGCTGGCTACACCAACTCCGACGTATCCTTCCAGAGCACTTGGGTGATAAAAACTGACTCCGAGGGCAATATGCAGTGGAACGCCACCTACCCTGGGCAAGGCACCAAAGCAATCAGCCCCGCAGACGACGGCGGATACGTGATAGCCACAGACAACCCAAACGCATTTGGGCTCATCAAAATTGATACCAACGGTCAAACGCAGTGGAACCAAACGTACTCTGGACCAAGAGCAGAAGCTCATGTGGAGTCGGTGACTCAAACGGTTGACGGCGGCTACGCGTTAGCTGGATGTTTGGTGACGAGCGGTTTCAATTCTTCTTCACCTTGGCTTGTCAAAACCGACGCTGAAGGAAACATGCTGTGGGAAAAAGATTACGGCGGAATCTTGGGCGTGTACTCCATTGTACAGACAAATGAGGGCGGCTACGCGATGTGTGGGGACCGCGCGTGCCTAATAATAACCGATTCAGAGGGTGATGTTCTGTGGAGCAAAACTTATGACGCCTTATCCGAGGACAATTTGCAATTCACGCGTGCTTACTGCATTCTCCAGCCGAACTCCAGCCAGTTTTTGATGGCGGGCACCCAGCAAAGCTATGGGCAATTTCTCACTGGACTTGACGCGTGCATGTGGCGCGTAACTTTAAAGCAAGTTGAGGACCTAACGCCGCCTCAAATTTCGATTCTGTCCCCTGAAAACAAAATCTACACAAACAGTAGCGTTCCACTGTTTTTCTCCCTCAACAAGCCTGCCATCTGGATGGGCTACCAAATCGATTCAGGCCTAAACATAACCATAACTGGCAACACTACAATCCCCGATTTGCCTGACGGCAACCACAACATCACCTTGTATGCTGCCGACGCTGACTACAACAGCGGGCGGTCACAGACTGTTTGCTTTGAGAATTTTGTGGTTGACACAGTTCCCTTGTTTGTCACGGTTAATTTGCTTCAAAACAGCGTTGAACCCGACGACCTCTCCGTGAACCTCACGGCAAACAAGCCCCTTGCATCAGCAAGCTACAGTTTAGACGGGCAAGCAAACCAGACTCTTACTCACAACAGTTCTCTGGCGGATTTAGCTTCGGGAGAGCACACTTTGATGGTGTTTGCTGAGGACGAGTTAGGGCTTGTGGGCACCTCAGGGCTGATTCAGTTCACTGTGGCACCCTCCGCTACGCCATCGCAGGCTTCAACCGCGAACCCGACAACTACAACCACGCCAACACCTGACATAGCGCAACCGCAATCTTCGCAGTTAACCGCCCCTCCTGAGCCGACACATACGCTGCAGGCTTCACCCTCAGACTCTGCGTCCTCAAGCGGCAATTCACGTTCACCTGAGCCGTTTTGGCTGGGTGTTACCGTTGTTGCTGTAGGTGCAAGTTTGATGGTTGCAGGTCTGTTCTGGAGAAAACGTGGCAGGCGCATAACTTCTTCAAAATTAATTCGTTTTTGGCGTTTCTAGCCTTCAAACCCTTTTTTGCCCCAGAAAAACACAAAATAAACCCTAAACTAAAAGAAAAAGCAGAGCTTTTGAGCAACAAGGAAACCCGCCGACTACTTGGCTTGTGGTCGCATAAAGTAGCCACACAACTTTAAACCCCCCAGCAAGCTACCGTTTTGCGGTGAAAACACCATGCAGAAAACCATAGAACCCAAACAGCGCTACCTTGTGCTGGTCAAGCTCAATCCCACCAAAACTGAAGCCTTCTACAATTCACTCATGAAAATCTCCGAGATACCCAGCGAAGGCGTGAGGCTCAACGCAACCTACAACGTTTTTGGAGAATGGGACTTTGCCGTGTGGTTTGAAGCTAACAGCAACGATGAAGCTGTCCATTTTGTGGGCGAGAAAATCCGCTCAATTGATGGAGTAGTTGAAACCACCACAATGCCTGCCACCCCAATCAAAGAATACCGTCCCTAACCCTCTTCTTCTTTTTTAAACACTTCGTGCCCAATCTTTTTTGTTAGCTTTTTCAAAAAACAAATTAGCCCCTAAACACAATTAATGGTGACTTGATTTCATGCCCGAACCCCGCCACAAAAAATGTATTCTTGCGTGCAGTGTTCTCAAAAAAGAAATCCAGCAGCTCAGAGCGCAACATGAGGTCGAAGCGGATGTTGTGTTTGTTTCAAAAGCGTTCCATGTAGATTTTGAGTTGTTAGAGAAAAATCTGCGCCTGATGATTGAACGCACTTTGCCGCGTTATGCTAATAAACCGATTTTGGTATATGGCGACCTGTGCCTTGGCTTAAACGGCGAGATGAAAAAACTCGCCCAAGAATACGGCTTGGTCAAAATTGATGCTTTAAACTGCATCGACTGCCTTCTTGGCGGGAAGAGCAAAATTGAGCAGGCAGACCCAAACCACGAATTCATGTTCATGGACCCCGGTATGATTGAGTTTTTTCGTGATGCCCAAGAGAAACTCAAACAGGAAGGTATGGCTGAGGATGCGTTGAAGGGTTTTTTCAGCGGAATTAGAGGGATTGTGCTTTTGGACACTTTGGGTGACGCAGAAAAAGGTAAGGCTGAAATCGAAGAATTACAGTTGGGTCTTGAAGTTTTGGAAACTAAAACTGTTGGGTTAGACAACTTGAAGAAACTGATTTTGGAAGCCTTCGAAAAGCTGGATTAAATGCGGATTCACCTTCTGGCTTGCAGCACTCTTAAAAGCCGAAAATAGCCTAACCTATCCCTTTTCCTTTTGCAGTCTCTCGATGTTTTCGACCCCTTATGCAGCCAATATTGTTGTACCGTTGGTTACTTTGCGTATGCCTCAACCAAGTCACGAGCTGTAATTATGCCCACGATTTTGTCCAGTGTCGAGACCGGTAGCCGTTTGATGTGTTTCATTGCCATAGCAGCAGCCGCAATGTGAACACTGGTACCCTGCGGAATAGTGACTATCGGCGTCGAGGCTGCATGTCCAACCTCCAAATGTAATGTCTTATCTTTTGCCAAAAACTCAGTCAACAGGTCTCGTTCCGTAAAGATGCCAAACGGTTCTCCATCGCGAGAGATTATGACGCTGCCCACTCTTTCTTTTCCCATAATCTTTGCAACATCCATAACAGGGGTTTTCTCGTCTGCCGTGACAACCTGCCGCGTCATGAAGTCGTCCACGTTCACGGCGGTTTCAGGAACCTCGGGCAAGCTCCGAATTAAATCTGACGCCGTGATCACTCCGACTAGTTCGCCTGCATCAAAAACGGTAAGTCTGCCCTTTCGGTGTATCATCATTTGGGCGGCTGCTTTGATTTGGGCGGCGGCGCTGATTTTGACAAGCGGGTAACTCATTACGTCTTCGACGTTTTCTTTGGCGGGGTCTTTTCCGCTGGCTAAAACCTTGGTTAGTAGGTCTCTTTCGGTGATTATGCCTACTGGGGCGCCGTATTTGGTTACAATTAGGCTTCCGATGTGTTGTTGACCCATGGTTTTGGCGGCTTCCTCCATAGAGGCTTCAGGTGTGGTGGTGATGATTTGGCGGGTCATGATTTCTTTGGCTTCTTTGTAGCGCGAAAGATTACGTTTGTATTGTGCGTATGCGCTGTCGAGGATGCTTGGGAACTCCTTTTTTAGGTTTATAGTTGATGCTCCCATAAAACTGCCTCATCATAAATAATGCTCAATCCCTTAATTAAAATTTCATTTCAAAACACAGTTTGGCTTCACTTGAAAAATGTGCAGAGGGCTACGGGCGCCGTTTTATGATTGCCTATGTTAGCCCAGTTTTTTGTACACAAACGTGAACACAAAAAACATCCCCGACGTAAACACAATCAATCCGCCAGTAGCAATGTCTAGCGTAGCCGAAAGCACAATGCCCAGCACGGTGCTTGCGAGGCTAAACCCGATGGCCGCCAAAACGGTTTTTCTAAACGAAAGCCCCAGCTTAAGCGCCGAAAGCCCAGGCAGCACGAGAAGCGCAACCACCAAAATGGTGCCGATTACTTTGATGGAGAGCACGATGGTTACTGCGACCAGCAAATCGAAGGCTACCGAAAGTGTTCTGGTGGGTATGCCCATGACGCGGGAGTCGTCTTCGTCAAACACCATAGACAGCAGTTCCCTTCGGAAGATGCCTACAAACAGCAAAACTGCCAACCCCAGCAATGCAACCATCATCAAGTCAGCATGGTCAATGGTCAAAATCGAGCCAAAGAGGTAGCTAAACAGCTCCACATTAAAGCCGTTTGCTATGCTTATAACAATGAGTCCTGTGGAGAAACCTAACGCCAACATGACCGCTATGGCGGAGTCCGAGGGCGCGATGCCTTTTCGGCGCATATACGAAATCGCAAGCACCGCCAATATGCTAACCCCCAAAGCAGTTAGCAGGGGATTAATGCCAAACAGGAGCCCTATGGCGATGCCGCCAAACGCCGTATGCGACAAGCCATCCCCTATCATGGCTTCCTTCTTCAAAATCAAAAACAGCCCCACAGTGGCGCAGGCTACTGCGGCTATGCATCCGCCTAAAAGGGCGTTTTGGAAGAATTGGTAACCAAACAGGTCAAAAATGTTAACTGCCGTCACTTCTCAAAGACTCCCGTGCAGTCATGTTTGTGGAAGACAAAGTGGAAGTGGTCACCATAAGCTCTTTGCAGAAGCGCTTCTTGGTCTAAGTCGCTGGTTATGTTGGCGATTTCGACTTTTTTGTTAACGCACAGCACCTTGGACATGCGGCAGAAAACCGAGGTCAAATCGTGGGTGACCATCAAGATGGTGGTTTGCTTTTGGGTGTTAAGGTCACCCAGTTTTTTGTAGAATTTTTCTAAAGTGGTGGAGTCCACGCCAACCACGGGTTCGTCTAGGAAAATGATTTCGGGGTTTCTGGCTAAGGCTTTGGCAACAAAAACCCGCTGCTTCTGTCCCCCAGAAAGTTGTCCAATGCGTTTGTCGGCGACGTCGGTTAACCCCATGAAGCGGATGCTCTCGTCCACTGCTGCCCAGTCTTCAGAGGTGAACCTTCGCCCTACGTTTCCTTTTCGGATGCAACCCAACGACACAAGCTCCCTAACAGTTAAGGGAAACTGTTTGTCAAACGCGGTTGCCTGCTGAGAAATATAAGCAACTTTTTCCCATGATGAAAACTTGTCAATGTCAGACCCAAACAGCCGGATGGAGCCTTTGGTGCGGGGCAAAAATTTAAGCAACGTAAGGATGAGGGTGGTTTTGCCTCCGCCGTTAGGGCCAACTATGCCTACGTAGTCGCCTTTGTTTATGGAGAAGCTGACGTTTTGGAGTATGGGTTCGCCGGTTCGGGAAACGTCGACGTTTTCTGTCTCCAAAATAGGGGGTGGTGCTGGATGAGTTTGAATCATTCTTGTTTCGCCGTTTGTGGCTATGATGTTGCTTCTAAGCCGATTTTAAGGTTAGCCAAGTTTGTCTGCATTTGCTCAATATAATCTTTTTCGCTTGTTGGACCCAGCATCAAATGCAACTCTAAAATTGTGACCTGTTGTCCTGTCTGCGCCTCTAACTCGCTTTTCATTGTCTGGGCATACTGGGTGGAGTAGACGGGGTCGACATAAACGACGAAGACTTGGTGTTCTTTCATCATGTTCACGATGTTGGCGATGGCGGCGGCGCTTGGTTGCTCATCTGCAGAGAGCCCGATTACGCCGTGCTGTTCAAAGCCGTATCTGCTGGCAAGGTATCCGAAGGCGGCGTGGGACACAAAAATATCTTCTTTCTGTTTGGTGGAGAGCCCTGTGGTGTAGTCGGCGTCTAACTGTTCTAACGTGCTTTTGAGATTGAGCCAGCGTTCAGTGTAGTAGCTTTCGTGTTCGGGATCTGCTTGCACGATGGCGTTGTAGATTTTTTCGGCTTGCTGCTTAGCCATATAGGGGCTTAGCCAAGTGTGGGGGTCATAGCTGCCGTGGTCGTGCTCATCTCCGCTACTTGGCAGAAGGGTTAGTCCCTGAGTTGTTTGCACGATGGTTTGGGTTTTTGTGCTTGAGATAACGGGCAGGATGTCGTCTTCCATCCAGTGGTCTGCTCCTCCGCCGTTGTAAACTATGATGTCTGCCTCTTGGGTGGCAACAATGTGTGAGGCAGAGGGTTCCCATGAATGAATTTCGGTGTTGTCGGGTACCAGCTGGGTTACTTCTATGTGGTCGCCGCCTATTTGTTGACTGAGAAAGGCAAGCGGGTAGAAGGTGGCTACGATTTTGAGGTTGGAAGATTCTGACGGCATTAGCAGAAACGCTGAGGCTGCGCTTATGCATATGATTACTATGATGGTTGCTGCGAGGAACATTTTCTGTTTTGTGTTCATAAGGATGTGCGAAACCTCGACATTATTAAATACTTTGCTTAAGTTAATAATGTTGATGGCGTGTTCCCACGAAAATTAATAAAACATATTAGCAACAAAACCACCCATAAAAGAGGGACCAACGTGACCATAGTTAGCCTATCCATACCCGACACACTCCTCGAACAAGTCGACCAAAACATAAAAGAAAGAGGCTTCATAAGCCGCTCCGAAATCATACGCCAAGCCCTACGCCTATACCTAACCGAAGACCTACAAATCGAAGAACTCAAAGGCGAAACCACCGCCACAATAACCATCATATACCGCGAAAACGCCGACCGCCGACGCCTACTCGAAGCCCAACACATCTACGGCGGCTTAGTCTCCACATTCCTTCACGCCCACGTTCACGAAGGCTTCTGCCTCGAAGTCATAATCCTGAAAGGAAAGGCACCACTAATTAAAAAATTCATAGACAACCTCAGAAAAAACGAACAAATAAACCAAATCAAAGTAGCAATCATAAACCAAAGGCAATAAAAAAGCGGTGATTCGGGAACTAATTCAAAGCGTTTTCAGGTTGTTTTTTTTTTGACTGGGCGATGCCCGCAGGCCGTATAGACCTATTTTGTGAGGGCATTTCCTGATTTTGCAGAAGAGTGAGCCGCCTCCGTTCAGGCAGCCCTTTTGCAGCGGAACATTCACCATGGCGCCTACAACTTTACAGCATTCTTCGTAATTTGTGAAATCTTTGCCGAACCCTTATTGCGCCATGAATGCTGCAAATTTGTCGTAGTTGGCTTTTCTGAGTTCGGCTCTGAGGTCGCGTGCCAATTGGGGATTTTGCCGTTAAACCCATGGCAGTCGCCGCAGTACAGACCACAGTAGGCAATTAGGTTTTGCGTTTTCTTCCTCCAACTTTTAATCGCCCATGCAATGAAGGGTTGCTTTACATTTGACTTTTATTGACAGGGGCGTATCAGAATCAAGTTTTTATTAAGGCAAGTGAAGAATTATGTTGAGGCTGAGAGCTTGAACTTCAAATTACTCTCAACTGCCACGTTAGCTCTTCTGTTTTTCGTCGCGCTTATCCCCGCCACAGTAGCTCATACGCCTCTGGAAACGGGAGACAATGAATCCATCGACGACGCTACGGTTATCTCTGACCCCACCAAATCCTGGGCAATATACGCGCAGCTTAGTAGTGACGGTGACGCCCAATACTACACCTTCAACGTAACATCTGGGCAAGAAATATGGGTCACTCTCTACAAGTCCCCCCGCCCCGAAGACAAAAACTTTACGCCACGGCTGGTCCTAATCGGTCCCGAAATACCCCCACAAGGCAACATACCCCCACAAATCACCGTTCCCTTGGGCTCCAACGCCATGCTTGTAAACCAAACGGAAGGTGAACTTACCTACGAGCCTTTTTCCCCTGGAACCTTCATCGCTTTAGCTGAAGAAACCCTCCCAAACCCTACCGCAGGACAGTACTATCTGGTTGTTTTTGAAGATGCCGAGGTGCCGCAAGGTGGCAATTATGGTGTTGCTATAGGCAAAAGAGAAATCTACACCTTAGAAGAGTGGGTCCTTATCCCCTTTAACCTTGTCAGCATTTACCAGTGGGAAGGGCAAAGCTTAGCGGTCATTTTTGCCCCAATGATTACAACATTAATTGTTGGCATAATTCTGCTCACATGGAAACTTCGAAAAGAAGAAGCGCTTTCAAACATCATGGCGTGGGTTGGCGCAGTCGCGGGCATAACCTTCATCGGCACCGCTGCCACAACCCTGTTCCAGATGCTCGCCGCCGCAACGCAGGTGGCTTTGGGTGCTGAAGCCATTCTTACAGTCATCTTCGTAATTATCCCGTTTGTTTTAGGGCTTCTTACTTTGAGAGTTGCCCTCAAAAACATTGACAAAGCCACCGTAAAGAAACGCGTCTACTTTGTCATTTTAGGTGTAGCCGCTTTATTTGCGTGGGCTGGACTAATTGTTGGTCCAGTGCTTGCCATAGCTGCAAGTTTAATGCCGACAAAAAGACGAAAACAGTCTTCGACTAAACCACGTTATGTCTAGCTCTATAGGTTGGATGGCGCCGGGAGAGGGATTTGAACCCCCGCGGCCAAAGAGGCCACAAGCTAATTGGTGCTTGTTTGATTTTAGGCATCTCCAGGCTTGCTCCCTACCTGGCTAGGAGACCCCGGCGCATATTTCCTTGTTAGAGATGCATGCGGTTTTATTATAGTTTCGCAACCGCCACATAAACCTTTACTGGAAAACAAGTTCATGGCTTCTTATAAGCAGGGACTTCAATTTGTAACTAAGCCGAATTCTTTGGATGGACCCCTATGAAAACAAACAAAAAAGTAGACGCCTACATAGCCAAACAAAATCCGCCCCAAAAAGAGGTTTGCCAAAAACTTCGACTCCTCATCCACGAAAGGCTGCCCAACACCAAGGAGGAAATGAAGTGGGGAGTACCAACATTTGGAGGAGGAAAATTTTACATTGTCGCCCTAAAAGACCATGTTAACCTAGGTTTCTCCTTAAGAGGTCTCTCGGAGGAGGAAATTGGCTGTTTGGAGGGCAACGGCAAAACCATGCGGCACATCGAAATTGCCCAAACCAAAGACATTGATCAACAAAAAATTGTGCATCTGCTCAGATTGGTCTCCGACAAAAGTGAAGGCTTCTAATCGAAGCAAATTAACGTTTGTAACACTTATATTGCGTCCGTTCAGTTAACTTATTTTGGAGTTATGATTATGAAGAACTTGCCTCACATATGGCTTGATGAACTCAGCACCAAAGAAGCCGCCAAAGCCGCCGACGACAAAACCGTCGTCATTTTCCCCGTTGGCAGTGTTGAGGAACACGGCGTCCACCTTCCCCTATGCACTGACAGCATCCAATCGGAGTTCATTGCCGTTGAGGTTGCCAAAAAAACGGGGTGCCTGCTTGCACCCGCATTTAGGCACGGCATATGCAACGCCGGACGAAACTTCCCCGGCACCATAACAATCAAGTTCGAAACGCTGTATTACCTCGCGCGGGACGTGCTCTCCGAGTTGGTCCGCAACGGCTTTAACCGCATCATCGTCTTAACTGGACACGCCGGGTCAACACATATGACGGCGCTAAAGCTTGCCGCCCAAGAAGCCATCCAAGCCTCCGAGAACTCCAAAGCAAAACGACGCACCCGCATTATGGTTTTGTCTGACTACGACTTCGCAGATGAACTGACCGAAGAGTTAGGGTTCCCCAAAGGGGACGGGCACGCTGGCGGGGTGGAAACCAGCCGCGTTATGGCAATCCGACCCGACTTAATCAAGGGCGAAGGGGTGACGAGTTTTCCGCGTATGCCCCGATTCGAAGTTGTTCCTGACCCTGAACGGTATTTCCCCAGCGGAGTCATGGGCGACCCCACTTCTGCTTCCGAGGAGAAAGGCAAAACCATGAACGACTACGTCATTGAACACGTGGCTAAGCTTGTGGAGGAAATAAAAAAAGACTAACCCGTAGCAGCTATTGTTTTTGGGCAATAAGAACGCGGTATCCGCTTTCTATCGCCAAAACCTCCACATTCCCAAAGGCTTCCATGAACTTTTCGGGGAGGGTTTTTTTGCCGATTTTGCTGCGCACCACCATCTGCAACGTGCCCCCGCATTCTAGAACTGTGGGCGCGCCTTGGATTATGGCTTGGACAATCTGCATGCCTGCACTTACTGGTGGGTTCGAAAGCACCGCCTTGAACCTGATTTCTTGCACAGGCTCGTAGAGGCTGCCTTGGTGAACTTCCACGTTGAGGGCGCGGTTTTTTTGGGCGTTTTGTCTTGCCAAAAGCACTGCCCTGCGGTTCACGTCCGTAAGAACCAAGTGGAGGGCGGGGTTGAATTTGGCTGCTGCAATGCCAACAGCGCCGTAACCGCACCCCACATCATGTACCCATCCCTGTTGGGGTAGAACCATGTTTTCTATAAGAATACGGGTGCCTGAGTCTACACGTTTGGTGCTGAAAACGCTGCT
The DNA here is from genome assembly GCA_041447175.1 of Candidatus Bathyarchaeia archaeon. NCBI lineage: Archaea > Thermoproteati > Candidatus Bathyarchaeota > Bathyarchaeia (SeqCode) > Bathyarchaeia archaeon. The sequence continues at coordinate 169,990 of CP166960.1, read as the reverse complement.
TGCCGTGGTGAACTCGAAGCTTCTCCCGCGAAGGCTGGTGTGTATGAGCCCGAAGTGGGCGGGGCTTTTGGGTTTCTCAGAGAAGTAGTGGTCTGTGCCTTCAGGTTTATGGGGCTTCATTTCTGGGTACTGTCGGTTTTCCATGTTTTGGGGTAAGTGCCGCGTTCCATGAGAACCCGCTCCAGTTTAGCTACGGTTCCCCGTTTCGCGTTAAGGATTTCAAATGTGTTCAGCTGAGCTTTTCCAAGAGCTATTGCTTCGCCTTTTAGGGTAAAGATTGCCACTAAGGTGTTTTTGGCTACTTCGCCCTCTATCGAGAGAACCCCCGGAGCGGTAAGGTTGGCGCCGTGACAGAGAGCATCAACCGCGGAGTCCCTTACCGTAAGCTTGGGAATCAGTTCCAGCGCGGTTTCCATGGGTTGAATAAATTTGTGTAATGTTTGGGGGTCTTGGTCTTTTTGCCATTCGTCAAACCAGTAAGCCACATCGTGTAACGTGACAAAGCCCTTGCTGTTTTCGCTTAACGGGCCAGACCGAGTTCTTCGCAGTTCCTGCATGTGGGCGCCGACACCTGCGATTTCGCCGATGTCGTAGCAGAGTTTACGGATGTAAGTGCCGCCCTCGCATCCCACCCGAAACAGCACGTTTCGTCCTTGCATTTCAATGAATTCGTTATAGTAGATTTTGCGGGTGCGGATTTGCCGTTTCACTGACGACCTCAGCGGGGGACGTTGATAAATTTCATCTTCAAATTCTCCCAAAATTTTGCGGATGTGGCTTGCCTGTACATCCCCGTGGAGTTTCATGACACAGATGTATTCTTTGCCACTGTAGAGCAGTGCCTGCACGATTTTGGTGGAGTCGTTTAATGTGATGGGCAAAACGCCTGTGACTTTGGGGTCAAGGGTTCCTCCGTGTCCGATGGATGGAACTTTCAGCAATCGTTTTGTCCAAGCGGCGACTTCATGGCTTGTTGGACCTGCGGGCTTGTCAAGGTTGATGAGTCCGTAGCGTATGTATTGTTCAGCTGGTCTTTTGTCTGGGCGGCTACCGTATTTTGGGTCGGTTGGGCCCTCATTTTTTATGTGGACTTCACGTTTAGTCTCCCATGGCGGGGCGGTTTTTGGCATAACCTTACTGTTTCTCCTGTTAAACGTAGAAAAAGAGTATCGAGGAAGTATAAGAGTTTACGTTACTGGGTGGCAGTTTGGGCTGTCTGCTTCATCTCTTCGAGTTTACCGGCGGCGGTTAGGGTCTGGGTAACTTCTTCGTCGGAGGCGCCTCGTTTAAGGTCCAGCTTGTCTTCAAGCGCAACAATGTGGTTTATGTTGGCACGTTTCCGTTTAACTCCCGTGACTGCTTTGGGTCCTGTTACGAGGACGAAGCTTTTATCCATGACATCAATGATTACGCATTTTTTGCCTATCTCGCGTCCTGCACTTTTCATGCATATTCTACCGACTTCAACTGCGGGCATTTTTCCTAACTCCTATGTAAAATCTATAGAATACAGTCGCTTTAGCGGTATTTAAGCGTGACACACCCGCTGAAACCCCAAAACCTCGGGGGGTCAACATGTTACGTGGATTATAGCTGCCATAGCCCGTTTCTCTAGCTCCATACGGTCAATGATTTCAGGAGTGGGTCTGATTACCGTTTCATATTTGCGTAGGATTTTCTTGGCTGCATCCGTGATGGGCAAGGCAGCCTCGTATCCTGTTCCTACATACACGACTTGGGGTTTTTCTTCCTTCAGAAAATCCAGTTCGTTCTCTGAGAGCGGCGTGTGTCCATAGAGGGGTTTTAGGGGTTTGGATTTTTTCTTCTTCCTTTTCGTCACACGACCATCCACATGCACAATTATGTCGTGCTCAAACTTGTGTCCAAACACCTTGACGAAGCCAAAAGAAGCCTTCACAAACAACACCGTCGAATAACAAAACAGTACTACTATTTACTCTTTCAGGATTTCTAGTCTACCTAGCAAAACGTAAACAAAAAAAAGAAGAAAGGCTAACAGTTGTGTTAGTTTTCTTTTTCGTACAGTTTTTTGGACCGTTTAAAGAACGGCAACGGGTTGTACCAGTTCCATTTTCCAAGCGCCGACATCACAGCGGGAACCAAGTAGGTTCGCACGACCAACGCGTCGATGAGGATGGAGAATGCAAAGGCAAAGCCCATTTCTTTGAGGAGCAAGTTGCTGGACAGCATCAGGGCGCCTAAGGAACCTGCGAGTATGATGGCTGCGGCGGTTATTATGCCCCCGGTTTGTTCGATGGCGTGGACGATGGCGTCGTTGAGTTTTTGTCCTTTGGCGGATTCTTCGCGGATGCGGGTGAGGATGAAGATGTTGTAGTCCATGCCTATGCCCAGTAGCAGAACCAGCAGAATCATCGGGGTAATGAACAGTAAGCCGTAGTTGAAAGCGGACTGGAAAACCAGTATTGTTGCGGCTAAGGTCCAAACGATGCTCATAAGCACTGACAGGATGGCAAACACTGGAAGAACAAGTGAGCCGAGCACTACAAACAGGACGAGACCTACGCCTATTGTGACGATGGGTAAGATAGTGTTGAATTGGTTGTCAAAGATTTGTTTTACGTCCAGCATGCTTCCGGTGGTTCCGCCTACGTAGATGCCGGTTATGCCGTTGGTGTCGTCGTAGGTGCTGTGAAGGTTTGTTCGTATGTCTTGGGCTTCGCTAAGGGCTTGGTTTGAGTAGGGGTCAATTTGGAATTTGAGTGTGATGAGAGCGGTTTTGTTGTCTGCGCCTATGTTTTGTATCACTGCGTTGTAGTCGCTGGTTGGGCTGTCAGAGACGGCTAAGCTGGAATAGGCGATTGGTTCTCCGTAGGGCATGGTTGGGCTGAGTATTTCCCCCACGCCCTCGTAGGCTAAGAGGTGGTCTGAGATTGCCTGCACCGAAGACATTTCTGCTGTGTTGAAGGCGCCGGTTGCGTCAATCAGTGGCTGCGAGAAGGTCACCACGATGTAGGTGGGGAAGAGGCTGCCGCCGCCAAAAGACGAGGAGAGGGTGTCGGAGGCGCTGATGGCCTCCAAGTTTTTGGATGCGCCGCCCAAGAAGTCGTAGGTGGGTGTGCTGGTTGCGCATATGTAAAGTGTGGGTACCGTAATGAGGATTGCTACCAGAACTAAGACTTTGGCGTGTTTTACGGAGAATTTTCCGCTTCGGGCGAAGTAGCCGTCTTTTTTCTGTGATTTTTCGCGGTGAGCTTCAGCGAAGCGTTGGAATCGGGCACCTGAGGTGGGCCAGAAGAGTTTGTTGCCCAAGATTGCGGCTAATGCGGGTACCAAAGTTAATGAAACCAGTAACGCGACAATTACGCTTGCGCCTACGATTATGCCTAAGGTTTGTAGTAGAATCATGGTTGTTGCGGAAAGTCCCAAGAAGGAGATGATGACGGTGGTTCCGCTGGTGGCTATGCTTTCCCCTGCCCAAGTCACCGACTTCACTAGTGCGTCTTTGACCGATAATCCGTGAACTAGCTCTTCGCGGTGGCGGGCGATGATGAAGATGCTGTAGTCGGTACCTACGCCAAGAAGAACGGTAAGGAGGATGGTTGGGATCATAAAGTCCACTTGGTTAACGTAGGTACCGATGACTACCACGAATATCTGGGAGATGCCTAAGCCGACGCCGATTGTGCCCAGAGTAACCAGTGGTGTAACGATGGATTTAAAGAATAATCCTGTGGCGACAAGCAGCAGAACGACGGTGACAGGTAAAATGAAGTCTAAGTCTTGGGTTGCGGAGGCGCCAAAGTCAGAGTTGAGGGCAGAGCGCCCAGTGACGAGGGCTGAGGTTACGTCGCCTGCGTCTGCTTTCAGTTCGGTTTTGATGATGTCTCTTAAGGCGGTGAGGCTGGTTTCGCTGGTTGAGGTTAAGCCAACCGAAATTAATGTGACGTCTTTGGAGGGGGAAACAAGCGAGTTTATGCCTGAAGCCAACTGTTCGCTCACCTCATAGCGGCTGGGGTTGCAGACTATGTTGCCCGCCAGCATTTGTAGGGACGCTTCAGAGCATTCCTTGCCCAGCGCGTTCGTGGAGCTAATCAGAGTCGGAGACAAACCCGAAGAGTTAGAGACGTACTCAACCGAGAAGTCGCACAGTTTCTGGTCAATATGTGCGGTGTCATTAGCCAAGAAATCCTGCAGGGAAAATGTGCTCATGATGGCGACGCCAAAGTCTTTGTTGTCACCCAAATAGGCATCCACGTACTGGGCGTTTGCTTGTTCGCTGGCGGCGGTGGCGCGTTGTTCGGGGGTACAGTTCTGGGTCTGGAAGCTTTGCACCCAAGCCTCATCAAACAGGTCCAGCAGATGCGCTGTGTACTGGTCGAAGGATTCGGAGTCAACATCCCTTAGGATGGTGGCTGTTTGATTGTAGGAGACTTCGTTGAAGGTGCCGATGAAGTCTTGACCCATGTTGTAGGTCTGGGGGTTCCAGATGATGCTTTCCGCTAGTGCATCCAGCGAAGCAGAAGCGGGACCTTTGCCAAGGTCGTAGGCGCCAGTGACAAATTCGATTGAAGCATCCGACGAGTTAGCAATGTAGTGGAGCGCGAAGTCTTCCAGTTTGGCGTTGTTTTGGGCTTGCGTGTTTGTCAGGAAATCCTGCAGAGAAAAGGTTTCCGTGAGGGCATTAGCAAATTCTTGAGCGGTTTGGTTGCCCGCAAAGAAGCTGTCAACGTATTGCTTGTTGGTTTGTTCTGATGCAAATGAAGCCCGCTGAGTGGGTGTGTACTGCTGGGTTGCGGGGTTTTGGAGGCTTTGCGCCCAGACGGCGTTGAATATGTCTAGCAGGTGGGAGACGTATTGGTCGAAGGATTCGGGGTCAGCTTGCCTTAGAATCTCTGCAGTTTGGTCGTAGGAGACTTGGTTAAACATTTGCAGAAAGTCTTGCCCCAGGTTGTAGCTTTGGGCATGCCAGATGATGTCATCAGAACGTGCGGCTAAGGCTACTGCGCTGGGGTTTCTGCCCAGATTGTAGGCTGCGTTAACGAATTCAAGGGAAGAGTTCGATGCAGCCGCAACGAATTGAGCTGAGAACTCTTGCAGTGCTGCGGCGTTTTGGGTTGGGGTGTTTGTTAGGAAATCTTCCAGTGAGAAGGCGCTGGTTAAGGCAGTGGCGAAGGCTTTTTCGGTTTCGTTGTTGGCTAAAAAGTTATTGATGTATTGCTGGTTGGTCAGGTCCGCTGCGACGGATGCCCGCTGAATTGGCGTGTACTGGCTGGTGGAGGGGTCTTGGAAGCTGAGTGCCCATGAGGCGTTAAAGACGTCAAGCAGATGCGACGTGTACATGGCGAAGGCAGTGGGGTCGGCTTGGCTAAGAATATCTGCTGTTTGGCTGTAAGCGAGTTCGTTGGACATGGGTATGCTTTGGGTTTGGTTGTAGACTTGGGACCACACATTCATGTACGTAGCGGGCACTCCGTAGAGTAGGTTGTAGGTCATGTTTGCGTTGTCGAAGGTTTCATAGACGCCTTGATTGGTCTGCCCTAACCCTGAGGTAAGAGTGGTTTGGGTTTGATTGTACGCGGTGGACCAGACGTTCATGTAGACCGTTGGGACCCCGTAGAGTAGGTTGTAGGTCATGTTTGCGTTGTAGAAAACAAGATAGACCCCGTCGTTGGTTTGGTTAAGCCCCGAAACCAAAGTGTCCACGGTCTGGTTGTATGCAGTGGACCAAACGGTCATATACGCGGTTGGTACCCCGTAAAGCAGGTTGAAGGTTAAGTTAGCGTTCTCGTATACGGTGTAGGTGGCTTCATTGGTTTGGTTAAGCACTGGAACCAGTACAGTGTAGATGCTGGTTACATTTTCCAAGTTTGAAATGTCTGGGTTTGCTTTTATGTCGTTGATGACGCGGTTGATGAAGTCTTGGGTTTGCATGGAAGAGGCATTTTGTGAGGAAACCACAATCATCAAGGTTTCATTAGATACGGTTGACGCGAACTGGGCGCTGATCATGTCGCTTGCCTTTTGTGACTCCAAGTTTTTGTCTGAGGCGGTGTCCATCTGCAGTGAGACGACTCCGCTAAGGTCTAAAACAAAGGGAAGTACCAAGACAAGAATCAGCAGCCAAGCAACGAGAACCGCGTATTTGCGTTTCGTAATTAGCTTGCCAATTTTTGTGAAACTGTTTTGCTTTTCTGCATGCATAGGGAAACCCCCAATTGAGTGAATAAGTTTTCCAGAGGAGAAAAGGCGCCGTTCGGATTAACGTTCACCCGAGCATACTCGGCTCTCCGCAAAACATATAGGGTGAAAAAGCGTAGCACCAAACATGCGCCGGATGATTCTGGAAGTTTCCGAAAAAGAACTCGCCAAACTTGGCTTTGAAACCTCAGTTTTTCAACAGATAAAATCGCTTGAACTGCAACATTTTCTAAGGCAAGACAAAACAGAATTCGCCGCCATCTGGAAAGTGGAATTCAAAGACTCCTCCGCAAAGGTGAAGGACTTGTTGGCAAACGGTTTCTTGGTGGAAGCGCAAGTTTTGGAGAAGGAAAAAAACGGCGTTTACACGGTGTTTATGCGGGGTGGACCCATCCTGTCTACTGTTTTAGAATCCGTGGGTGTCGTGGAAGGATATCTGTTCCCGCCTTTAGAAATTCGAGATGGCAAAATCAAAATTTCGTTCATAGGTAGCGAACGGCAAGTGGGCACGTTTTTAGAGAAAATCTCTAAGAAAGGCATCCGCTACAAAGTTATCCTCCTTACGCATGCAGATTTCTCGCTCAACTCGCCGCTAAATCAGCTCACTGAAAAGCAACGGGAGATTCTCGTGGCAGCCCACAAACTTGGCTACTACGACATCCCCAGAAAAATCACCTCACAGCAGTTGGCAAAAAAGCTGGGCATTGGAGACTCAACTTTGGTGGAGCATCTAAGAAAAGCCGAGCAGCGCCTGATAAACCACCTGCTCGACACGCAGTAGCCAACCAGAAACCGTAGCGGGATAGAGGCTATCAAAAAAGTAGCTAACCTACCTACCTCAGCAATGCATAAACTGGCTGCTTAAATTGCCATGCGTTCAAAATGGTACAGGTACTCCTGTGCGTACCCTGCGTATTTCCCAAAGTAGCTTCTGCCAAAACTGCAGAGCCGCTCATAATCGCCACTGCTCAACGAATCACCGCGGGACAGCCGCTGGAAAACCACTGGCTCCAACTTGTCACCATAATGGTTCAGTATGACCCGCTTCACCCAGACATCCACCGGAAACGCCTCGGTTTTGTCCAGCGAAAAAAACAAGACGCAGTCCGCCACTTTTGCACCCACGCCCGGAAGCTCCATCAAAGCCTTCTTTGCCTCCACGTAAGGCAACTTCTTTACTGCTTGGAGGTCAAATGTGCCTTTGTGAACTCGCTGTGCTGTTGCAAGCGCGTACTTCGCCCGGTAACCTAATCCGCAAGCCTTCAAATCCTGCTCTGAAGCGGCGGCGAGTTTTTCGCATGTTGGAAACGTGTAGAACGTTTTATCATCCAGCACGGTTTTTTCGCCGAATTTTTCGGCTATGTTGTTGAGCATGTGTTTAATGGCGGGTATGCTTTTGTAGGTGGCGCAGATGTAGGAGATGAGGCATTCCCATGGGTTCTGCCTTATGCACCGTAGACCCCAATACGCCTTAAGCGCCATGGCTATGTGAGGGTCTTTGTTTATGCTGTCGGCGATTTTCTGCAGGTCATCATCCAACCCGAAATAGTGCTCCACAAACGCTTCGTCAACGTTTACGTACTCGAATTTGCCGTTGATCTGCCGAACCTTAAAAACATGTTCACCAGCGACGCCGTACCACCAGTCCCCCAGTTTGTCCCAGCGGAAAACCTGCCCACAACACAACGTCACGTCCAGCCAAAACGGCAACTCGCAAAGCCCCATTAATGCTCCTCCAAAAACCTCTCCGCGTCGGGAACCTGCAAAGCCAACCCCTTCCGCTGCCTTACCGCCGTGATTACTTTTGGCGCCACCTTTTTGGGCACCTCCAACCAGCTTTCCAGCATGTTTTGCCAAAACGCCCTTCCTGAGGTTGCCGACCGTAACTCTTTGGATAACCCAAACGTTTCTGAAACGGGGATGTGCCCTGTGATGACTGTTAGTTGCCCTTTTTGTTCGAAGGCGGAGATTTTTCCGCGTCGAGTTTCCACGATTCGGGAGCATTCCCCTGCCAGCTCGGTAGGGACGGTTATGACTGTTTTGTACACTGGTTCCAGCAGCACAGGTTGAGCGCTTAAAAAGGCGCCAAAGATGGCTTTTCCCACGCCATGCATGACCTCTGTGGGGCTTTGTTGCTCTTTATCCACGCTAAGCTGCACATCCAGCAGGTTCACCTTCACATGCCGCATGGGTTCAGCGCATAAGGGACCTGCATTGCAGGCAAACTCAAAGCCGCTAATGATGGCTTCTAAGACTTCCTGAATTTCAGGCTCCTTCTCCAAGTTGCAGTTCACTAGGACATTTCTGTACTCATCAATCGAAAGCACACTGCCCTGCTCATATACTTGAATCTGCTCTGGCTGCCCTTGCTCTTGAGGCTCCACCTGCACCGTGAACCTGTTTTGCCTGTTTGGGCTCAGAGCAGATGCAGCCGCCCCTTTCTTTGTTGCTGTTTCGCGGTACACGATTCGGGGTGCAGAAACCGAAACCTCCAATCCTCCGCTCAGAACCTTGAGCTGGTTTAATGCGACCTCCAAATGCAGCTCCCCCATAACACTGAGCAGGTATTCGCCTGTTTCTTTGTCAACGTTCACTGCAAGGTTTGGGTCTTCAGTGACAAGCTTATGCAACGCTTTAAGCACGTCAAAGATGTCTTTGGGGTCTTTAGGCTCCACCGCAACCGTCACCACAGGCTCCGAAACATAGTTTATGCCCTCAAACGGCACCATGCCTACCTTGTGCGCTACGTCCACGAGGGTTTCGCCTGCCCGCAGAACTTCAGAAACCGCCAAAACCGCAATGTTCCCCGCAGAAACTTGACTCACAACTTCCTTAAAGGAGCCCATGTAAACATAGACTTTTTTGACAACCGTTTCCCGCAGGGCATTAACGCAGTGCAGCGTATCCCCTTCCCTGATTGTGCCCGAAAACAGCCTGCCCGTGACGATGCTGCCCCCTGTTAAGTCAGGTTCCACCTGTGTCACACACATAACCGCCATTTCTTCGTCATCACAACCAGCGATGGCTGCTCCCGCGTCAGACTTTTGCATGCCACTCCAGATTTTCTCCACACGGTAAGCCTGCGCGGTTTTCGGGTCAGGAAGACTGCTGACTGCCATTTCAAAGATTGCGTTATAAACGGGCAATGTTTTACTTAGCTGCTGTTGCGAGGCGTTTTTGTAGGCAGCAATAACGTCGTTGAATTTGGCCCCTTTACCCTTGGCAATGCCCAACGTGAAGCCCCACCCATGCAGAGCCGAGCCGAACGCAACGCTGCCTTTTGCGGGGTTAACTTTCCATTGGTTGCTGAAGGGTTTTTCGCCATAAAGCTCGATAAGGTCGTTAAAGCCGCCTATGATGTGGTAAAGTTTCTGTTCAATTTGTTCCGCGCTCAGCTGCATTTCGGTGATTAAGCGGTCTACTTTGTTGATGAAAAGCACTGGCTGTACCCGCTCTGCAAGTGCTTGCCGCGTCACGATTTCCGTCTGGGCCATAATCTCTTCTACCGCATCAACCAACACAACCACGCCGTCAATGGCTCGGAGTGCCCTTGTGACTTTGCCCGTGAAATCCACATGTCCAGGCGTGTCCACCAAGTTAATCAAGTAAGGTGTGTTTTGGCGCTTGATGAGGAGGCTGATGTTGGCGGTTTTTATGGTGATTTTCCGCCGCTGTTCCTCAGCTAAGTAGTCTAAAACTCGTGCAGAACCCGCCATCTGCGGCGAAAGCAACCCCACGCCAGCCAGAAGTGCATCCGCCAGAGTCGTTTTTCCATGGTCAATATGTGCCACTATGCCTAAATTGCGGATTTGCCCTTTTTGGCTCATGAGCTGCTGAATTTCGTTTAGCTGCTTAAACCTTGGCATTTGGTACACAAACAGCATTTCAGATGTATCGTTGCCCTATTAAATTTGTGACTCCCAGCAGCAAGCTTATTCATTATCGCTTGCGCCAAGGAACTTTTTAATGGTCTCCATGATTTCCTGCAGCGCCTGCGTCGTTAACGGCGGGTCATAGGGGATTCGCAGAACCTCCCAGCCTTGAAGTTCCAAAAGGTCATCAATTTCAGCATCCCGCTGTTGTGCACGGTCTTTGGTGTGGACAGGGTTGCCGTCGAGGAAAACGATTTTGCGTTTGTTTAGCCAGCAGAAGTCGGGGATGGTTGATTTGAGGATGATGGGTTGCTGGGTGACCATGCCGCTTGTTAGTCCCTGCTGGCTGAGGGCTTTGAAAACTTCTATTTCGGCGTTGCTCACTTTGGGATGCATGTTTCTTTTGTAGCTCAACTTGTTTTCCTCGTTGCGCTCAACAGATATGCTTCTCTCCTTTAAGAATCTTTGAGGCAAGTTGTTGGTTGGCAAAACAAGCCTTGTCTACGAATAGGCGTGTTATAATCTATTATTTGTCCAATCGTGCTCTAAACATTTATATCCTGAAAACTTTTGTTCAAGATTTGGCGACCAAAATGGTGAACGTTGCGAAAAATTATTGCTGGAACGCCGAAGAATATGCAATGAATTCTTCAAATCAGTATAAGTGGGCAACAGAACTCATCCCAAAACTTGAACTAAAAGGCAACGAAAGCTTGCTTGACATAGGCTGCGGCGACGGCAAAGTCTCTGCCCTTTTAGCTTCCTACCTGCCAAATGGTCAAGTGGTAGGCGTCGACAGCTCCGAAGAGATGATAATCTGTGCACGGAAAAACTTTCCCCACTGCCATTACCCCAACTTAACTTTTCTGCGGATGGATGCTCGAGAGTTGACTTTCCGAGAACAATTTGACGTCGTTTTCTCAAACGCAACGTTACACTGGATCATTGACCATCAAGCGGTTCTTGAAGGCGTGTACGCGAGTCTGGACAAGGGTGGAAGATTCCTGTTTCAGATGGCTGGAAAAGGCAACGCTGACGACGTGATCGCTGTCCTTGAAGAACTCATCAGCGAGGAAGACTGCAAACCTTACTTTAAGAATTTCACTTTCCCCTACGGCTTCTACGGACCTGAAGAGTATTTGCCGTGGCTTAAAGATGCAGGATTCAAAGCCGAACGCATCGAGCTTTACCCTAAAGTTATGGAGCTACAAGGAAAAGAAGGCTTAATCGGCTGGATAAGGTCCGTTTGGCTCCCCTTCACCGAGCGGGTTCCAGAAAACCTGCGGGATTCCTTCATAACCGAAATCGCAGACCGCTACTTAGCCGCGTTCCCCATGGATGACTCAGGTGTAGTGCGCGTCAAAGTTAAACGGTTAGAAGTTCAAGCCAGAAAAGAATAAGCAGCTAGCAGTCCATCGTCTTTAAGCTGAGAAACCGCATGAGGATTTCGGGGTTTCTCACTTCGGGATGGAACAAGACCCCGTAGATAGGTTTCTGTTTATGCTTGAGGGCTTGTACACATTTTTCCGATTCGGCTAGGACCTCAAATTCGTCGGAGGATTCAACACAAAAGTTGTGCAGTGAATAAGCCCTGAACTTACCTGAGAAAAGAGGGTTAGCGGTAAGCGTCCTCATGGGTGTCATGCCAATTTCCAGACACCGCGTTAACAACAAACCAAACACTGCACCCATGGCTTGCATGCCCGCGCAGATACCTAAAACAGGTTTGTTCACTGTTCTTAGCCACACAAACCTTTCTTCTGCGTGTCCCACGGCGGTGTTATCTTTTAGTGGCGTGCCTGAGAGGATGACTTTGCTACAGCTGTTTAGGTCTTCCTCGGTTACCTCTGCATAGTGCTTAACCCTGTATTGTTCCTGATGTTTAACGATTTCCAAAATGGGTAATACGAACTCGCAGTAGCCCAGTGAATCCTTCTTCTGATTCATGTCCACAACCAGAATCATTTGGGCACTAACCTCGCCTGTTGTATACGGTACACGCCCGCGTTGCCCCGCGCTTTGAAGGTGCTGTTTTCGATTTTGATTTTCCACCTAAACAAGGGCGCATCCAGCACGGTGGTTTCTATTTCGCCGCCCTCCCCTGATGGGCTGATGCCATACTCCTGCTGCAAACGCACCAACCGCTCAATGATTTGGGCGTCTATTTCTTTGCCCAGCCACGTCTCATCCAGCGGGTAAGCAAAAACGCCCGAGATGACCGTGCAGAACCGCCGCTGCAGCAGCTCTTCCAGCAGGTCTTTTTGGTTCTTCTTCCACAGCGGGTTAAAACACCAAAGGTCAAGGCGGCTACAGATGCGTTGGACGCGTTCAGCTTGGTAGACGGATTCCACGGCGCCCGTGACTATGCCTTCAATTTGGAATCGTTTCGCCGCTTCCACGAGCGCTTTTTCTAAGTCATCTAGTTCGGCTTCTTTTTTGCCCTCAGTTTCCTTCACCAGCAGAGGCAGTTTAAGGGCTTGCGCTTGAAGCGTAGTTATGTCAATGTTGGGGGTGTGAAACATGTAACTTTCTGGGTTCTTTGACCGCAGCGTGATTAAGCAGGCTACTTCTTCTTTTTCCGCGGCTTTATGCAAGGCAAGCGTGGAGTCCTTGCCGCCTGAAAACAGCACCCCGAGTCTCATTGGCTGCTTTAGATTATAAACGGACTTATATAGAATCTGCCTCGGGCACGCCGTTTAGATTTGGCGTCCGCTTTTTTCTACGCAGCAATTCTGCTCCAACTGCAACTGTGACTCCTGCAACTGCCACCAGAATAAACACGAAGCCGCCGTTAAACAAACCGGGGTTGTTGTCTGCTGGGCTGGGTGTAGGATTTGTTGATGAAGGTGTAGGTTGCATAGTAGCCGACTGCAGTGGTGATTCCCTGGGTTTGGGTGAGTCTGTTGGGGAAGTGGCGGGTGTTGGTGTGACGTTTTGGGTTGGCGATGGGTTCGCCGTAGGTGTTGGTGTAGGCGTAGGGGTTAGTGGCGGAGTTGGAGTAGTGAGCACCCATTGAGGAAACTCAACTGTTACACTGGAAATGTCAAAGGGCGCCATAAGCGGATAGTTGTCTTGACCCGTAACTATCGGAACCAACCCGCCGGTAGTGAACGCGTTGCCCATAATGGCATATGGGGTGTCGCCGATGCCGTTGCTGTTTTGGTCGGTGCCGTTGTAGTCGCTCCAGAAGTTGCCGGTTTTGCCGTTATCCCACAAGTTGCCTGTATTGTCGTAATTTTTGATTTGTTGCTGGTTTCCTACAAAATTATTCTGGTATATCGTGTTGTGTGAGGAGTATGCTTCTAAGCCGCCTGTGTCTGCTCCTTGAGTATTGTCGTGGATTTGATTGGCGAAATAGTGGTTGTAGTGTCCTGCGACAGTTAAGCCGAACCCGTTTGTTATCCTGTTTACGCATACGGTGTTGTTGTTGCCGCTGACGGAGATGCTGCCGCCCGTTACGTTGTTTTGGGCAATTAGGTTTCGGTCGGAAGTTACCCGTAACCCGTAGCTGTTAATTAACGTGTTTTCATAAAACAGGTTATCTGAGCCTTCTATAATCGTGTAGGTGTAGCTTGTGCCCGTTAATGTGTTTTCGGTTATGTTAGTGTAGGTTCCTGAGCACTTAATCAGGTTACCCTGCCATTCACTAATGTCTACTGTGTTGTTCACAACTGTGAAGAAAGAGCCACCTGTGCCTATCCCAACGTTCTGCGCGGTTATGGTGTTGTTTATTATTTTTGTTCCTGTTCCATTGGCGTTTATGCCCGTTGATGTCCTCACGCTGTTCCCAAACACTTCGTCGAAAGCTGAGTCTTGCATTATGATGCCCGTTGTGCATTCTGTTACGGTGTTGCCGCTGACGGCTACGTTTTGAGTGTTTGACAAAATCATGCCTTCTTGGTTCTTGGACAGGCTTAATCCTTGAACCTTCATGTTGGTGCAGTTCACCAAAACCACATACCCCGCATCCGCAGGCACATCCATGTCTGAGGCGCCAACCCAGTAGTACACTGGTTTGCCATCCACACGGTTAGATGAGTCAACTTCGTCGGTGGCGAAGGCAAGGTTCTCGTTTGAGATGCCCAAGTTTTGGGCGTTGTTGTTCATGTAGTTGCCTGATAGCTTGTTGCCTGAGGTGAAGAGGAGTCGGATGCCGCCCCAGTTGCCCGTTACGACGTTGGTTGTGAGGTTGTTGTTTGTGGACTTTTCAATCCGCATTCCGTAGTCGTTGTTAGCGAAGGTGTTGCCTGAAATGGTGTTTTGGTGGGCGTCGTAGAGCCAGATGCCTGCGCCGCAATCCGAGACCTTGTTGCCGCTGATGTTGCAGCCTTTTACGCTTAACATGTGGATGCCTGCGAGTCTGGTGCTCCACATCCAGATTGACTGTGGAGTGTGAGGCGAGAAACCGTAGACTACCGTGAAGCCGGTGACGTTCACGTTGTCATGTCGGACTACAAGTACGGTTCCTGTGATTTGCCCGTTAATTATGGTTGTTTCTTTGTTTTCGCCGATGAGCGAAACCGCCTTGTTGACTGTTACTGTTTCGTTGTATATACCGTTTCTAACAAAAATGGTGTCCCCTTCGACTGCGCATCCAAGAGCCGCATTTATTGTGGGGTAGTCGTCTGGGACAATCAGCGTTTGCGGGTTTGCCTGCGTGAATTGAGCGGCTCCTATGCAGAGCGCGGTGAGGCTTATGGTAATCAGGGTTAAGGCAACTATGTTTTTCATGTTTTTCATCAGTTATTTAACTGGAGAAGCGCCTATTAGCTCTCCTCTAAGAACAATATGTTCTCATAAAAGAACAGCTTGTCCCAACACTTAGTTAATACAAAAAGACAAACGTGGATACCTGTTACATTTTTCATGCTACGGCAGTTAGAGGCTTCTTAGCAGATGCCCAATTTGGGCTTGGCACTGTCGGCATTTCTCCATGAACCGTTCATGCTCCAATGGTCCAGTAACGTCACAGAGAATTTTTTGTTCGCCAGCATATTGGAAGCAGCACATGGGCGCGTTTTTGGTTTCTCGGTAGGCACCTTTGATGACTGCCAGTTCGGCGATTACGTTTCGGGCAGCTTCCTCGTTGGTTTCGGTGCCCATGGCGTTCAACTCAATCAGGACATGGTCCAACCGTTTTCTTACACTTGTCAACTACTCATTCCCCGTAGCTTCTTGAAAGCTTGGTGCAAACGGCAGATATAAAGTATTTCATGCAAACGCCAAAAAAACAGCATGTGAATACAATAAATATGGTAACTGAAAATGTCATAAAGAACACAATCAAAAGGCACGTTTCCACTCTCGCCTACGCCTAAAACGATACAGTCAGACAACAAGCAAACAGAGCCAGGAACAAGCTGTGCTACACTACGTTTGTATTTCAACAGCAGCGGGCACAGACAGTTTTATAACTTGAGGCGTTCATCCGCATTGTCTGCTTGAACCGCTGCACCAGAAGAACGCGCAGCAGAGGCGTCTGCCTTGGAATGAAGGATATTTGTGTCAAAAAGCAGAACCGTTCGCGACACATAAACCGCAATAGAAAACAGGAGGGTTACACTTAAAGGTGCATACAAAGTGGAAATCAACACGCCATCACTCAACCCATTTCCACCTATAACTGCAACATCAAAACAAGGCAGATAAAACAGGTCAACCACAAAAAGCGCCACAGGCACACAGCAAACCGCCAAAAGCAGCGTAGCAACATACTTTTTCTTTGTTTCCACAAACGGTTTAGGCAAAACGTTCACAGCGAAGGCAACCGTACCAGATACGAAAGCAAAAAGCAGAGGATAACTCATAACGCCTCTCTCAGTTAAATGCGAAAGCGGAAACGCCAACAAAACAGACAAAACAATAGCTAAACAGAGTTTTTTTGCTGAAAAATTGAAGTATCCAAGGAACAAAACGACAGATACAAAACTCATCGCCAAGGGCACGATTGCACCAAACCAGTCGATGCCCACGGACGAGGCAACTTCGATTGACGCAAAAAACGGGTTTCTCGCAAAGTGGTCGCCTAAGGCCCCAACTGAGAAAATACCGACAGCCGCCGCTGCAATTCCCAAAAGTGCAGGCAAAATACGCTGAAAATACAGTTTAACGTTGACTTCGTTGGGCACTTTACATCTGACTTTTCAGAGTGCAACGAGGTATTACTGGCTGGATACGTCACTTTTCGCACAGACAAAGCCAGTTTACAAAAGCTCTGCAGTTGGATTTGCCAAAAAGGTTTTTCTCCACAAAATCAATGGTAACCTCAAAAGAGGAAAAACCTTGAAGCGCCCCGTCATACCTACCGCTCAGCTTTGGCAAGAACCCTACGCTTCGGTTCTGTGCTTCCCCCAGCCGAATGAAGCCGAAGCGCAAAGCCGCATCGCCGAACTGCAAAGCCTTGGAGTGGAAACGGTGGAGTTTGATGGAAAAACCACCCTTTTCGGCGTGCCTCTTCCCGTGATAGGCAAAGGCTTTGTAGGCATCGTCGTAGTCGCCCACGTGAAAGGCGAGAGGGTTGCGTTGAAAATCCGCCGCTTAGACGCGGACCGTGCAGACCTGCTTCACGAGGCAGAAATGCTTTCGAAGGCTAATGCAGTTGGGGTGGCGCCTAAGCTTGT
This sequence comes from Candidatus Bathyarchaeia archaeon, assembly GCA_041447175.1. Classification (NCBI taxonomy): domain Archaea; kingdom Thermoproteati; phylum Candidatus Bathyarchaeota; class Bathyarchaeia (SeqCode); species Bathyarchaeia archaeon. The sequence continues at coordinate 153,318 of CP166960.1, read as the reverse complement.
TGAGGCAAGCAAAAATTTTCTGTTGATGCAGCTTATCAACGGCGATGTTTTACCAGAATGGCTCAAAACCCACAAAGACAAAGCGGAAATTCAAAAGGTTCTACGGACGGCGCTGGAGCAGTGTTTTCGGCTTGACCAAGCGGGTTTAGACCACGGGGAACTCAGCAAAGCACCCAAACACATCCTCGTGGACGGCGAAAATGAGCCGTTTATTGTGGATTTTGAAACCGCCAGCGACACCCGAAAAACCGCTAACGTCACCGCCCTCTCCAGCTACCTTTTTGTGGGCAACAACGAAGTCTCACGTGCCCTTGCCCAGACACTAGGGGAACCTGACAGAGAAAAAACTTTGGAGGCACTCAAAAGGTACAGCCGAAGCCGCACCCACCAAAACTTTGAGTTTGTCCTGCAGGCTTGCTTAAATTAAACAATAAGGGGGTTTTAGACGGCGATTTCGCCGAGTCGCTTCTGTGCCGCTGCCTGCTTAATTTCCATAGCGATACGTCTGCCCATGTACATGTTCTCCCCGTAACGCAAGTACGCGTAGGGTGAGGTGCCGATGCCGACGTTGGTTCCTGCAACGATACGCGCCGAGATTTCAAAAGTGAAAATTTTAAGATCGTCCGTGATAACGGTTTCAAGGCAGAAGGGTCCGATGATGCCGGGTGGGGCGAGTTCGCGGGCTTTGCGGTGAACACTATCGCCCATGCGCATAATTTCAGGCAACAAGGATTCGCGCAGAACAATGGGGAAGTTACCCACCACCGTGTAGGTGGGGTTCAAGTCGATTTCTAGCTGCTGGCTTGCGGGAACCTTGCCAAGGCTGTCAACGGCGGATTCATAGCGGCGGTCCATTGCCAAAAGCTCCACATCGTCGTTCATGATGCTGCTAAAGTAGCTGGGGTACACGTTCACGCCCAAAGCGTACTCCTGCAGATGCACTTTTTCTAGGTCTTCTTCTTGGAGCAAGCGGCGGGCAACCATCTCAGTGAACTTCTTGTAGAAAGTCTGCGGGGAATTCGCCAAAAAGTAGCCTCTGCCGCCCTTGGCTCCGGGCAGTTTGGCTATGACAAGGCGGTCAATGTCTTCTGGAGTCTTGAAGACGGCGGGCAGTCGGAGTCCTGCTTGGCGCAGCCATTCTTCTTGCTCTTTTCGGTCTGCCTCCCAGTGGAGCAGTTCGCGGTTGCCAAACATCGGAACCATAAGGCTGTCGGTGAGCTGTTGGGTGCTGAGGTAGGCGGTGAAGGAGCCGTGGGGAATGAGGATAACGTTGAGGCGCCGCAGTTTCTCCTGCAACTCTTCGTTAAGCAGTTCAGTGAAGTCCTTGACGACGATGAGTTCATCCACCAGCGGAAACTTTTGGTACATAAGGACGTCTTTTTCTTTGCACACGCACACCGTGCGGAAGCCTTCCTCTTTGGCGCCCTTAAAAATGTTAAGCGAACTGTGCGAACCTAAAGTGCCAATTGCCAGCTTGCTTTGGTCATACTTTTCAAGCACTTGTGCCATGTCAGAGGAGGTTATCATGTAACCACATCCTCTAACCGACGTTCCAGCAGTGCACGTTTAATTTCCATAGCGACCCGTTTGCCCGGACCCACCTCGACACCGTACTTGTACTTCATGTAGGGCGAGGTTGGCTCCACACAGGGGCACCCGGGAACGCGTGGGCTCACGTCAAAAACGTAAAAGTCCAAATTCTTAGTCACCGCCCCCTGCAACGCAAACAAACCAATCATACCCGGCGGAAACTCGCTACGGCAGGTCTGCACGAAACGTTCAGCAGCATCAAAGATTTTCTCGATTTGGCTCTCCCTCATGGTGGCTCCCATGTGGCCGATTTCTATGTTTTGGGTGGCAATTTTTAGTTCCAGTTGTTCCGCGGCGGGCAAATCCAAAACGCCGTCAAGGTCAGTCTGGATGCGCCTGTCAAAACCCAACAAGTCAATTTCATCTGTTAAGGGGGACCAGAACAGGTTTGCGTTGAATTTGGCGCCCAAAACATACTCCTCAATGACGGCTTGTTTGAGGGCTTCCTCGGTTATGATGCCTTGTTTGATGCGTTGCTGGGAGGTTTGCTCGTACTCTTGGGGTGAGGAGGCGTAGAAGAAGGCGCGTTCGATGGCGCGTTCCTTTTCAGGCACTTTTACTATGGCGAGGCGGTCGATTTCGTCGGGGGACTGGAAGGTTTTGGGCGTCTTGATGCCTGCCTTCTGAAGCAGGAAAAGCTGGTTGCGTGGCGTGTTGCGCTCTTCGGTTCGCAGCATGTCCCGGTTACCCATCAGGGGCACGGCGAATTTCTGCTCAATGGCTTCATAGCCCGCGTACACGCTAAAACTGCGGTTGGGCACAAACACCGTGTTCAGCTCGGTCAGCTGCTGAACCGTTTCAGGGTCGGTTATCTGGGAGAATTTGTCAAGGAAAATGAAGTTGTTAAACAGGGCTTTGTAGTAGTGGGCGTAGGTTTTTTCTCTGCCTTTCTGGCAAACCACAACGGTTTCAAAGCCTTCCTCTCGGGCACCCGCCGCAATCTCCAGCGCCGAGTGACTGCCTAACACTCCGATGCGGACTTTTTTGGGGTCGTAATCCGCGATTACTTGCTTGATTTGTTCTTTCATAGTCACTGTTTTTCGCCAGTCCACTCTTTGTACTCTTTCACCACATCAATTAGCGGGGGGGTTTCAAAAAACTTCCTACCCGTCATCTCATTAGCCGCCGCCATATACATCTGCGCAACGATGGTTTTGAGTTTGGGGTCAAGCTTGGGCGCAGGCGTCTTGACAAGGGACTTCCAGTCTTGGATGCCTTGGGCGTCGGCGGTTTTCTTGGCTTGCTCCACTTCACTGTACCAGTCGGTTTTCTTGTAGAACTGCCGCGCCACCTCCTTGCTCACATGCAACCCGTCCAGTGTAAAGCGGCACTCGTCGAGCGTCCCAATGACATCAACCACCATGAGGCGTCTTTGTGTGTCAAAGGCTAACTCGATTTTGCCGTCCTCGTTGACTAAACCTGCTTTGGCGGCGATTTCGTTGATTGTTTCGTTCACTTTGGACAAAACCACTTTGACGGCTGCTGCTTCAATGCCGGTTAGTCCCGCGATTTTGGCTGCTTCCTCCCAAGAAATGTATCGGTCAGTTTCTTCCAGTTTGGTGCTGACATCAAAAATCGGTTTAGCCAGCCTTTCGCCTGGTTTGGGGGTGTGGTCTAAGCCAAGCTGCTGCAGCGTCACTTTGCCCTGTTCCAGCCGCCTAAACACACTGCTGCCTTCGGGCAAACCGTTGCGGTAGATGACCTCCAATGGGATAAGACAGCTTTTCAGGCTTGGGTTGTACGCGCTGTAGTCGTAGAAAAGTTTGCCGTTTTCAACTTTCGATGGGGGTTTGTAGACGCTCACTAAGGAGACTTCCATGGTGCTGCTGGGCTCTTTGGCTTGGGCCAGTTTGACGGTTTTTTTGTTGCTGTCAACTAAGCCTTTGTAGTGGGTAAGCACACTTTTCACTTCGAGGCGCTCAAAACAGTAGGCACCCATGAGGCAGAGTGCTTCACCTTTCTTGTCGATAAGGTCAGGCATTTCGCCCCAGTCAAACACGCTGTATCGGTCACTGAAATGGAACCGTCCCAGCCCCATTTTGTCTTTGGTTGGTTTCTGGATTACTTCTAAGTCTTTGACACTGCCCACAGCAGATACACTCCTAATTATTCTTTGTTGGAGAAGGAAATATTTCTTCTTAAGCCTTTTTATCAACAAAAACTTTTTCCCAACCCAACAATTTACCCGAAAAAACTGATAGTCAAGCGAGATGTTGTAGTTTCACCGCTGAAAGGGCTCAGCTTGCTTTGCTGGCAGGGGCTGACACAAGAAATCTGACGTTTCTCGCTCCAGACAAGTGTTGAATAAACCGTTAACAATGAAATTGTTACGTTACCCATATTATTCTTCAATGGTTTCTTTCTCGATAATCTTTTTGATATGAGGTTTTATTGGAGGCAGTTCGTATTTCACGATTGCCCATAAAACTTCAGGTTTAATAGTGTAGTATTCATGTGCAAGTTCATTTCGTGTGTCTCTCATACGTTTCCATGTGCGCCATGGAATTTGCTTATAGGAGTACTTGAAGGTTGTAGGAATTTTATCCACAGCTTCACCAATTATTATCAGGTCCGTTATAGTTGCTTTTATTGCCATTTTATTATTAATAAAATCGCTCTCGGTGAAGTCTTTGGTGAACTCTTCTATCTCATCAATGGCGTCATAAATGTCTTTAAGGTAAAGCCTGAAGTCTCTTTTTATACGGGCAGAGCTTCTTGAAGAATTTTTTCCTTAATCAAACTCTTTATGGAATCTTTGGGCACTAAGTCAACCTTGACGCGCAGTTTCTTTGTCAAAAACTCTTTGACATCCAAAAACTCCCAAAGGTTGTAAGGCTGTGAGAACGTGACCAGAAGGTCAAGGTCGCTGTTTTCATCTTGTTCTCCATGCGCATATGAGCCAAAGATAGCTATAGTTTGCACTTTGAACCGTTTCCTAAGCGTCGGTTTCAAAGCTTCAAGAAGCTGCTTTATTTCGCTAAGCGACCTCTGCGACGTTACGGTCATAGACATCTGAACCTTAGCATCCTAGTTGGCGGTTTCTTTTAAAACATTTATGCTCTTATAGGTGGGAGGCTCAAAAATTAAAAAAAGGACGTTTTAGTATCCTGTTCAGCTTAACTTAGCCTAGGCATTTGCGTAGCTTTGCTGCTTCCACCAAAGCGATTTTGGCTTCGTCGGTTTCCCTCTCGAGGTAGCTGATGAGGAAGTTGTTGGTGAAGTTTTCGTGTTTGCGTTGTGTGGATGTGCGGGGTCCAAGCTTCACGTCCAGCTTCTCCTCCACCGTCTTGAGGTCTGCCAGAATCCGTGTGAGCGCCAGCCGCAGATTATCCACGTTCATGTCGGCGCGTTTAGCGGTTTTTAGATGCATCTCCATAAGCATGTTGATGTTCTGCCAAGAGACGTAGCCGCCGACGGATGCGAAGTCCTTTTTCAGGTTAACATAGTACTTCTGGAGAGCTTTCCATTCTTTGGCGTTCAAATCCTCGATGACGCGGGCGCCTATGAATTCTGGAGGGATACCGATGCTGTATAGAGTGGCGGCAAACGTGATTGCCCTTGGAAGGCTCACGCCTGCTACGTTTCGGCTGTAACCGAATAAGCCTATGTGGAGTTTTCGGGCGCGGCGCTGGGGCACATATGCTGAGACGCTGTTGAGAAACGGCGCCAAAACCTCAGCCACGCTCTCATACTGTTTTCTGCACTTTTGGAGCACACCCAGCAACACCGCTTCCTCGGTGGAGTCAACGGGTACGGGTTCGCCGTTTGGCAGGCTATCGTTAAGGCACTTCACGAAATCCTTCACCTGCTCCAGTGGGTAATCATAGCGTGCCGCCGACTGCACCGTTGCCGTCGCCAAGCCTTGATACTCCTGCAAAAAGTTCCCCAAATTCTCAGGCGACAAGTGACCACGAAACGGTTTGGAGCCAACGCCGAGTATCGGGTGGATTGGTATGCCTGTATCTTTTTCGGTTTGCTTGAGTTTGGCTAAGCCGATTTTAGAGAGCAACACGGCAGATATGAGCCCGTAGTTGAGAGCGGGGTCGCTGCGAGCTATGAAAACGCGGAGGTAGCGAGGTTTGGCGGCTTCGATGTAGGGTTTCACGATGCGGTCAATGTGCAGGATGCTGTCTTGGTCTTCCACCAGTGGAATCACGTTCACTTTTTTGGGTTTGAAGCTGCCAATCCAGTCCTTAGCTGCGGTTTTGTCGTCAAGCATGGCGTCTTCGTCGGCGACTATGGCGCGGCGGTAGTAGTTAAAGAGCCAGACAAGTTCGTTTCCGCTGGTTGTGAAAGGCAAAATTACTTCAAAGATGGGCGTTACGTCTTTTTTGTAGACGGAGGAAGCCACATCGTAGGTTACGGGGATGTTTTGGAGAGTTTCCACAACCACCTTTTTCTCCACTGCCTCAATGGAGGGGTTGGGGATACGGTAAGTCAGGTGCAGGTCTTCCCCAAGCACGTTTTGGGAAAAGAAGTCCCAGTGGCTGCTTAACAGTTTGCGCACCACGCGGGTGTCCACGTCTTTACCCTCTGAGTCCCACATGACCTCTTGGCAGCCCAACGTCTGGTAAGCGTAGTATGCCTCGTAGACTTCAGCGTTGCCGTCAATAACGGGGTCAGAGCTCCACGCTGGAACCGTCACGTTGTCGGGGTGCTGGGTGCTCATGGTGCGGGGAATTCTTCTTTCAACTTCATCAGACATAGTCAATTCTCCAATATAAGCGGGAAAGAACCGAGTGTAAAACGCGGTTTACCTATTTCATGTTTTTGATGGTTTCGTTGGCTTTCTCAAGCGTCTGCTGCTTCTCCAACTGATACGCCTTAACAGCGCACTCCAAAGCGGAGTCAGCAACCGCCAGAATTTTCGCTGCGGCAATTGCGGCGCCTTCAGGCTCAATGGTCACAACGGAGCCGATGCCGCTTGGCACTCGCAGCGAAGAGTACACATCCACGCCGCCGTACTTGTCGGAGTAGGGTGGGCATGCAATGACGGGTTTGGAGGTGTTTGCGTCCACAAACGCGCTTAACGCGTTGGACCTGCCCGCCACGGTCACGTAGACCACGGTTTGCGTCTCGAATTCTTTGAGGATTTCAAGCACTTTCAGCGGGGTTTTGTGGGCGGAAGCTACGCGGAACTCGTAGTTCACAGTTAGTTTTTTGAGGGGTTTGGCGATTTCGCGGCAGAACTCTAAGTCCCGCTCGGAGCCCATTATGATGACTGCTTTTCCCGTCATAACTAACACTTACAAAGGGTAACTGGCTGGTGGCTAATAAGAGTTCTACGCATCATCAGCCAAAGGCCACCCACAAAAGGCATGGGTAAAGCCCGTGAAAGTTAGTCAAGGCAACTGCTGTTCAGACTTGAAGCTGACTTTTTGCCCCGTCGAATAAATCAAATAGTTTTCTTGACCCAGACAGATACGCCGCGCCTTTTCAACGTCTTTGATTACAAAGCCAGACAAATCGTGGACGCCAAACTGGAAAAGCACAGAAGCCAACGGCGTAGACGGCCCAACAACGACAACATGCGCCTTTGAGGCAAGCTTGAGAAAACGCGGCAGAGACTTGTCAACAAACGCACCACACGTTATGAAAACGTAGTCACAGCTGGGCAGGAGGTATTCTGCTGCAGAGTACGGGTACTCGCAGTCTTGAGGTAGCCGAGCAAAAATCGAGAGGTCACACACGGGTTCAAACAACTGCTCCAAGAAAGGGAAGTGCTCGATGACGGCAACTTTTTTGTTTCGAATGGCGTTTTGGTAGGAGATGAAGGGGTCATTGGAGCGGTCTTCTACAAAGCGGCTATCAGAGACGGCAACACCGTTTTTTTGGGCAACCGGCAGAGTGTTGTAGTAGGCGTTTATGGCGGCTTGCCCGATGCTGGCTTCGATGAAATTCCAAGACTTCACTGCGGCGGCGAGCTCTTTGAGTTTCATGCCCGGAAGTTTATTGTGGAGCATGACGGGGCGGGTGTCATCCTCTGCGACCATACAGAAACCTGCGCCGTTGCCTGAACGCACAAACGCGTGATAAACGCCACACACCACATCGTCCACGACCCAGTCTTCAGGGATACCTTCAATTAATGCATCATACAGTTGCCATGCGTCACTTGACAAGTTTTTTTCGTTCATGTTTTTTCTTCCTTTAGGTCGGTTAGTTCGATGAGGTTGCCCATGCGGAGTTGATGCCGAACCGCCTGCAACGTGCTGTCTAAGGCTTCAATCCGTGAAAGGGACTGCCGCTCCTGCGCGGAGGTTTTAATGATTTTGTATATGCCCCCGTTTTTTATAACGATGCGTTTGTCCGCGTTTAACGCCAGCAGGGGGTCGTGGGTGGATATGAGGACGATTTTTTCTTTTTTTGCCAGCAGCTGAATTGCCTGTTTGCGGTCTACGCCTGCGTTTTCGATTTCGTCGATAAGCACGATGGGGGAGGCACTTATGTGGGCAGTACTTGCAATCATCAAGGCGCGGGATTGCCCGCCTGAAAGCTGCGTCACCTTCGTCTCTGCAGCGAACTTTTCGCCCGCCAACTCGTTTGCACAAGCAAAACATTGGCGAATTACCTGCGCGGAGTTTTGGCACATGCGGCTTTTGGTGTGCATCTCCAAAAACTCTGCCACACTCAAATCCATCACGAAGTTCATGTTTTGTGAAAGTTGCGCTACGAGTTTGCCACCCATTTTGAAGCGGGCTTCATCATTGAGGGCTTTTCCGTTGACTAGGATTTGGCGTTTGGTGGGGGTGTCGCGTTGGGCGATGCATTCGATGTCGCTTAAGAGTTGGCTTTTGCCCGAACCCGTGGAGCCCACAATGCTTATGATTTGCCCGGCATGTATGGTGAGGCAGACGTTTTCTTGGTTTCCTTGTTTGTCTTGTCCGCCTAGGATGGTTATGGAGTCAATTTTGTCGTGTACGGGGTTGCGTTCGATGAGGGTTTCAAGGAACAGAATGAACTGGTCGACCACGTCGGCGCGGGTTAAGCCGAAGTCGGCAAAGCGAACCTCATCAACTTGTTCCAGCGCCGCTGCCAAAGGGAAGGTTTGGGGCAAATCTGCCAAGTTAAAGTTGACTAAGAAGTCTCTTGCCACTGGATACTGCGCCAGAATTTCGCCGATGGCTTTGGTTTCCACGAGTTGTCGAAAATCTATGGTCCTCACCTGAACTCAAGTTTTTTGAGCATACCCATTTGGTAGTCTTCGCCGATTCGGGTTTCGCCAGTGCAGTAAGAGCAGACGGAAGCAGGGGTGGTGAAGCGAAGGCGCATGTCGCGAAGAGTGGTAACGTCAGGGGCTTCAAGGGCGTGTTTGCTGAGCATAAAGGCGCCCTGACCCGTGATGCCGTTAACAAACAGGATGTTTGCGCGGGTGTTGACTTGGCGGACATTGAAGCTGAACACTTCCCGCTCCGCCTGTGAAACGATGTCGCCTTTGGTGATGACAACTACGTCGGCGAGTTTGAGCATTGGACCAATTTTTCTAGGGGTTTGGATGCCGGAGAGGTTGTCAATGACGCAGACGGCAAGGATGCGGCTGATGTGGGGGGAGCAGCGGTTGCAGAGCCCTGCGCTTTCAGTTATGAGGATATCCAGTTCTTGTCGGTGTCCCCAAGCCACGGCGTCTTCAATGTTGCTTATGAAGAAGTGGTCGGGGCAGACTTTGCCTGAGAAGCCTACCTGTATGGGGATGCCTGCTTCTTGGTAGCGGATTTGGTCAAAGGAGGTGAGGCAGTCAAACTTCACCGCTCCAAGGCGCATGTTTTTCTCTTTCAAACACGCTGCCAGTTGAAGAATCACGGAGGTTTTGCCAGACGAGGGGGGTCCAGCTACAGTTATGAGCTTAATAGGCATCCCTACTTTTGCCCAAACGGTTGAGGTTAATATCTGTTGCTTTGAGTTAAGGCGCGTTCTGCCCTGAAAAGGGGGAACACCCGAAAAACTGGAGGGGCTGATTTGGCAAAAAACCAGAAAAAAATGCGGTGAGCAAAATATTGTCTAAAATAAGCCTGTTTTGTTTTACATTTAGCCACTCTCTGCAGGTTAGGCTGAACATCACCGAATTTGAATTCAAGAGAGGATTGCTTTGTACAAGTAAACCCACGCCAAGAACCACTCCTGCCACTAATCCTCAAAAAGTCAGCTGGACCGTTTTGCAGCCAGCATATCGGACAATTTTGCCTCCGGATTACGATACCAATCGTTGTAGGCAACAATGTCTCCGCCTATCGCGCCTTCAGGACACCAAGCATAACAAGCATAACAGGTTTCACAGTGATGCAGCCACACGGGTTTGCCATCAACCAACTTTATGTTGTTCACAGGGCAGACTCTGGCGCAGACGCCGCACCCAACACACTTCTCGTTAACCCGAAAGCTCAGGTCTGCTAAAGGCACAAGCTCCATAAAAGACAAATCTGATGCCTGAGCCAGCCTGCGGTATCGGTACTGGAAAACCACGCGTTCAAACGCATGCAACGGCGCCAAAAGAATTTTCTGAACCGCACCCCGCGTCTCAAATCTGCCAGTTTTCCGAGCAACAACATAGTCGCCTATAGCGGTTAGCTTCTTTTCGCGTTTGGCACGCATCTTTTGCTGCTTGGCAGGGGCAACGCGTTTGCTGCCCATCCGCACATTAAAGCCCGCCGCCAACTTTCCACCTTTTGCTTCAAGGTCTTTTCTCAGGTTTTCAATGGTGGAGCCTGGCATGTACCCGCTAGTGCAGACCGCAAAAACGTATTTTGACTCAAGCCCTTTGAGTTTGTCTAAGAATCTGCGGATTATAAGGGGTATGCCGCGGTCGTTGGTGGCGTAGAAAACAGGAAACACGACCCCTATGGCGTCCGCATTAGATTCAACAGTTTGCTGCCCCATCACTAAGACTATGGGGGTCAGGGTTGCGTTTGTTTTTTTGGCGAGGTCTCTTGCCACAACCAGCGAGTTTCCAGTTCCCGAAAAATAAAAGATTTCTATGCCCAAATTACCATCCGCGGGTTGCTTTCTTTGACTGCCATATAGAAAAGGCGGTTCGAGGTTTTTATGTTGACTCATAGCTTACCCAGAACCGTACGTTTTGCAACCACAAACGTAACCGCGGCACCCAAAGCCAAGATGACAGCGCTTATTGGGGTGAAGGAGCAAGCAGCTTTGTAGCCCAGCAGGCAAACCTTGCTAACGTTTGCGTCGGGTATGACGGTCTTAACCGCTGCAATGCTCAATAGGGCAATCACGACAATTAAGGCGATTGTTAGTTTTTTCACTGTTCCACCTCCTGCACAGATTCTTGTTCCACTTTGGGAAATTGACGCCCCTCATCTGCTACGGCAGCCATTTGGGGCACCTTTCTCAGTTCCCCGGGGGTCAGGTTAATCCGCAAAGTGCCCTTGGTTCCTAAAAGTTCCAGAAGTAAACCTTCCACAAACCCAGCGCGCACAAGCTCGCCCAAGGTGCCTTCAACAAGGACTCGGTCAGTGTTACCGTTGGTTAATGTGAGGTTTTTTAGGTTAAGTCGAGAGTTGAGTTCTATGGAGAAGACCCGTTCGGTTTTGGTTGTTTTGTTTTCCATGATGTTTCAGCCTGACTTCTACTTGGCTGCGAAGGCTGATTACTTTTATTTGCAATCAATGTAAAGTGGTACACATCAGTGTGAACGCATTAACATCGGTGAGGAACATGGAGACGCCTGAAGGAATCGAGAAACTGTTTTTTGAGTTAGCCAGCGAAAGCCGACTGGACTTGCTGCGGGAGCTCAACCAGAAGAACTGGAAGATGAATGATGTCGCGCGCAAACTGGATTTAACCGCCACGGAAACGTTTAGGCAACTACAGCGACTTTCTGAAGCCTTGCTTATTCAAAAACAGCCAGAAGGCACTTACGCCATAACGCAGTACGGCAGGCTGGTGCTGGAGCTTTCTGCCTCGTTAGAATTTGCCTTTAAACACAAACAGTACTTTGTAGCCCACGACCTCTGGCGGCTACCCACTCAGTCTGTGAAAAGAATTGGCGAGCTTTCGGGAGCAACCTTGAAGATGGGGATGGTGGAGAGCACCGTAAAATCCTCACAACTGATTGGAGAAGCCGAGAAGTTCATGTGGGGAGTTTCGCCTGAACCACTTCCCAAAGACTTCCAAACCATGTCCGAGCAAGTCCCCAAAGGCGTCGAATATAGAGTCCTGTCACCCCAGCCACCCACTAAACTGCGCAACCTTGAAAACAGAACCTTGCTTGACCCACCCGTGATTTTTGCGGTGACCGAAAAAGAGGCGGTGGTATGTTTCCGCTTTGCTGATGGCAGGGTGGATTATGCAGGTTTCTTTGGCAGTGACCCCACGTTTTTGGGTTGGGTCAGAGACCTGTTTCTTTACTACTGGGACAAAGGAAAACAACAATAGCTCTATCAGGCGATGCCTATGGGTTACTGCAGTACTTCAACGGCTTTTTCTGCCCACCCAGAATCCTTCAGCAGCGCCCGGCCAACGGCAACTAAATCCACTTTGCCGTCCCGCACAAGGCTATCAGCGTATGCGGCCTCCGTGATGCCACCCACCCCGATAACGGGAACCTGAACAGCCTTCTTGACCTCTTCTGCCTGCGGAATAAAGTAGCCATATGTGTTTTTGAATTGTTTGGGTTCCGCCCCACACATCCCACCGGACACATCAATGATGCCCACGCCTGCACGTTCAAGCTCCACCGCAAACGCTGCAGCATCCGAGACTTGGATGCCGTTTGGGGCTAAATCGTCTGCGCCCAACCGGTAAAGCAAAACCTTGCCTCCCAACACTTCCCGCACCTTCTCAACCACCAAAAGCGGAAACCGCATCCGCCTCTCCAAAGAGCCCCCAAACTCGTCGTTGCGCTTGTTAAGCAGGGGTGAAAAGAACTGGCAAAGCAGATAACCATGAGCGCCATGCAACTCTACCCCGTCAAACCCTGCCTTTAAAGCCCGCTCTGCCGCCAAAGCAAACTCTTCCGCGATGCCTTCCAACTCAGGTTTTTGCAGTTCCCGCATTTTGCCAGTCGCCGAAGGACCGGCAGGTTGGGTGTTGATGACGTTCTTGTTGGCTACCCCGCCTGCGTGGGTTATTTGCAGTATAGCGGGGGCTCCGACGCCGTGTATGGCTGAGGCCAACTTTTCAAATCCAGGCACTAAGGTGTCGTTGTAGATGCCTAACTGTTTGAGGCTGAGCCTGCCTGTGAGGGAAACGTAAGCATGCTCCACAATAGGCAAACCCACCAGTGCAGAACGGGAAACGTAGAAGTTGATTAGACGGTTGGTGACGGCACCTTCGAAGGAGGCTCTGCCCGACTGCATCGGAGGCATAACTATCCGGTTCCTGAAAGTTAAGCCATTAACACTTAAAGGCTCAAGCAACCCAACCAAAGGCAGCACCAATGCCAAACAACTCTGCAGCCAAACTATAAGAACCTACAACCAAACAACCACAAACCCACACACTAAACCAACCAAAACCCGCCAGAACCTACCTTTCTGCGCCGTTCAGAGACGCAAGAAAAAACCGTTTTAAACACAGAAAACCAAAAGCAACCCAAAACACAAACATCAAAAACAGCGGAAAGCGCTAAAAGTGATAGCGTACTTTGCCGTCTGTACTTGTTTTTGGGACCGTCATGACAAACCGTGCACCTTCTCCGTGGACACCGTTTTCTTCAATCGCCCATCCGTATGCCTCACAAATCCGCTTAATCAAAAACAGCCCATAACCAGTTCCTTTCCCGTAGCCCTCTGAGAAAAGATGACTTTTGACTTCGCTGGAGATTCCTGCGCCATCATCTTGGTAAATAAGCTTAAGCTGGAAAGGAGTTTCCTCAAAACACACCGATATTGTCTCGACGGTTTTGCCGTATTTAAGCGTGTTGTCCATCAAGTTGTAAAACAGCTGCCTAAGCATGGAATCGGCGAGAACCACCAGCCCATGACAATGGTTGATTAGTTTTGCGCCTTTCAAGTCGGAGAAAAGCGCCGCTGCCTCATTCACAAACGTCTCAACATCCACATCGACCAGCTCTTCGGAACCCACTTGCACGTAAATTTGCTCAAACTGCAAAATCCGCAGAATCTGATTAGAAGCAGACTCAATTTCAGCCAGCTCAACCAACGCGTCATTGTTGCCGCGCAGCCGCTTTTTGAGGAGGTACGTGCGGGCATTTAACGCAGCAAGTTTATTGCGGATATCATGCATAGTCAGGCTTTCAACGACACGCAGCTTTTCATTCAACTCCGAAACCGCCGTGACGGCTTCCTCCATCACACGCTGCATCCACTTCAAATTTGAAACATCTGTAAAAACGCCGACCACACCGCAATAATTCTTGTCAGCATCAAAAATGGGTCGGTCTGCGAGGATGGTTGCCAAAAAGTCTCCGTCTCGGCGGCGAACGGTTACTTCGCCCGTCCAAGGTTTGCCAGCGCGTATTTGTTTTAGAATTTCAGGGTTACGCTCTAGAAGGGAGGAGTCAAAAAACTCGGCTACTTGGCGCCCGAGTGTTTCCGAAGCGGGCCAGCCAAAGAGGGCTTCAGCAGCGGCGTTCCAGTAAACGATTTGACCGTAAATGTCAGTGGCTGTTACGGCTTGACCCAGCGCGCCAAGCAGGTCCGCCTCAACGCATACTTTATCCAACGACGAAACCAAAGCAAGCGGCAAATCTGACGATGACTTCACAGCAGCCATACACCTAGATCACGTAACAGTAAGCCAAGCGGAAGTTAAAGCCTTATGAACTTAGAATATTGACCCAAACTCCAAAAACAAAACCAAACAAACTAAACCCCACCATCCAGAAGCTTTAAGTTTAGCCAGTCAATTCATGACTTTACTCCACCCAAACAATAGGTCAGTCGCTGTGGGGCCGTCGTCTAGCTTGGATTAGGATACATGCCTGGGGCGCATGCGATCCTGGGTTCAAATCCCAGCGGCCCCACCACAAAACGGGTGACTGCCGCCATCACTCAAATTTTATTGCAACCACAGGTGCTTGCGTAATTAGATTGCTTGTGTAAGCATATCAGGCAGTGTTATGCTTGGATGATGGTACGCTTTTCCTTCGGCTATGTTCCAGTGATGAATAGCTTTGGTTGGGCACCATTCGACACAGGCAAGGCACATTTCACAATGATGCTGCCAAACGGGCTTATTCTGCGCCATTTTGATGTTTTTTGCTGGACAAACCGCCGCACATGTACCACATCCAGAGCAGTTGGCGTCCACACAAATGCTCTTGTCAGTCAGCGGAATCAGCTCATAATACGTTAATTGGGTATCATTTGGCTCATTAGATGTCTTCTTAAGGTGCAAGAGGTAGGCATATTTTAAAACGGAATACAAAGGCACCATGCAGCCATTGAAGAACGCTTTCGAGGCAGGTTTGTTCTTTTTTCTTTGGTTTACAAATTGGCAAATAAACTCAATTTGTTCCTCTGCTTTTTTGAACATCTTTTCTTGGTTTTGCTCTATGAGCCGCGAGGGGTATACCAAGTTATTCATGGGCAACTCTACGGAAAACTCTGCCGCAAGTTCGCCAGCATTAGATTTCAATAGTTTACCCAAATTTTTCAGGGTGGAAGGGAATTAACAGTTTCAATTCCCCCGCAGGTGCAAACGGCAAAAACGTACTTTGTGCTTGCGTTTTCTAGTTTCGTGACAAAATTTTTTACCATCAAAGGTACCCCGAAAAGTTGAGCCAGATAACAAGGAAAAACGACCCCAAATGCATCTGCGTGGATGGCTATGCGTTTTTGGTTAATGACTGAGGGAATGGGAAGCAAGTTGCCGTTGGTTTTTTTGGCGATGGCTTTTGCCACGGAAAGAGAATTGCCTGTTATTGAAAAATAGTAGATTTCAGTTGACAAGAGCATTTGCACCCCGGTATCAAAGTAGCGTTTTGGGTTTAAACAGTTGGAGGAGGATTTGTCACGATTCGCTTAAGGTAAATTTTTGAAAACCTTGTGGGGCATTAAAAGGAAGACATGGCAAGGCGGAACAAACTACATTATTAGGACACAGAAAGAGATGCCCAAAATTTGCTGTTGCTCCAACAAAACCCCTTTAAACAACAGAAGTCTTTATAAGTGACTTCATTTTTTCGCAATGAAGTCGGACAAATTTTATATACACTTTCTTTTCATAGAGAGCCTTTACTGATAAGGAGAGAACGAAGTGAAATTTGTAAATAAAAAAATGAGCGTTATAGCTATCGCGCTGTTACTGATGTTAGCTGCTAGTTCAATGTTTGCTGTTCTGCCAGCCGTTACAGCTCACGACCCCCCAATAGACATCCCAACTTGGTCATACATCAGCGCCTCACCATCAAAGGTGGGAATAAATGAACCCGTCACCTTAGTCATTTGGCTTAACGACTATCCCTACACGGCAGTCGGAGCTTACGGTGACCGCTGGGACGGAATGGAAATTCACGTCACAAAACCGGACGGAAGCAAAGAAACCTTAGGACCATTCACATCTGACCCAGTCGGCTCAGCCTACACACTGTACGCCCCTGACCAGATTGGAACATACGAATTCTACATGACATTCCCAGGCGACACATTGACAGGCGAACCTGTTCCACCTGAAGGCTACTACGCAGGCGAACAGTACATCGGCGACTACTACATGCCAAGCGAAAGCGACCCTGTTTACGTAGAAGCACAACAGGAACCCATACAAGGCTACCAAGAAACTCCCCTCCCATCCGGCTACTGGACGCGCCCAATTTACGGTGCCAACAGAGAGTGGTGGCAAGTTGCAGGTAACTGGTGGGGCATTAACGTGCCAGGCCAAAATAACGGCCGCATTAACATGTACAGCACAGGACCATCAACTGCACACGTTATGTGGACACGACCCTACTGGGATGGAGGCATCATGGGCGGAGAAACCGGTGACATCGGCTACTACACAGGACTATCATACGAAACCTACGGTCTTAACCCACCGATAATTCTCAACGGGCGACTCTACTACAACGTCAACGTAAACCCACGGTTCGGCTGGTACTGCCTTGACCTACGCACAGGCGAAGAACTGTACTTCCACAACACCACCGGCCCAATTAGAGGCACAGGCCATAACTACCCAGAATCAGGCACCGGCTTTGACTTTACAGGCGCCCTAACAGAAGACGTACTCAACTTTGGACAAGTGTTAGACATAGAACTACCTAACCAACACGGAGGCTTCGCATACCTGTGGAGCACAGGACAATCAGGCAGCGTCTACGGAGGAGCAGGCGCAGAAGCAACATGGAAGATGTTTGACGCATTCACAGGCAACTACATCTGCAGCATAGCAAACGTCTCAGCCAGAGGAACACAAGTTGTCGGTAACGACGGAAGTATACTTTACTACAACATTGCAGGCACAGGCGCAAACAAATACTTAACAGTCTGGAACACTACACACGCCCTTTGGTACCGAACAAGATACGACACCAACCAATACTGGATGTGGAGACCATACCTAAATGTTACCTTTAACGGCAACTATGGATTCTCATTGAACGTATCCATTCCAGATGTCCAAGGCAGCATTTATGAGATTGTTCCAGGTGAACAAATCATCGGCGGAACTTCAGGCAAGAACAACGACACGGTCACAATGGAGGGCAACCTCTGGGCATTGAGCTTAAAACCAGGTGAAGAAGGAAAACTACTGTGGAACAAAACATTCACACCACCAAAAACAGAAGTCAATGACTTTGTCGGTGGTACTTTCGGTTACGGAAAAATGTCAGGTCCACAGGTGAATGCCGCTAACGGCGTATTCCTCTTTAGTGAATCTATGACACGCAACAGATGGGCATACGACCTTGACACAATGCAGCAGCTTTGGATGACCGAGCAACCTGAAGCGCAATGGCAATTCTATGGCATGAGCACATCCATCTACAAAGACAAACTCCTGTCCTACGGCTATGGCGGAGAACTAATCGCCTACAACATCCGAACTGGCGAAGTTCTCTGGAAGTGGCAAAGCGGAACAGTTGGCTTTGAAGGCTACTACGAGAACACACCATTATCGTTGGGCGCCATTGCAGATGACAAAATCTACCTGTACTCAAGTGAACACTCACCATCAATGCCTCTACGCAGAGACGCATTCATGTGGTGTGTTGACTTAAACAACGGTCAACTGCTCTGGAAGATCCAATGTTGGGGCAACAACCCTGCAATTGCAGACGGCTACTTGGTAGCATTAGACAACTTTGACAATCAAATCTACTGCTACGGCAAAGGCCCAAGCGAAACAACTGTCACAGCCTCACCCTCAGTCGTGGATAACGGCGCCGCAGTCATGATACAAGGCACAGTCACAGACCAATCAGCAGGCGCAATGGGCACACCCGCAATTTCAGACGCCGACCAACAAGCATGGATGGAGTACCTCTACCAGCAGAAGACAAAGCCAACAGATGCTGTTGGTGTCGTTGTAAAGTTAATGGCGCTTGACCAGAACGGCAACACACACAACATCGGTGAAGCATGCAGTGACTCAAATGGAAACTATGGCTTAACATGGACTCCACCTGCAGAAGGAACCTACAAGATCACTGCTACCTTTGAAGGCTCTGGCGCTTATGGAAGTTCAGACGCAACAACATACGTAGGAGTCGGCTCAGTTTCAGCTGCACCACAAAGCCCAACACCTTCAACAGCCCCCACACCACCATCAAGTGGAATGCCATCATCGACATACATAGCCATCGCAGGCGTAGTTATTGTGATAATCGTAGCAGCAGCAGTGCTTCTCCTGCGAAGACGCAAATAAACAACAAGCAAGACAAACTTGCCCTCTTTTCTTTTTTTGTTAAACAACTGCTTCGTGTTGTAGACAAAAAAGTTATGTTCCACGCAAGGAAATAGGTGTTGATTGAAATGCCAGTCTTTTCGACTGCTCAGCGGCTGAAAATAGCGCTAGGCGGATTTGTTTCTTTTGTAGGATTGATTATTGTGGTTTCGGTTGTTTTGGATGCTGCAGGGGCGGTTAATCTCGAGGCTGTTTTTCAGGAAGGGTTAGCTCTGGCGGTTGTTTCCGCAGTTGCGGCGTTGGATGTTGCGTGTGGGGCAATGTTGCTTTTGAGAAAGAGAGACATTAAGATGTCATTCGCTTCCCATCAAAAGAAAACCAACAACCACGCTGAGTAAGCCGACAAACAACCACAAAGCGATAATTGGCAAAGATGAAGCAGAAGATAAGAAAACCAGACTTGTTTGCCCTGAAACGTTTGAATACGCTAAAAGTGCAAAAAGCAGTACCCCTGCGCCCAGAGAAATGCCTCCGAAGAATCTTCCGATTTTTTTCGGAACTCCAAGTACACCGTATCGTTCTTCTTCAAGAGCTCTTTCAGTGTCTTGTTCAGCTTTTTTCTCAGGAGCAATAATTGACCTGGAAGGTGCCTTTACAGTTATCTCCTCTTTTCCTTCAGCTTCGGACATAAGGAGCACTCCCAAAATGACCTCAACAAAAAAGGAGCTTTCGTTGTTAAAACATTTTTGCTTTTTCAGCGGTGCAACGAAAAGTTTTGTCGCAAGTTATAAATTTATGCAGCATCCACAGTAGACATTAGAAAAAATCTGGCGGTTGAGGCTTGTGGCTTTGAACAACTCTCAGAAAACACTATTGCCCTTTATAGCTAAACAGCAAACAGAGGAGAACAGCATAAGTGATGGCGCAGAAAAAGCCATAGTTATCTGTTTAGCCGAATTAGACCGTCAGAAAGGCGGCGGGGTGTTCAAGAAAACGCCTCCAGAAAAAGTAGTGTTCGTCTCCGAAACGTATTACCCGTTTTGGGTAGTTCCTTTTAGGAATTTAACATTACTTTTTGACGGCTTAGACCTCTCCTCCCACTCCATCATGTATCACTCTTTTCCGGACACGAAAACATTCATGGATAACCTGACCCAACGGAGTTCATCACGTCAAGCATATGCCGCTTTCCTTTCGGATAACTTGAATTATTTTCAAGGCTCCAATGGTGAGCAAGCACAAGTCGTGGAGGGGTTGGTTTCAGATACAGAGTTCTTAAATGAGGTCACAGAATACGTCAAAGAAGCCGAAACGACAGACTCGACGGTTAAAGGGGTTTTAGTTACGCCGTCTCAGGACGAAAAACAGATTGTGGAAACACTTGAAACGCTCGAAAAGCTGCATTCCAAACTTGAAAAAGAACTTGAGGATTTAAACGAGATAATCAAAGTCGTAAACCAGCAAACCCAAAAAGCCTTAACGGGACTCCGCGAAGAAATCAAAGTCACAGAAGAAAAATTCGCCACCCAAATTGAAGAAGTCAGAAGGGTTGCTGAAGAAAAAAAGGCGCAGATAAACAAAGAATACTCTGACAAAGTGACGCAAATTTCGGACGAGTTTGAGCAGGAACTCATCAAGCTGCACAAAGAGACGTTTACGCTACAAAAAACGTCAGAACAAACTGAAGCAGATATCGAAAAGGTTGAAAATGAAATAAAAAATGCTTTAGTTAACAAAGATGAAGGCGCCGAAGAAAAGCTGAAAGAGAAGAAGAACGAGCTGAAACGTCAACTGCCCAATTTATTTTCGGAAATAAAGAACAATGAAGCAAAAGTGCAGGAAGTTGAAGAAAACAAGAAAAACGCGCTCTATCAGCTTAAAGAGGAAAATGAGGCTAACCTGAAGGTAGCTGAAAACGAGTTGGTAGACGTCGAAGCGTCACGAGATGCGGAAATTAAAACATGCCAGGACGAAATGGAGCGGATTGAGGATTACACCTCCACCATTATTGGCAAGATTGACCATTTGACCAAAATCAGTGAAGCCGCAATTAACGATTTTGACAACTTTGGGGTTCCCCATGAACAGCAAAGCAACCTGCTTGTTTACATGCCATTCTATCTGATTTGCTATCAGGCGGGAGCAAAAAAACGATGCAATTACGTGGCACCCTCAATTGTAGGGGAATGATGGGTTTGGCGCCAGACTAAGGGGGTTAGGAAAAAAGAAAATCGAGTACCTGTTTCAGCCGCGCTCCCAAAAAATAGTTTCCGTCCTAAACCGCTTTCTCACGCTGCTAGACGAATACATCGCCTTCAGCCATGAAATTCACGACGCATGTGGAAAAGCCAATTTATTGGCATCAAAAGAAAAAGTTGAGCACATTCGCGCCGGCTTACTTGAGTTAAGAGCCGCGGATTTGTTGTCTGAAAGCGAATTTGAAGCGTTTAACCAGACGCTTCCTCAATCTTGATGCCAGAAGCGGACATTTTGTTGTTTGAGTTCTTGTTGTTATTTTTCTTTCCATGCGCCGTCAGGTTATAGTAGCCAGTGACAAGAAGCACGATGCCAAAGAGGATTTGTATGTAACTGGGTATGAAGGGCAACAGTGGCTTAATTAGCCCAGCTAAACCCGCCAGAGAAGCCGCAACAAGCGCGATGCCAGCGCCTATGCTTATGCCGCCTATGGCGATTTGCAGCCGAAAACGTCCAGCCATTCTCAGGTAGTAAGATGCCAAAACAATGGCGGTTATTCCGAGGCTGGAGGATAAAGCGTCAGAAGCGTTTCCGTCCCCCAAAACGACGGGGAAAATAAGCAAAGCCACAGAGAGAACAAAACCCAGAATAGGCGTCAACGGATAAAGGGGAGTTTTGAATGGGCGGTCCATGTGAGGTTTGGTTTTTCTGAGTTTGATGAGGGAAAGGTTAACTAACGCAAACACTAAAAGGGAGCCAAAGCTGGCGGCGTAGCCGAGAAAAGGAACGTCCCCAAACACACTTAACGCCATTATTATGGCTGCGCCAGCGATTGCGGCTACGTGGAAGGTTCCAAAGCGTTTATGGACGGACAGAAGGATTTTTGGGAAGTACCCGTCTCGGCTCATGCCCCGCGCGATGCTTGACTGAACCGACATGGAGGTGCCCAGAGCGGACAAGCATGCAACCATTCCAGCCACTGCGAAAACTATCCCGCCAAAGCCTCCAAAGATTTGGTCCGCGGCAAAGTTAAGAAGGGGAACCTGTTGAAGCACCTCTGTGGGAGTCACCTTACCCACCGCAACTAGAGCAATAAGCAGGTAAAGGGGAATAATCAGAACAGACGTTAGAATCAACCCGCGGGGGACGTCGCGTCCAGGTTTTTCTGCACTTGAAGCCCCAGCTATGAGTGCTTTGGCGCCGATAAACATTGGAAACATATAGACGGTGGCAGCTAAAACTCCAGCGAGTCCAGAGGGCAAAGCGGCGGACACCGCTGGATTTGCTGGCCCAACACCTTGAAAGAGGCCGCCTACAATGAAGCCCACGAAAAGCATTATGAAGGCAATCACGATAAAGCTTCCAAAGGTTTTTGACCCCCGCACTTCTGCAAAGCCCATGACGGCAACAACGATTAGGGCTACTAGCCATGATTGGTTTAGGATTGCGGTTTGGATTTGGGGGGCAAATAGTGAAAAAAGAAAAGCTAACTGCAACACGAAGGCTACGGCTGCGAGGGCTGCGGCGAAAAGGCTTGCGAGCCACCTGAAGCATCCGGCTATGAAGCCGATGTAGCCGCCGTAGGCGGTTTTGATGTAGGTGTATTCGCCGCCGACTAGGGGCATGGCTGCGCTGAGTTCACAGTAGCTGAGAATTATTAGCAGATTAATGATGCCGCCCAGCACCAAAGCGTAAACTATGTCAGGTCCGGCCAGATGGAAGTAAGCGTAGTTAAGCAGGACAAAGATTTCAAAGCCTATTGCGCCGCTAAAACCTGTGATGACGAGGTCAAACAGGGAGAGCCCTTTCTTTTTTTTGGGTAACCGAAAACTAGTTTTCATGCGTGCTCCTCCCACCAGTCATAAACCAGAAACAGTCCTGCAATTGAGAAAATTATGCCAGCCAACACTAGGATTGTGACGTTGAAGGTTAACGTTTCTTGAGCTATGTTTAGGGCGGTTTGCGCGTTGAAAAAGTCAAACTGCAGAACTAAGGCGAGGACTATCGCCACAAAGGAAAGCAGTGCTTGAATTGCCCCAAATGCTAACTTTAAAGTTATTTTCTCCCCAACCAACCTGACTGCCAATTTAGTGTGTAACTTATTTAGATATATAATTAACTAGGTTTCACGTTTTCCGTTGAAGGCTTGTTTTGCCCCAAGAAGCTTGTTGGTTAAAGAACAAGGTGGGTTAAATCAGCGTGTGGTCTAAGGATGTGCGGTCGGCTTTTATGAAGAATTCTAAGGTGAAAAACCAATTAGGATAAATGCTTTAAGGCTACTCCTTAAGGTACTTATGATGGAGAAAATTAAGCTTCAAAATATACCTGCAGCATCACTTAACCGGTCAATGCGGGATTTGTTTCTTGACTTAGTTGACATAACGGTAGATGACAACGGGAAAGGCTGTCTGAAAGCGGTGCCCACAAACTTTGGTTACGTGTTTTTCTGGTACGGCTGGCTTAACAAGAGAGCCTTGTCTAAGTATTACCCTGCTTACGTGCCGAAAGAGAAGGTTAAAGAAATCAAGAAAAACACAAAAGAGGATTCCACTCTAAAACTGCATGACCAAATCAGCGACTTTTTGTTCGCCATAGTAAGAGACCACCCTGACGTTATTGGGGAAGGCCACGCAGAAGTTCATGTAAGCTTGGTTGCACCAAAACTCAAACAGGCAACCGTCACCGAGGCAGCCAAAGCATTAAAGCTGTATGCCCAGCGGCTTGAAAAACTGGAAGCGTTTACTCGGAAGAATCTTAAAAGACGAAACGGAAAAGTTGTCGAAGAAATTGAGTCTCGATTTGAAGCCGTAGAGTTCATCACCGAAAAAGAGGTAGAAAAATTTGTGGACGAATACTTTTGGGATGATGAATGCGGATATGTGGAGCTTGCCCATAAACGTCTTTGCTGTGAAGTTCAAATAAGAGTGCATTTCAAGGGCGATGAAACGTTAGGCGAAGTGGTTAACCGAATTGAGGATGTAATTGAACCGATTAAGCCCGAGTTAGATGGAATGTTTCGGTTTGGGAAATCCCGCTGGCCATTCTAGGGGAACCGTTTTCTTCATATTTGAACCGCCAAAAGGGAAGATAAGGAGCGTTCACGTTCGCCTGCCAAAGGAAAGCCGATAACTCACCGTAGTGAATCATGTCTTCCACCATATGACACAGCGCAGATTCAACCGAAATGCATACCTCGGGGGTTTTGCCCCAAGGAACAACAATCAAGCGTTCTAAAGCGGGAGGGTTCAAGGTTTCCAGAAAAGCTTCTGTGGCGGCTTTCACTTGCAACAGGTACGTTTCCATGGAATCAAAATTTTGGAATGCCTCAAAGTCAGGGTCTTTCCAGTCGCAGAAACGGTTCTGCAAGGTGTAGTTTATCCAGCGGTCTTCTACAAGAGTTAAATGAAGAAACACGTTTCGGGCGGAATCAAAACTTCGTCCGCGTGGCTCAACGACCGTTGCCCACGGAAACTGCTTTAAAGCTGCAAAATAGGAGTAACGAACTGCAAGGTTAGCGAACTAAGTCTTGGACATCCATAAACCTGCGGTGCGGGTTTGAATATTTAAGACTTGCCAACGGAAGTGAGATTGATTGCTTCAGCCAGTCGGTGGTTTGTCAAAACACATAAAGGGTAGGCACTTGGAAGTAAAGAACCATCTGTGCTTTAAACGGTGAATAGATGAGCCGAAAAACAATTTACTTCCATCATAGCCTCTTGGTTTTTTTACTCCTGATATTTTTGGCAGCCGCCGTTGTGGGATTGGTTTTCTTTGGCGTTGTAGGCTTCGCGTTTGCTAACGTCGGTTTCACGCCCTTAGTCATATTGTTGCTGCTGGCGGCATCTCTGCTTGGAAGCGCCGTCAACATTCCGTTGTGGAAAGTCAGAACCTCTGTGCCTATGATTAGGGAGGACTATGTGAGTGCTCTAGGCATGACTTATCGGATTCCCCGCGTGGAGTATGGGCAGACTGTGACCACCATAGCGGTTAACGTTGGAGGAGCCCTTATTCCTACAGCCGTCAGCGTTTATTTACTGTTTAAAGCTGACCCCTCGACAGTTCTTTATAGCCTTGTAGGCATAGGGGTCGTTACGTTAGTGACCCGCGCAATATCCCGTCCCGTGAAAGGCGTGGGCATCGTGACACCCGCATTGATTCCCCCAGTTGCCGCTGCAGCTGTAGCTTTGGTTTTGTCGCCGTCACAACCGTTAACAACTGCCTATGCATCAGGGGTTTTGGGTACACTAATAGGGGCAGACCTACTGAATTTGCGGGTTATTCCAAAACTTGGGGCACCTGTTGCCAGCATCGGCGGGGCAGGAACCTTTGACGGCGTTTTTCTGAGCGGCATAATTGGCGTATTAATTGCAGGAATCTAAAAACAATTGAAAGCTTGCAAACGACCGCTTAGTTTGGTTAGTGACTTTTCGTGCCCACTCTCGTGCCGCCTTCAAGTCCTCCGCATTGGGGTGCCCTGAGAGTTCATGAGGCAAAGTTCGGGCTAAACCGCGCATTATCAAAGAGTGCCCTTCCCCATAACATTTAAAGCAGCCATCTAGAACCTCCTGCCCTTTATCGTCTATCACGGCGTTTAGTTTATCAAAAACATCTTGCCCACTTTTGGACGCGCCCAGCCATGTTATGAAAACCCGCGAATTTTCGAGTTCTGCTTAAGTCGGTTTTCTTTAAGAAATTCATCAGGTCACTGTTTGGTTTTGAAACGTAGACACCTGTTCCGACAAAAACCATGTCATACTCTGGCAAATTCACGTTGGATGGGGTAGATTTTTTTGGATATTGCTACACAGGGGCAAGCTAGCTCTGAGGCAATTTCATGCGCAACTTTCTCTGTGTTGCCACCCTTTGACGAATAGATAACAATGGAATTCAAGGGTCAAGTCGCCAGCCAATGGATTTAGGCTGTTAGGTAAAGAGTTTTTGGCTTATCAAGGCTCCGACAAAAAGGATTGAGAATTAAACTTTGATGGATGTAAAAAGAGATGGGGTTTGGGTTGAGTTGATCAGTCGAGATGGTAGGCTTCTTCGCCGTGTTCGCTGAAATCTAAACCTGCATCTTCTGCCTCGGGACTCACGCGTAGTGGACTGAAGAGGTTAACGAACTTGAGCAGCAAGAAGGACCCGAAGAACGAAAAGGACGCTACAACTACTACCGCAATCAACTGTGAAACTAATAGACTGGGGTTTCCAAAGAATAGCCCGTTTACTCCGTTCACAGCGGCTGTAGCGAAGAGTCCAGTTGCGATTGAACCCCAAAGTCCGCCTACGCCGTGGCATGCAAAGACATCGAGTGTATCGTCGATTCGTGACCGTCCCACTCTCCAGTTGGCAACGAGGTTTGATATTATACCTGCAGATAGCCCGATGATTATCGCGGATGTTACGTTGACGTAGCCAGCGGCGGGGGTGATGGCGACCAATCCAACGACGGCGCCGATTGCCATGCCAACCGCTGATGGTTTGCCTTTAATTAGCCAATCCGTGAGCATCCAGCTTACTGCCGCGCCTGAAGCTGCCAAGTTGGTTGTTACAACAGCGGAAACAGCCAAGTTGTTTGCGGCTAAAGCGCTTCCTCCGTTGAAGCCAAACCAGCCAAACCATAGCAAGGCGGCGCCGAGAATGACGTAGGGTATGTTTGAGGGTTTTTCAGGTTGGGTGTCTAAGGTTTTCATGTGGTCTTTCCATGGAACATCGCAGACTTTTCTTCGCCCCACCACTAAAGCTGCAGCTAACGCGGATAGCCCTGCAGAAACGTGCACAACTATTCCGCCTGCGAAGTCTATTGCGCCTACGGCGCGTAGCCAGCCGTCTGGGTTCCAGACCCAGTGGGCGATGGGTACGTAGATGAAGGTTGACCACAGGACGATGAAGATTAGCAGGGAGCGGAAGCGGATTCGTTCTGCGCATGCGCCGATGATTAGGGCGGGTGTGATGGCGGCAAATTTCAATTGGAATGCGAAGTATAGCAGGGAGGAGATGTTGGGGGCTAATGCGGGGTTAACGTCGTTGATGCCTATGCTGGTTAACCCTGCTAGTGACAGATTGCCTATTAAGCCATAGTAGCTTTCGCTGAACACAAGGCTGTAACCCCAAAGGGCCCAGACGATGCTGATGACTGCGAATATGATGAAGCATTGGACGATTGTAGAGACAAGGTTTTTTCTGCGAACTAAGCCGCCGTAGAAAAAGCCCAGCGCGGGTGTCATTAGCATAACCAAGGCGGTTGCGACGATTACCCATGCTGTGTCCCCAGGGTTTGTTGGTATTACTGCACTCATTCTGTTCACCGATAACGTTTTTGACACGTGTTTTTGAATGTTCAGGCTTTTCTGTGCATTTATGTTAAACAAATATTTAAAACTATCCACATGCAAGGCGAAAATATTCAACCTTGAAAGCTTGTTCAAAAAGCCGCATCTATAATACCACAAAACTCAACAAAAACTAGAAAAGAAAAACAAAAAGTCACAAATGTCCAAAAAACAAAAACACCAAAAAGCCCCCTAAAAAGTGGGAGCCTAACCATCAAGGAGAAAACAAAACATGCGTAATAGAGAATATGTTCAGACGTTTAGCTGGAAGCATATTTCCATTGCCGCTTTTTGAGGGCGTTGGTTAAACGGGAGGCAAAAATTGAGGATACCCCCGCAGCGATGATTAGCGCAACAGCCCAAAGGTAAACCTCAGGCGAGAGCCAAGCGTAAACCAAGACAGAAATGGCAACAAAGACCACTAGGAAAGAACCGCAGTACAGAACTCCAGTGTTGATTTGCGTGAGAAAATGCATTACCTTTTTGCGTGTTTCCCCTTTGGTTTTTTCTTCCTCGATTATATCTTTGAAGTTTTTGCCTTTCTTTGACGACATGTGGTCTTCAGACATATTTAATCACCCTTCCATAAAAAATGAACTGATAAAAAAGTTGGATTTTGGCTCATTTTTCATCACAACCATAGTATCCATAGGAGCACAAACGCCACACCCACCGCAACAACTGACAGCGGCAGCCCAATCTTCATGTATTCCTTGGTGCTCACTAAGCAGTTATGCTTCTCCAGTAAGCCGCAAGCAAACACGTTGGTCGCTGCACCCATAGGCAGAATGTTTGCCCCGCTTCCCGTTCCAATGAGGACACCAAAGAGCAGAGGCCAAGCACTCATACCGGCCATGGCAGCCAGTTGTTGACCGATGGGAATCATGAGCACGGTGTACGCGTTTGGATCGATGAATGTGGATAGCCCAACGGACATCCAAGTTAAGATGCCGAGCAACAATGGCGGGCTATTGGCGCCGCTTGTTATTAGAGCTTGGGCTGCATCGGTTAAGAGCCCGGAAGTGGTTACGGCATAGATTACGCCGAAGATGGCGGCTAAGAATATGAGGGAATCCCAGTCGAATTCCTTCATCATTTTGGGTGCCTGCTTGCCGCCCATAACGAGGGCAATTATGCCCACTGCCAGCCCAACTGCGCCTAAGCTAAGTCCGAATTCAGGAGCCAAAGACAACACAATGACGCCGCCCAAGAACAGCACACTGGGCAGCTTGGCAACTTTGATTTCCTCTGGCTCAATTTCTATGCGCTTGTTCATTTTTCTAAACATCACAAGAAGGGTGAGCAGGGCAGCAACGACACCGACAACGGTTATCGCTCCTAATCCAAGGTTGCCTTGGAACCAGTAGAAGTCTAAGGGTCTTAACCCAGTTTGGATGGCTAGGATAAGTGCAGGGGGGTCAGCAATCATAGTGGTTGTGGTCACCATGTTGGAGCATACACCCACAGAAACGATGTAGGGAAAGAGGGGGGAACCCAGTTTTTTAGCCATGTGGATAGCGACGGGCGCCATGAGGAAAAGCACGGCCACGTTTGCCATGAAAGCGGAAAGGAAAGCTGCAACGGAACAGATTGCCAGTAGAGCGTACTTTTCAGTTTTGATGTGAGTTAGAATCTTGTTTGCGATGAGTTCGGGCATTTTGCTTTCGGAGAAGATGAAGGAAACCATCATAAAGCCCCAAATGACCGCGAGCACATCCCACTGTATGGCGTTGAAGAGGGTGTCTTGCCAAGAGATGAGCCCCAGAATCATCAATATACCCAATGCCCCTACTGAAACGTAGGAAAGCTTTACTTTTCGACTTAAAGCAAGCGCATAGCAAGCTATGAACACCGGCAGAATCAGGATTTGAGCATCTATAGGCAAAGTTCACTTATCCCCGTGTACATTTTCCATCTGGGAGGCACTGCAAGCAATATAAAACTATTTATGATTTGTGCATAACTTTTATGAAAAAATGGATATACATACACAAAAACAGAGTTTAACTAAATATCTGCACCACCAAAAGCGGCATGGTAGCGACAATCATTTTAAAAAATCTTCAAAACCCTAAATCCCTTCAGAAACACAAAGAAAGAGGCTCATTTGCATTCGAAAAATTCAGACAAAAAAAGGAAGAGGGGTTTTTGGGTTGGAACTACTTTGTTTTGCCGTCTTCTTTGCCCAACCATGCAGGGTCTTCTGGCTTCATGACCACTTCTGGGTAGGCAACGAATCCGTGTTCTGTCGCATCCAAGCCCTCGATTTCTTCTTTGGCTGGAACACGCAGACCAACTGTGTACTTGATCAGACCGAATATCAGCAGACCCATACCGAACGCGTAACCAGCGCAAACACCAGCGGAAATCAACTGTGCGGTTAGCTGTTCGAGACCTGCCGCGCCGTTTATCAAGACACCTTGTACGCCGTATGTTCCGTCCGCAAAGAGACCAACTGCAAGCAGACCAAAGATACCGTTGAGTCCGTGGACACCAAATGCGCCCACTGGGTCGTCAATCTTCAGTTTCCGTTCTACGAAGAAGTTACCGTAGATTGTGATTGGAGCTGCGATGAAGCCTATGATGATTGCTGCCCATGGAGGTACATATGCACATGGTGCCGTGATTGCAACTAGACCGCCCAAAGCGGAACAGCAAATGGCCGAAATGTCTGCGCCCTTAAAGTTCTTGCGGTCAAAGTACGTTATGAAGACTGCCAATGCCGCGGCTGCACCGCCTGCAAGGTACGTGTTTGTAGCGACTATGGGAGTTCTAAAGTCCAATGTTGTCAGTGTGCTTCCAGGGTTGAAACCAAACCAGCCGAAGAACAGAATCATGGTACCTATCACAATGTAGGGGACGTTTGTGTAGCCGAACGAACGAGGTTTACCGTCTTTGGTGTATTTGCCTATTCTTGGACCAATGAGCAATGCGCCTGCCAAACCTGTGAAGCCACCGACCGCGTGGACTACACCTGAACCGGCGAAGTCTAACGCGCCTAGCTGTGATAACCATCCGCCTCCCCAGACCCAGTGGCCGTATACGGGGTAGATAAGGATGTTAATCAACAAGGTGTAGATCAGGTATGCCTTGAACTTCATTCTTCCGGCAACCATTCCAGCGACGATAGTAACTGATGTGGCTGCGAACACGGCTTGCCAGAAGAAGTAGGTTAACGTTAAACCGTTGTATGCGTCGCCTGCTAAAGCAAACCCGGAATAACCTATGAAGGCGTTTCCGTGGTCTAGTCCTGGAAGAGTTGTGAAAATTATTTCACCAGCAGAGTCAAAGCCTGTTGGGAAACCTGCCCCTGAACCACCGAACATCAAACCGAAGCCGACCAACGCAAATAAGACAACACCGATGCTGAAGTCAATGTAACTCTTTGACCAGTAGTTGACTTGGTTCTTGTGTCTAATGTAGCCAGCGCCAAGGAACGCGAAGCCCAACTGCATGAACCAGACTAACGCGCCCATGGCAAGAGTCCAAGCCATGCTTATTGCTGTGCCAGTGTCTGCCAATGGGTTACCAGTTTGCGCAAATGCTCTGCCTACGCTCATAGCTAAGCAAGTAGCGAGAATGCCTGCGAGCAAGTACCATTTCTTTTGCATGAATAGCGTCGAATGATTAGAAATCACTTTTTCTGCAATACCAGATGCTTTTCTTAGTATTCCCTCTTTATTCATCTTATTCACCAATTGACGGTCATGCTGTGTTTGAGAAATATAAGCTTAGTTATGATTTGTTCATAACTTTTAAGAAAAAAAGAAAAAATGCACATAATAATGTCGAAATTTTAAACAATCATACCTAAGCGCCACACAAACCCAGCACAAAAACCCAACAAAGCCAAGAAAATCCGAATTGCCAAGAAAACACCCACCACAACCACTCAAACTAACCACCCAAACTACAAGAAAAAAGAGGCAAAAACTCGGCTTGACAACACATATTTTCTCGCCACACGATGTCCACAGAACCCACAGTTTTTGCGGTGATTGACCACAAATCTTCAACACCACTGTGCATATTTCTTAAAAACATTCAGAAAAGCCTATAACTGTCTTCGCAAGTGGTAGCTGACATTGGAGTGAAATAATGCTGTGTCAAAACCTCTGCATGCACTAAAAACAGAAGAGGCAATGCAAGAACTCAACGTCACAGAAAACGGCTTAACATCCGAAGAAGCAACGAAACGTTTAGCTACCTACGGCCCCAACGAGTTGACAAAAGAGAAAAAAACTTCACCAATCAAACTGTTCTTAGGCCAATTCACCGATGTGCTGATGATAATTCTGCTTGTCGCCACCGGGCTCTCAATAGTCATCGGCGAAACCGTCGACGCAATCATCATCTTAATCATAGTCATAGCCAGCGCAACTCTGGGCTTCACACAAGAATACCGGTCTGAAAAGGCCGTTGAAGCCTTGAAAAAGATGACGGCCCCAAGCGCCATTGTTCTTCGTGATGGAAAAGAAACGAAGATTCCTGCTAGCCAAATTGTTCCCGGAGACATACTTCTTGTTTACACGGGGGACAAAGTCTCTGCGGACGCAAGACTTTTGGAAGCGCATAACCTCAAAATAGATGAAGCTGCATTAACAGGCGAATCAGCACCAGTCAACAAGCAAACTGATGCCCTCCCTGAAAACACCCAACTTAACGACCGCAAAAACATGCTTTATACAGGAACAATTGTTGCTTATGGTAGAGCCAAAGCCTTAGCCACCACAACCGGTATGAACACTGAGTTTGGCAAAATTGCCCAAATGGTCCAAAGCACCGAAACCGAAACAACACCACTCGAAAAACGAATGGCATCAGTAGGCAAATGGATAGGAATCCTTTGCATAACAGTCTGCATCGGTGTAGCGTCTGTTGGAATTCTTGTTGAGCAACGCCCTGTGTTGGACATGGTTTTGTGGGCGGTCAGCCTCGCGGTTGCTGCAGTGCCCGAAGCTTTGCCCGCGATTGTCACAGGCGCGCTAGCCATAGGAATGTACCGCATGGCGAAAGTCAGCACTGTCGTGAAGCGGCTTCCTGCGGTTGAAACGCTTGGCTGCACCAGCGTCATCTGTAGTGACAAGACCGGTACCATGACTAAGGGTGAAATGACGGTTCAGCGCATTTTCACTAATAATACTGCTGTCAAAGTTACTGGTATTGGATATGCGCCTGAGGGCACTTTTGAAAACGAAAACAAACAAGTAACCCCCGACGTACAACTCAAAAAACTCCTAAAAATCGCCACCCTCTGCAACGATTCGGCTTTAGAGAGAGACACTCAAACCCAGAAATGGACCGTGAAAGGGGACCCCACTGAAGGCGCCCTCATTGTTGCAGCCGCCAAAGCCGACCTACAAAAGCAGGAGCTTGACCAGCAAGAACCCCGCATCGCAGAGATTCCCTTCAGCAGCGAACGCAAACGCATGACCACCATCCACCAAGTCGGCAACACACGCATGGCATACATGAAAGGCGCACCAGAAATCATCCTATCGAAATGCACACACATACTAGTAAACGGGAAAGTTCAAAAAATCACGCCTGAGCAAAACGCTGACCTACACAAAATCACGGAAGCCATGGCACTACAAGCGCTGAGAAACCTAGGATTCGCCTACAAAGAACTCCCACCTGACACCACAAACTTTGGCGAAGAAATCGAAGAGGGCTTTGTTTTCGTGGGGATTATGGGTATGATTGACCCGCCCCGCAACGAAGTCAAAGACGCCATCGCCATCTGCAGAAAAGCAGGCATCCGAGTAGTCATGATAACAGGCGACCATAAACTAACCGCCACAGCAGTCGCCAAAGAACTCAACTTAGTTGGCGAAAACGACACTGAAAGCAAAGTCCTCACCGGCGCCGAACTTGAAAAAATGAGCGACCAAGAACTCCAGCAAGTCGTAGAAAACGTAGTCATCTATGCTCGAGTTGCGCCTGAACATAAAATGCGCATCGTCCAAGCATGGAAGCAAAGAGACCAAGTTGTAGCCATGACTGGCGACGGCGTCAACGATGCACCAGCACTGAAAATGGCAGACATAGGCGTAGCCATGGGCATCACTGGCACAGAAGTCACCAAAGAAGCCTCAGACATGGTTTTGGCGGATGATAATTTTGCTAGCATCGTCAAAGCAGTCAAGGAGGGTAGTAGGGAAAATTTATGATAACATCAAAAATAATCACTTACTTGCTGCTGTGACCATCATGAATATACACTTGTCATGTTCATCGCCGTCGTCCTGGTTCCAACCTGGCCGCAACGTTACTCCAGGCTCTGACCTGCCACAGTCAGCAGGTGCGCTATAGCGTTTACTGCCAGATGCAGTGCTTTGGAGAACCTAGTCACCGACGGCTTACCCCACCTCAATCGTCATTAGGCGTAGACCCCGGCGACCCCGACATCATGGAACGCAAACCCGGCAAACCAAAGAAGCATTTCACACGCGACATCTAACCTTCTAGTCGCATCCCCAGCACTCTCTCAACACTACTCCTCTTAGTGTACTTTATTGCATCAACCCTGGGTCAGAGAATACAACCTCCTAGAAGCCCGCACCCAACTCCTAACCGCCATGATCCTAATCAACTCGCCATCGCACTTCCTCACGTTCCTACAAATACCAGTCTTAAAAGTCACGGCTTATTCAAAACAAACTACATCTGCGACGCAATACTCTCCTCCTTCGCCCTACAACTATTCATACTCTACACCCCAGGCATACAACAAATCTTTGGTGTTCACGCTCCAGAACCTTTCGACTGGGTTATCGCGGCTCTCTTTGCTGGAATAGTGTTCGCAGCTTTGGAAATCGGAAAATACATCGCATCCAAACGAAGAAAACCAAACTCAACATAACTGCACCTTCCTTTTTTCTTTTTAAAAACAAGCGCTGCTGACATCTTTCTAATAGAGTTAAAAATGGCAGATTAATCGAGCCTGGTAGATAATTCTAAAAGAAATCAAGCCGAGTCAGAAGACAAGGTTACTAAAAACACAGTTATAAGGCAAAAAACCCTTAGGAAACAATCCAAAGTCGTGAGGGCGATTAGCTTGTTTTCGCAGCTTCAGCTATCTCTTGCTGAAACGCTTTTGTTTCTAAGCGGCTTTTTTGGAGTTTGACCTTATTGATTTTTTCTTTATCTGTGTTTTTTACGCGATGAGGTTGTAGACATTGTTTTTTCTTATTTAGAACTTCGGAGGTGTCGGCGTCGTGGAGGTTTATTCGGAATTCCTCTTTGATTACTTCCAGCGCGACACTGGTTGCGGTTCTTTTGACATGTGGAACTGCCATGAGGTTTTTTATGAAGACGCTTAGGCGGTCTCTTTCTTGGAATTTTGTTATGACAGCGGCGTCGTAGTCTCCTGTTATGTCATAAATTGCGATGACGTTGGCGGATTTGGAGATTTCTTTTTCAACTTCGGCTAAATGTCCCCCTTCAGTTTGAATCAGGATTAGGGCAGTTAAACCGTAGCCTATTTTCTCGGAGTCCAGAACGATTGTGTATCCTTTGAGAATGCCGCTTTTTTCCAGGTTTTTGATGCGGTTGAATGCTGTTCCGACCGAGATGTCGAGTTTGTTGGCTATTTTATTGAAGCTTAGCCTTGAATCTTGTTGCAGTAAACATAGTATCTGGAAATCGACATAATCCATGGGTCCGGCTAAATTTTCCAGTTTAGATTCCTCCAAAGTTTCACGCGATACACTGTTTATTTAGCTGATTTAACAGTTGTTGAAGTAACTGTGGAAAATATAAACGTTACTGGAAAAAAATGGAATAGTTGTGCACATTTTTGCAGTTAATTACCTAATATGCGCGACATACGTTTAAAACAACGAAGCATACAACAAAGCAAAACAAACCCGCCAAACCAAACCCAACCAGCAAACAAGCAAAATAGCCCCCAAAAAAACCTAGAAATATTCTATAATTCTAAACCAAACCGCAGATTCTTAAGCAACCAAACACCAACCTGCGAATTCTGCATTAGCTATATTAAGCCTAACCAACTAATGCAGAAAGCATGCGCGCCAAAACTGCAATAAGCAAACTTCAAGCAATCCTCATAATTGACCTAATCATAGTCGCCTCCGCAGCTGGAGGATACTTCTATGTAGCCTCGTTACCTGGACCCGAACTGCAACCCTCCCAGATTCAACTCATGGAACTCCAAGTGACCCCCTCAACGGGGTTAGTGGGGCAAACCGTAAAGGTATCGGTTAACGTCACCAACGTGGGCGGTGAAAGCGGAACCTACACAGCAAACTTGTTGCTGGATGGCGTACAGAACCAAGAACAAACAGTCAAGATTGCACCCAGCGAAACTAAAATCATTGAATTTATAATCTCAAACGCTGGAGAAGGAACACATATAGTCAGCGTTGGCAATTTAGAGGTCTCTTTCACGCTGACCAGTTCAGTTGCGTTATCTGATTTGGCCATCAACCGCACCACTGCAAACATAGGCGAACCCATCGGCATCACCGTCAGAGTCACCAACAAAGCAGCAGAAAGCACCAGCTATGCGGTCACGCTCTTCGTAAATGGCGAGGAAATCCAAACCAGAACAGGCGAAGTAGAAGGAAACGGCTTCACAAGTGTTCTCTTTGAAGTAGTGGAACAAACTGAGGGAGCATACCAAGTTGAAATCGGTGGCTTGACGGGAACCTTTACGGTTAACCCTGCGGCGCCGCCTGCTAAACCAGCCGAGTTCCAAGTTACAAACCTAATAATCGACCCCGAGGTTGCTGAGCCAGGAATACCCGTTGACGTAACTGCCAAAGTCACAAACGTAGGCGAAACCCGTGGCAGTTACGTAGTTGACTTCGCCGTCAACGGTGCCGTGCAAAGCAGCAAAACCGTGGAGTTATCCGGAGGGGAAACCACAACCGTCGAGTTTACAGTAACAGAATCCGCAAAGGGCGACTACGCCATCAGCGTAGGCGACGCTACTGGAACGCTCAGCATTCAAGGTCCTTCAACAATAAAGCTTAGCAACCTTATTGTTAAGCCCTATGAAGTTTGGGCTGGAGAAACAGTCCACGTTTCAGCAAAAGCCGTCAATGAAGGGTCAGCCCAAAGCAGCATAACCGTTAAACTCAGAGTGGGCACCGGCCAAAACAGCTTAGAAACCGTGGAAACCAAAACCATAACCCTGCCAGCAGGCGCAGAAGAAAACGTGGAATTCACCATAGTCGCGCCACCACTACCCGGCGGAGACTCGCAAACCTACGTCATCGACTTGAACGGGTTACCCGGCGGCTACATGGTTGTCAAAGACGGCTACCACACGCTTAACGTAAACATTTCACCCCGCGGTGACGCAGACTTCTACATCACCATGCCCAACGGCGCCAGAGAAATGCACACCACCTTCTGGACGGCACTGCTGCCCGAAGGCACCTACACCATCGAGATGCCTAATCAGGACCCAACAGGCAGAGTGACTTTCCTACAGTGGGATGATGGAAGCACCAGCCTTTTCCGCACCGTGACCTTAACGGACAGGTTGTCAGTTACGGCAACATACACTGGCGGTTCATCATGCCCCTCACTGTACATGTGGAATGGCACCCAATACAACTATGTGGGCGAAGTTTCCAACCATGGCTGGCTGGGCTACACTCGATATGTTAACTCGGATGGTTCCCTTGAGTATTGGAGAAACAACCCATGGGACTACCTCCCGCTGGGGCAAGACCAACTGGAGGCTGTTAACGGCAGTTACTTGCTGAGCCTAACCCAGAAATGGGATGAAATCTTCTTCATTGACTCCGCGTACCTGCTTGCAATCGACCACCCAGTTGGAACAGATGTCTACTCGACCATGGTGGAACAGTACATCGACCCAGCGTACATGGGCAAAATCTACACAGTGAGCCAAGACCTGTTAAGCCCCGTCTCTGCCACAAACGAATTTGTCATTGCATACAACGGCACCGTTGTAAAGTCATATAACCAAGAAGACGCCTTAGCAGCCATTTCAAACAAAGACGACTTATCCACCTCTGGCTTTAACGGTAAATACAGCGAAAACTGGGACAACCAAACCTGGAACCGACTAACCTTAGACTTGGGCAACCTGACAGGACAGAAACAAATCAAGCTGGTAGTTAACGCAATGGTAGATTGGGGTCCAGAAGAAAGCTACACTTTATGGATGAACAAGTTCTACTCTACGCAAGTACCAGACTTAACGGAGCCAACACCAACACCCTTCATGGAAGTAAAAGACGCCAACGGAAACTGGGTACCTGTTCCAGAAAGCCGACAGTTCCCGCTTCCACCTGATGGAATCCTCCGAACATTCGTGGTGGACCTAACTGGGCTGTTCCCCACAGAAGACTACTCGTTGCGGATAAGCAACTTCTGGAACGTGACCTTTGACTACGTAGGAGTAGATGTAATGCCTGACCAAAACACAACCATACAAAGAATCAACGCCCAAGCAGACCTTTCCCAAGAATTCGTACCCATAGCAGCAGGCTCCTCAGGCAACTTCACAAGATACGGCAACGTAACCGAACTGCTACTCAGCGAAGATAACATGTTTGTAATCGGCAGACAAGGCGACTCAGTTGCCCTGCAGTTTCCAACAAGCAACCTCACCGACCCCGAACCAGGCATGGAAAGAAGCTACTACTTCTTTGTCGCTTGCTGGTTCAAAGTGCAATACGCAAACTACGGCTTCGGACCTGGAAACGACGGCTTCACAGTGACGCCCATTCCGTTCCACAACATGACTGGATTCCCCTATCCGCTGCAAACCGAAAGCTACCCCTACGACGCAGACCACATAAACTATCTGGAGCAGTACAACACCCGCGAAGTTATTGCGGTACCCCATGAGCCTTAAACAAGGCTCCTTTACCCTTTTTCTAAAATTGTGCACGTTTAAATTAAGGCAGCCCTATTTTCATTTACACCCAAAAGCCCAGCCAACGGCAGTCAAGGAAGAAAAAGCCAGCATGGAAGCTCTATTAATCGAAATCCTCAAAATAACACTACTCGCAGGGCTGACAATAGCAGGCGCCTTAACCATTCACATTTTAGCCAAGAACCTGTCCCGAAAAACAAGCTACCTTCGACTTTTCATCCAATTAGCCTCACAGGCGGCACTGTTTTACTTAATCGCCTACCCCCTCTGGCTCAGTTTGGTGGTGCTGGGCCTTCTGCTTGCAACTTTGGTGTTTGGCAGGTTTTTCTGCGGCTGGATATGCCCGTTGGGCTTTTACATGGACCTTGTAAGTTTGGTTCGTCAAGCTCTCAAAGTGCGTTACTTCAACCTGCCTGACTGGCTAAACAGAGGATTACACAAGCTGCGTTACGCCGTTTTTGTTGTGCTTGCTGCTTCGCCGCTTTTTCTAATAGATTATGCGTCTTTGCCCACGTCTTCTTCGTTGATATTTATCTCAGGACCCTTCAATCCACTACGCATTCTGCTGGGTCCACTGGTGCCCGTGGTTGCTCCTTGGCAGACCCTTTATGAGTCTAACCTTAACTTTCCTTACGTTGACCAGATTGTCTACTACTCCAGCGCAGACTATGCATTAATTTGCGTGGTTGCTTTTGTGGTGTTTGTGTTGGTTTCTTCGTTTTTTGTGAGGCGGTTTTGGTGCCGTTTCTGCCCCACAGGGGTTTCAATTGCCGTTGCCAACAGGTTGAGGGGTTTTAGGTGGGCGCCGTTGGTTCATTTGGAAAAGGACCAAGAGATATGCACTAAGTGCGGCATATGCAAGCGGGTCTGTACAGTACAGGTCACGGACGTTTATGAGCAGAAAGGTGGACGAGTGGACACCTCTATGTGCATGCTTTGTTTAAGGTGCGTGGAGATGTGCCCCTACGAAGACTGCCTCAAAGTTAAGGCAGCAGGCAAAACGTTGTTCGCCTCCCGAAACTGGCTAAACCCACCCACGACCGAAGAAAAAACTAAAAACTAACATCTATTCGGGTGGCTGGGCTGATTTCGGGTTTTTATGCAAACTTTAAAAGCAGTTTCCGACTAATGCTTCAAACCCAAGTTGACCTTGCCCATGTCGTTGCTGCCTGAAGTTGCCAACCCATACTTAGCCGCCTTAGCTGGCGGATTACTGTACGGTGTAGCTTTTTGCACTTCAACCTGCCTACCCTACGTGGCAAGCTACATTGCAGGCATAAATGCAGGGTTTCGCAAAGGCATCTCAGTTACCGTGATGTTCAATTTGGGACGCATAACCGCCTACGCCATAATCGGGGCAGCCATCGGCGCCTTAAACCTGCTTGTCAACGACTCGCTGCTCTCCTCCTTCCAAACTTACTCCTCAACAGCATTTAGCATAATCACAATCGGTATCGGCGTGACGTTGCTATTGAGGAAAAAACCGCAAGGATGCAGCAACTGCACCGCCAAGGCAACACCCAACGAAACTTCAGGTAAGCTGCGGAGCAGGTTTGACATTCGAGCCTACACACTGGGGCTATCCCGAGGGTTGGTGCTGTGCACGCCGTTAATGGCGCTTCTGGCGTACTCGCTAACGTTCGCCTCGCCCTTTGACAGTTTCGCCTTAGCTGTCCTGTTTGGAGTAGGAACATCTCTTTCGCCCATTCTCCTAATTGGAGGCGCTACGGGGTGGCTGCTCAACAAGGCACCTCTGTTTCGCGTGTGGATTTCAAGGTTGGGCGCTGTTGCCTTGATAATTTTGGGCGTGATAACTCTTTTAGACGCAATAATTATTTAACAGAAACTCATCATAAAGGCTGGATACGATGTACGAAGCACTACTGGGGACCATATTCGCAGCTATAGTTGCTATAGGTCTAGCACTTGCAGGCGTATTAATCATAACAATCTGGAAAAAAGACCGCACCCGAAAACTTAGCTACCTCCGCCTGTTCATTCAGGTGGTTTCTTTGGTGGGCATATTCATCTCGTTCACCATGGCGTTGTGGCTGGTGGCGTTCTTTTTGGTGATTTTTGCAGTCACCCTTTTCAGTGGCAGGTTTTTCTGCGGCTGGGTATGCCCCTTCGGTTTCTACATGGACCTCATTGCCATGCTTAGGAAAAAGCTGGGGATACGTTACTGGACGCTTAGCGACCGAGTCAACGGCGCCCTCAACAGGCTCCGATACGTCATCGCCGCCGCCATTTTGGTTTCACCGCTTCTGGTGGGCGCTTTAACCATCACGCCTGCATCACAAATCCAATTTCTGTTTTTGCGGGGTCCCTACCACTCTCTCAACCTGTTTTTGAGTCCGCTTGAGCCGCTTATTGTGCCTTGGACAGGTGCCTTGGCAAATCTCGGCTTTGTTGACTGGAGCTTCAGTTACCCCTACACCCGAGATATAGTGTACTACATCAACATCCCCGTCGTCACATCCGTGCTCATCTACATCTTTATCGGGTTAACTTTGGTGAGCACCTTCATGTATCGACGGTTCTGGTGCCGCTTCTGCCCCACCGGCATAACCCTTGCCGCCGCAAACCGCTTCAAAGCCTTCAAATGGGCACCCGTGCTTCACATCAACAAGACCGAAGAGAAATGCACCAAATGCGGCATATGCAAACGCGTCTGCCCCGTCCAAGTCACTGAGGTGTATGAGCAGAAGGGCGGCGACATCAAAACCTCCATGTGCCTTAACTGCATGCGTTGCGTGGAGATGTGTCCCTACGAGGACTGCCTCAAAGTGAATCTGGGTGGAAAAACCGTATTCCACTCTCGTAACTGGTTGGAACCTTCAAACATCGAATAGTCACACCCTTAATAGGAGAAAGAAAGATGAAAAGCCAAAGTGCAGAAAAAAAGTACCTGCCGGACATGCCTCAAAAAGAAGTTGAGGAGCTAAACGCCTCCGTGAAAGCAGCTTCAGAGAGAATCATGGCAGACAACATTGAGCGGATGAAGAAAACCGACCCTAACCGCCCCGCAGCCATGCAGTACTTTGATGAAGTTTCAAACTTTTTTGGAATGCGCCAAAAAGAAATCCAAGAAGCCAAAGCTCAAGGTAGAAAAGTCATCGGGTATCTCTGTGTGTTTGCTCCCATCGAACTGATTTTAGCCGCCGACGCCATTCCCGTCCGAGTGAACTCAGGCTGGTATGACACCTCCAAATTGGGAGACCGCATCGTGCCCGTGGAGGTCTGCCCTGTTATCCGCTCCACCATCGGCGCAAAAATGATTGACCTCTCACCCTACTTGGAGCTAAGCGACGCCGTCATAAGCACCTTAACCTGTGACGGCCAAACCAAGCTAAGCGAAATCCTTAGCGACGCCAAACAAATGTGGATAATGACCCCACCCCGCGTCAAAGACAGCGCGCAGTCTCTGCACTTATGGAAGGAAGAAATCAAAGCCATCAAAACCCAAATTGAAAAACTCACGGGAAACAAAATCACGCCCAAAAAACTTAAAGAAGCCATCGAAACCATGCAGAAAGCCACCAAAGCGTTTCGTCGGCTACAGGACCTGCGCAAAGGCAACCCTGTCATCATGGGCAGGGACGCAATGCTGGTTAACCAGATGAGTATGTGGGACGATATTAAACGTTGGACGAAAAAGACTGAGGCGCTCTGTGACGAGCTGGAGAAACGTGCAGAGAAGAATGAGTGGGCTTGTCCGCCTGATACCCCGCGGGTTATTGTGACGGGAACGCCGATGTTTTGGCCTGATAACTGGAAGTTGCCCACGCTGATTGAGGAGGCGACTCCGCAGGGGATACTTGTGGGTGACGAGTTATGTAGTAGCGACCGCGTCCTCTACGACCCCGTAGGCATCGACGAATGGACAATGGATGACATGATTAACGGCATAGCCGAACGGTACCTGATGGCTTCCACCTGCCCATGCTTTACCAGCAAAGACGGAAACGAAGACCGCGTCAACTGGCTACTAAACAAAGTCAAAGATACCAAAGCGCAGGGCGTCATCTACTATGTCATCCGCGGCTGCATGCTCTACGCCATGGAGTACTCTCGCGTAAAAAAGGCGCTAGACAAAGTTGACATCCCAGTCTACTATTTAGACACAGAATATACCAGAGAAGATGTTGGACAAATGAAAACACGAGTTGAAGCATTCCTTGAAATGTTGTCTGCAAGGGTGGACTTTTAGAGGCGACGACTATGGTTACAACTGTTGGAATTGACATGGGTATCCAGACCGTCAAGGTTGTTGTCCTCAAAGACAGGCAAGTTGTGGCGAGAGCAAAGGGCTTTTCAGGTTTCGAACCTACCAAAGCTGCTGAGGAAGTTTTTGTCCAAGCCTTAGACGCCGCGAAAGTCGCCAGAGAAGAAGTCAGCTTAGTCCTATCAACAGGTTCAGGCATGGACATGGCACCATACTCAAACGGCACAGTAAGCATGATGGGCGCCGACGCCCGCGCAGGAGTCTTTCTGATTCCCACCGCAAGAACGGTGGTGGATGTTGGCGCTGAGGAAGCACGCGCAGTCAAATGCGACGAACGCGGCATCATGATGGACTTTGTAGTTAACGAGCGATGTGCAGCTGGCGCAGGAACCTTCATTGAAGCCATGGCAAGAGCACTTGAAGTTAAGATGGAGGAAATGGGTCCGTTAAGCTTGAAGGCGGAGCGCGCCAGCCCCATTAATGCAAGCTGCGTCATCTTCGGCGAATCCGACGTGGTCTCACTCATCCACCGGCAGGAGTCTAAACCTGAAATTGCACGCGCCGTTTTCGACGCGATGGCTGACCGCATCTCCTCGATGGTGCACAGGTTGGGGATTAACCCTGACGTTGCACTTGTTGGCGGAGTAGCCAAAGATGTGGGGTTCATCGCATCACTAAAAAGGAAGCTTGGACTAGAAATTCTAGTGCCTGAATACCCCGAGTTTGTGGGTGCGTTAGGCGCTGCGCTTACGGCGACAAGCCGAGCCAAGGGTGCATCAAAATGACCGAACCAACCAAAGACACAAAAGAGTTCTGGCGTTGGGAAGAATACCGCAGGGTCTGCTCTGACAAAAGCTGGGACCACAAAGACGTTATCACAGCAGGTGTGGATGTGGGCTCGGTGGGTTCTAAAGCGGCGATTATGATTGACGGCCAAATCTACGCGTGGGCAGTCACGCGAACGGGCTCCAACAGCCCCGACAGCGCCAAAAAAGTCATGAACATGGTGCTCAAGGACACGGACCTAACCCAAAACGACATCAAATACACCGTCGGCACTGGCTACGGGCGAGTCAACGTTCCAATGGCAAATAAAGCCATCACCGAAATTGCCTGCCACGCCAAAGGCGCTAACTACATTTGGGGTCCAAGCGTCCGAACCATCCTTGATGTAGGTGGACAAGACATCAAAGCAATCCACTGCGACCAAACAGGCAGAGTTACCTCATTTCTGATGAATGACAAGTGTGCCGCAGGCACAGGCAGGGGCATGGAGGTCTTTGCAGACCTGCTTAAGATACCTATTGAAGAAATCGGTAAGGTTTCTTTGTCGCTGGATGAGGAACCCGAACCCGTTAGCTGCACCTGTGTGGCATACGCCAAAACCGAAGCGGTTGGGTTGTTGCGCAAGGGCTGGTCCCGCGAAAAAGTGCTGGCGGCATACACGCGGGCGATGGCGGTGCGTATGGCTAACCTCATTAGCCGTGTGGGTCTTGAGAAGGAGCTTGTGGTTACAGGTGGACAATCCAAGAACATGGGCATTGTTTCGAGGATTGAAAACATTTTGGGGGTTAAGACGTTGCCGTCGCCGAACTGGCGGGAAGGAGAGTTAGACCCGATGTTGGCTGGAGCCATGGGCGCGGCGTTACTGGGCAAAGCTTTGTACGTGAAGGCGCAGGGCAACTGAGGCGGCACATGTGATTACGCATTATGGCTACATTGACGGCTCAGGCGAATACTTCATCATCATTGACTCTGACAAATGCAGCGGATGCCAAAAATGCGTGGAAGCATGCCCACAAAAGGCGCTGGAATTGGTCACTGAATTCATCGACTTGGAGGACAAAACCGTCGCCGCCGTCTCTGAAGAGCATCGGAAAAAAATCCGCTACACCTGCGCCCAATGCCGACCTCAAGATAACCAGACACCGTGCGTTTTGGCATGCAGCCAAGGTGCTATAAGTTGCGTTTGGAAGCCTCTTTAGACCTTTTTGTCTTTTTCTTTTTAAGGTTCATTATTTCGTGGTTGTTTGAAGCGGTTAACGTTTTGGTTTCTCGGTATGTAGGGATTTTCAGCAGGTGTGCTGTTACGCCGATGCATACGCAGAAGAGGACTACCTGAATAATCCAAGAATTGACCACAAACAACGCTGAGTAGAGGATGGTGACCCAGAGCAGGGTGAGGGTGAAGATTTTGCCTCGGGCAGACATGCCTTTGCCTTCGTGGTAGTTTTTGATGTAGGTTCCAAACCAGCGGTTGGTTAGAAGCCAGTGATACATGCGTTCGGAGCCGCGTAGGTAGCAGGCGGCGGCGAGTAGGAGAAACGGGGTGGTAGGCAGGATAGGTAGGACTATGCCGATGGCGCCTAGGCACACACATATTGTGCCTGCGGCTACCAAGAGGGCGTTTTTTATGCTGCGGGTTTTATCTGCCTCAGGTTGAGTCATTAGCATGTTAATTGAATTCTAAGTTCATATATATTACTGTTTTTGAAATTCAAAAAACAGTCGCCGAAAAAGGCGTCTGATGTTTGAAGTTCAAAACTATGCACCCCAACGTTGGAGAAAGACAGAAGCCTTGCAGCCCAAAGTTTTTCTTGAACTATCCTGATGCCCCGCAACAAAACCCAGAACCATCTGCTTTTGCGCAGCATCTAGCCCGCCAAAAAACATGTCAAACGAGGCAATTGCGTGTTCCGCCAGAACTCTCTTGCACTCGTCAGTTAAATGTGGCGTTGTCGGCAGCGCATCAATTTTTAGAAGTTCGTTTGTGATTTGAGGCATAAAATGAGGCTTGGCTAACGCAATTTTGCCTGCGTTA
Organism: Candidatus Bathyarchaeia archaeon; assembly: GCA_041447175.1. Taxonomy (NCBI): domain Archaea; kingdom Thermoproteati; phylum Candidatus Bathyarchaeota; class Bathyarchaeia (SeqCode); species Bathyarchaeia archaeon. The sequence goes on along the minus strand of CP166960.1, from coordinate 108,505 downwards.
GCAACAACATTAGCTGCAGTGATGAGGTATCCACTATTAATGAGATTAAAGTATTTACAAAAAACAGCGTCGAATTTTTGGTTCACATCCACGCAGCAGAGGTTAGCAATTGCTACGGTGGCGTTCCACGTGAGGATGCGGTATTTGCTGTCCAAAAGCCCAATGAAGATATCCAGGCAGGGGTAAAGTTTCTTGGGATACTGGGCAGATAAATCCACCAGAACACTGCTGCATCCGTACCTGATTGAGGCTTTCGGCGAAGAAACCCCCTTAACAAGCTGCGGAAGTAACTCAAAATTTTCTGCCACCGCCTGGCAAAGTTGCTGCTTAGTTATTGTTTTCTGGGCAAGCTTATCAAGTAAATCAGAGTCCACAACAAATTCCTCAACTAAAAATAGACACCCTTAAAATAAAAGCGTTTAAACCAAAAACATCACGAAACTACAATTCAGTTATGCAGGCATGCCTCTGAACTCAACCATGAATGCCCAAAGAGGCATATAGACAAAAAAACAGCACAGAAACACCGCTACACTTGAGTCCGCAAACAGAGAGGGGCTATGCAAAAACCGCCACTAAAGCTCAACAAGTCTAAACCAACGCGAAAACGACCCCAGTAAAAGAAGAACAAATAAAAACAAAACGTCCACTCTATAATACGAATTGGGGCACACAAACCTTGCCACAAGCAACAGAAGTCCTGATTCAATGCTATAAGCCTAAAACGGGGGAAAAGACATGAGCACAAAAACCTTGGCGCTCCCATTTATCACCCAAACGCCAGACCCAAACGAGGACGTTTCCTACCAAGCCGAGATTGCATGCGTAGTTTGTATGGCAGAGTCTGAACGGAAAAAACCAAACTTGTTAAGAGACCCCGAACAAACCACGTTTATCGCCAAAGTTTACTATCCACTCTGGATTCTCCCCACAGGCAACACCTGCATATTCGTGAACGGATTAAACATTTTGGAACACAAATTCACGTTCCAAGAACCAACCAAAACCGCACTTCTAATTGAAGACCTCAAAAAAAACTCGCCCAATCCCCAAAAACTTTTGGAAACACTAAACCAACATGTCAACGGAAGCAAAGAATTCACCGCCCCCAACAATCAAGCATTTCCTGCAGTCATCAACGACCCCGAAATCATAAGCTATCTACCCCAATACTTCAAAATTGGCAGGCTGCGTGACCAGAAACAGCAAGAAAACTCAACCATTCCCTTAGAAATAGACGAACAAAAAGCCAAAGAAACCAGCACAGCATACCTAAACTGCTTAAGAACCATGCAGGCTCATGCAAAAGGGCTAAAATATGCCATCGCACAATTGAAAGCAGAACTGGAATTTCAAACCAGTGCCTCTGCAAACGAAAACGAGAAGCTCAAAGAAAAACTGGAACAAGAAACCACATCTCTCAAACCGGCAGTTGATAAAACAGTCAAAAAATTAACCCAAAAAGAAGAAAAAGCCACCGCTGTTCTTCAAAGAAGCTTAGAAAGAAAGATGGCGGCACTGGAAAAGAAGCATGAAAGGCACATGCGGAAACTCCAAGCAGCAGAGCAAAAAAAAGAGGCTGCTCAAAAGAAAGCGAATATCGCCAAAAAGGACAAGAAAGCCTCAAAGTCATCAGTCGTGGTTTTTGCGTTAAAGAAGTGTGAACGCGAAGTCGAAAACGCAAAAAAAGAAATCAAAACAATCTCCAACGAAATTGAACAGACAAAAAGAGACGGCGAAAGCAAAATCAAGCAGAAACACGACGAATACCAAAACGCCATAGCCCAAGAAGAAAAAAAGCTTATCCAACTTAACAACTTATACACCAACAAAATAAGAGAGAAACAGAAACAGACTCAAGAAATCACCAATCAATCGGCAGCATTAATTTCTAGCTTAGAAAACAAAATCGAAGACCTCAAAAACAGCGGTAATGCCCTCAGAAGCCAAGTGGAAGCAGAATGGCAACTGGAAGACCTCGACGAACCCATTTTTGCCCAAGTTCCTGTGTACCTAATTAAGTACACCAAAAATGAACAAGAAAGATACAACATACTCTCGCCCACAGCCATACTCGAAGGAAACATAGGGGTAATCAAGGAACTCAAAAACATGCTTTCCCGTAACCCCGAACCAAAACTAAAAAGCTTCACACGCCCTGCAAACAAAAAATTCCACGAAACCCTAAACACGTGGGTTATAGGAAAAATACAGACAGAAGCAGACTTCAAACTCAAGCTTAACGAGGTTTGTCAAGACAGCAACCTTGCTGACCTTGACGACTACGCACAGATCCTTAACGAAGGATTAGACGAAATTGAAAAGAAAGGCTGGATGACCAAAGAAGAAACAGCAGTTTTCTGCAAACGCATTCTGGAGGAAACAACGTGAGCGAAGACGACAAAACCTTGGAAAAAAAACTTCTCATCAAACAAGCTTACCCAGCAACCGACATTTACCAAATTGGCAAAGACCAGAAAATTGGGTTCTTTGACCAGTACGTGAATGCTTGGGAACCTGACCCAGACGAATCGGCTATGGAAATCGCCCAAGCCCTCAACGACAAGCAACTTCAAGAGGCCTTCAAAAAGTACCCTGCACGCGACTACACGTCTTTTCGAGGCAGATACTACACCTACGAAGACGGCAATTTAACCATAAAAGGCGTTGTAGACAAAATCCACACAGGCATTGCAGAAACCGAAAAGAAGTATGGACAAGCCGCAGATGCACTGTTGAAGTTGATGGCGCAAGCAGGTGGAAACTTTGGAGCCCAAGAGCAGAAAGAAGCTTCAAAACTGAAAGTTGATGCGTACAAGGTTTTGGAGAAGCTGGAACAACTCAAGATTGTGGTGCCCTCCTATTTGGGGGAAGAATACCAGGAATGGCGAATGCCCGAAGAAACCATACCCATGGTCAGGGAAGAGTTAGGGTTAGCAGTTCCAGAACGCAAACTCCCAACGACAACCAGTCAAACAACAACATCCCCCAACGCTGCCGGACAAGAAGAAGGGCCACCAGACCCACTGGAAGACGAACGCCGACGAATAATGAACATGCAAAACGAACTTGACCAATATATCAACGACTTACTCAAAAACCGTCTTGAACAAACCATCAAATTCGGCAAAACTTTCAGCGCAAACTACGTCGCAGAATATCTACAGCAGATGTTTGGCGACATGCTCTACTTTGACAGCTTCCTTAGCATAATTCAACAATACGGTTTATGTGACGTAGAAATCGTGAATCCCCAAGGCAAAACAGGCTTACGAACAGGTTGGAGCTACGCACTTTTCGGCGAACCAGGCACAGGCAAAAGCTTCTCCACCCGAGACCTCGTTTTGGGGAGCTCAGGAGGAAAAATGGAACCTCATGGTGTCCCAGGCAGAAACCGCTATTGTGGCGGCATCACACCTGCGCGATTTATCAGGATAGGCCAGATTTATGTGGACAAAACCTTCAACTTCATTGTTCCAGAATTTAATGATTGGTTCCGCTACAGCGGCATGGTGGATGTACTTAAAATTGCCATGGAACGCGGAGAAATCAAACATGAACTGCACCGAGAAATCATCGGTCCTTACAGATTCAGCGGTTTCTTCATGGTGAACTACAACACTGCAGTCATGGGTCAAGGCTACGCAGTAACCATAGGGGACCCTAACTTCAGCGCCATCGAAGACCGCATGATTTGCCGCCTACATCGCATGACCAAAGAAAGATACGTCGAAATAGCCAGAAGCCAAATGCGACTGGCGCTAGGCGAAGTTAACGTAGACAAAGACGCAAAAAAAATACGCGACCACCTTGCTTTGGTCTACGCCATCGAAACAGGTCATCCACTGGTTAAAGGACGGTTTCCCAAAAAACCAGTGATGATTACCCCCGAAATGTACGACACCATCGGAAACGCACGAGAAGCAATCCTCAAACATATCCCAGGAAGCATGAAGTTCTCAGCCCGGTTAGAGCACAACGTAGTCAAGTTCGCCTGTGCAGCGTCAGTGCTCAGCTACTTCAACGACAAACTAGATTACATTCCAGTTAGCGCCGATGCACTGGAAAGGGCGGTTAGGCTTTATGTTGAAGACGCGTCGGTTCGGTCCAGAGAAGAATTTAAACCTCAAGAAGTTCTCAAAGACTTGTTTAGCAAAAATAAGAAAAAGGCTTAGGCTAACTTGACAAAGTTCTCGTCTAGCCGTTTTATTTTTCCTTTCGCTTCAAGTTCAGCTAACAGCTGGTCGAGGTTGGTTCGGTCAATGTTGAAGGTTTCGTTTGTGATGTTGCTGACTTCGGTTATGCTGGTTTTCTGCATTTCTTTGATTAATGCCAAAAGGTCAAGGGCTTTCTTTCGCTCTTCGACGGGTAAAGTGCGTGCACGTTCCAGTATGAAAAGGGTAATCATGTCTTTTTCGTTGTTTTTTTTGCTTAAGGTGACAAGGTGAGTCCCAGGGAGTTTTTTACCGGTAGCTTCATCATAGTTTTTCACCTGAAAATTGTCCCGTATGGCAGCAGGTATGTCATCCAGTGATTTAACGAGTTCACGGTGAACTTTCCCGTCGCCATCAACCTTAGTCAAAGAAATGATGTCGTAGTATAGGTCAGGTTCAAGGCTTTGCTGAAAAAGCATGGTTGCCCCTTCTAGCTGGCTAAATAGTCTTCCGGGAGGACATTTTATGGCTTTGACCATGCTTCGCCCGTTTTCTTGGTCGCAGCAGATTTTGAAAAGCCATTGCCCCGTTTGAAGGTCGTTGGCTTTGTAGAAGCGAACTTCACCTGCCCGCAGTTCTCTTAGGCTAAGGTCAAACCATGCGTCTTCGGTTCTTTCTTCTTGAAGTGTAATTCTGATGCTTTTCATGTTACTTCCCCAAGCGAGGGGTTAGGTGTTGATTTTTTGGTATATGGACTTTTTGAGTTTGTTTATGTCAATTTTACGATAGCTAAAGAAAGGAAATAGAAACGTTCAGTGAATTCACGCGGGTTTAAGCAAGGATTTAAAGCAGAGAAAACTGGGAAAAACACATACCGCATTATATAAAGAACACAAGTTAAACACAAAATAGCCATCGAGAAGTTTTGATACAAAGAAAAGAAAGGGAGAGCTTTTGGCTCGTTTATGGTTTGTTTCTTAACCTGCGATCTTTCGGCGCATCAAAACGATGCTTGCAATTGCAGCGATTGCTGCTACGAGGGCAAGCACGATTGCGACGATGATCAGAGGTGTAAGGCTGTCAGTTGAGCTCTTGCTGCTGCTGACGTCTGATTGCATGTTGCTGATGTCTGCTTGCATGCTACCGATGCTGGTCTGGATGGTTGCTACGTTGCCGCTGATTGAGGTGACTGTGCCTGATAGTGTGCCTAGGTCAGTCTTTACGGTTGCTACGTTGTTGTTGATGCCTGTGACTGTTGTGCCGATTGAAGACAGTGAGGTTGTTACGTCGCCGATGCTGGTCTTGAGGGTTGCTGTGTCGCCTGCAACTGCACCGAGTACTGCATCAAGGCTACTGATGCTTGTCTGGATTGAGCCTAAGTTTGTTTTGATGGTTGCTACGCCGCTGTCTATGCTGGAGATGGTGCCACTAAGTGAACTGACTGAGGTTTTGACTGCGCCAACGTTGGTGGAGAGTGTTGCGATGTTGCCTGAGATGCTGTCGAGTTTAGCGTTAAGTGAGCTCAGGTCAACGGTCATGTTGCCGCCGCTGGATGTTTGTAGTGTAGCGACTGTTCCGTTGATTTGCAGCAGAATTGCATTCATGTTGTTGAGTTGGGTGTTGATTCCGCTGATTCCGCCTGCAGTAACTGTGAATGTGCCAGTCTGCCAGTTAGTTGCGCTAGTAGTGTGTGCGCCGAGAGAGTCGGAGAAAGATATTGTCCAGTTCCATACGCCTGTTGGGGCATTAGCTGACAGCGTCATTGGTACGCCGTTAATTATTTGGTCTTGGAATAGTACTTGGCGACTGCCGTCAGGCATGTCAGTCACTGTTAGAACTGGAGATTTCCACCAGTAAATGTCAGAACCATCTTTAATTGCAATCACTGGGTTAGTGAAGGAACCATCCGTGCTGGTTATGATGAAGCTGATTGTATCACCTTGGACGTATGAGCTTGCGGTGGTTATTGTTGTGACTGCTGCAGGAAGTATCTTGAATTGTGCAGTTGCGGATGCACCATAGTCGTCAACTAATCTGACAGTATAGGTTCCTGGTTCAAGGGTAGGTACAGAGAATATGTTACTTACTACACCATTGGAATCGCTTGCTTTGAATCTTTTATCTAGTGCTGTACTGTTGACAACTGTGCTGCCGAAGTACAGGGTTACGTTTGACGATGCAACGAAGTTAGCGCCAGAAGCAGTTATTTCTTTACCAGCTACACCTTGCGTTGGGCTCAAGGTCAAGGTAGGTGCAGGTAAAACTTTGAGTGTGGTTGTTGCAAAGTCAGTTGTCCAGTCTACTTTGATTTGGTAGTCGTTGGATGCTAGAAGAGTTGGTATGGTGTATGCGTTAGAGTATGCACCTGTTCCGCTTGAGGTACCAGAGGCTATTTGTGTTGATGCAACACCTGGACCAGAAATTGATACGGTGTATGCTTTGGAAGGGGGAATTCTGCCTGAGACGGTGATTGTGACGCCCGCTGGACCACTTGCTGGGTTAACTGCAGCATAATAGCCAACCAGAACATCGGATGTTGCAGTGTTAGTTCCGTCTGTCGCTGTTACTGTGAAAGCGCCGTAATCAGTTTCTGTTATTGTGTTTGGAACTGTTATTGTGGCTACAAATGAACCGGTTCCATTTGTGGCTATTGGTGGTGTGGTTATAGTGAAGGGTGCGTGGACGCCGTTGTCAAGTGTTACAGTCACTGATACGGTTGAAGTTCCGGTGCTGCCCTTAAAACCGTCGCCGGTTAAGGTGAGGGCGTCGCCAGGCAAAACTTTTGCGTCGTATGATGTGTCATTTGTGGCCGGAGTTGTACTTGCAACTAAACGGGGAGTAACAACGAATTCAGTGCCTTTAGCACCGGTGCCGTCGTTGACTACGATATAGTGATGAACAGCAGGAGTAGCGGCAGGAGCTGTTGCAGTAGCTGAGGGAATTTTCACTTTGACGCTATATGCGCCAGAGGCATCTACTGCGCCAGTACCAAGAACTGCGCCTGATAATGAATCCCAATATACAGTAACAGAACCGAAGGGTTGAGCATCTGTTCCGGTGACTGTAACGCTGGTTCCGGCAGACCCAGTTGCAACAGAAAGAGTTGGATTGCTAAGTGCAAATGCTGGTGCTATGACCGCGACCATGGAGAGAAGCAGAAGAGCAGTTACAGCTACTGATAATATTTTTTTGTTTATTTGCATTTGTTATTTTTCTCCTTTGAGTTTATATTCGGTGTTCCTACTATCCTGAGATGCCTATTTATTACTTGTGTACACAGCAATGTTTGCGAAAAAAGAAGTTGTATACACCCTCACGTAGCGTCATATATATGTGCATATTAAACAGCAAAGCTACTTTGTGGATTCTAAAATTATCATACCTTTAAGGCAATCCACATGTTGAGTCTTGTAACCCAAACCAGTAACCACGCCTTCAATAAATTTAGAAAGCAACCGTGTGCCCTCTACGCTCATAACTGTTGAGATGCAACGCACCTTAATCACGCCGGCTCTTTCCTGAACATCCACCTCATTTAGGTCCCATCGCGTGAGTTCCAAAAAATGCCCAAAAGCTTCCACGGGGTCAGAGAATTTCTCCTTTAAGTATTTACCACTCCACACCCCGCTCTCATACCAAATCGCGTGTAATTTTGGTGTGTCTTTTTGGCAGCATTTTTCCACCATATAATCCAAGACGCCGGAAGGGATAAAGAGCCCTCCTAAAACGCGGTTGGTTTGCAAAACGTTGAAAAACTCCGACATCTGGCTGGAGCTGTAGCCTAACTCATTGACTTTTACGGTTTCGGCTAAAGCACCTTCCACAAGCTTGCTTAAGGAAATGCCTTCATCGCGGGTTACCTTTGCCACTTTTTCCAGCAAATCTTCAGACACGTAAACTAGTCGTTTACCTTTACCTGTGGCCGCCATTATCTTCCCTCTTCACGGCTTCCAAGCGGATGTTTCCCCGTCCAACCTCATTGAAAGTAACAGTGTATCCTGACCCGTCAATAATTCCCTGCAAGTAGTGATTAAAAAGCAACGTGTATGTTTCGGAAAAGCGGGGACTTAAAATCCGAAAAGAAACCTCCTTGTCAGAACGCTCCATGGTGACGCCGGGGATGTTCCAACCGAAAACCTTCAATTCTCTCTCGTAAGCGCCCAAGGGGTCTTCTACTCCGCGGGCAATATAGCGTTGTGCAATCCAAACGCCAGCGTCAAACCATGTTTGGAGAGTTTTTTCTTTCTCGCTTCGGAAGGCTATTTCAGCTGTGTCGTAAAGTAGACTTTCCAAAACGAGAGTAAAACTGGCATCTCGAACCTCCTTGGCAAGTTCAAAGGAGTCTACAGCTTCTTTTAGGCTTATGCCCATGTTGTCGGCTTTGATGGCTAAATCCAACAGGTCATTGACCATGCCAAAAAGCGTGAATCCGCGTTTTTCAGCCATTTTGCCAATCCGGTCCGCCAAGTCATCTCTGGCGGCAAGCATCTTCCGCCTTCCGTTAACCAAACATTTACCCTCGATTAGTCAACTGTGCTATGTGAACCTATTAAAATTCACCAATATAAAACTGTAGTAGTCTCGTGACAGCCACAAACTTAATCTGCCATCTAGAAAGGCTACCATAAAAGCCAAAGCAAGTCACTAACTAAAAACAGCTATAGATATACTAAAAAGAAAAAAGGTGCAGGTTAGGGGTTAGTCTCTGTGGCGATAAAAAATGCCTTCAAAGCGTGGTCTAACCCATCGGTTTGAGCGGGCAAAGTAATGGTTGAAGTTGAATTTGTAGAAGTCACTTGATATAACGCTAAATCTGCAGTAGAAGTTATGTTCATGTTGTCAAACTGCCAGTATCCGAACGTATAGTTCTCAAGGGCTGAGGCGTTCACCGTCAGTGGTCCAGTGACATTAAGAAAACCGGAGGGTGTAGTAAATCCGCCCACTGAAATGTTAATGTAAAGGGACCATTGAGGCGAAGGCGATGGAGTCGTTGTGTTTGTGAAGAAAGCTGTTAAGGTGTGGTTGGAGCTGGCGTTCTGTTGAGGAATAGTAATTGAAGAGGTTGCGTTTGTTGAAGTCACGTTGTACAAAGTCATGTTCTCAGCAGAAGTCAAATTCAAATCATCAAACCGCCAAAAACCAAAAGTGTAGTTCACATCCGCAGTAGCATTCACTTGTATTGTCCCTGTTACGTTCATAAGACCTGTGGGGGTTGTGGTTCCGCCTTCTGAACTGTTAACAGTTAGAGCCCATGGCTGGGGGGAGGGGATTGTTTCGTTGGCGAAGAAAGCGGTTAGGGTGTGGTTTGAAGATGCATTTTGGCTGGGTATGGTTATGGTTGAGGCTGTGTTGGTTGAGGTAACGTTATAGAGGGTCATGTTTTCGGCAGAGGTTATATTGAGGTCATCGAATTGCCAGTAGCTGAAAGTGGAATTGGTGTCGGCAGTGGCATTAACTGTTATTTCTCCAGTGACATTGACAAGCCCAGTTGGAGTTGTGGAGCCGCTGCCTGTGGTGTTGATGGTTAAGGTCCACGGGGAGGGTTGCGGTGAGGTTTCATTGGTGAAGAAAGCTGTTAAGGTGTGGTTGGAGCTGGCGTTCTGTTGAGGAATAGTAATTGAAGAGGTTGCGTTTGTTGAAGTCACGTTGTACAAAGTCATGTTCTCAGCAGAAGTCAAATTCAAATCATCAAACCGCCAAAAACCAAAAGTGTAGTTCACATCCGCAGTAGCATTCAAAGTGATTGAATCGGTCACGTTTAAAATGCCTGAAGGCACCACGCTTCCGCCCATCGTACTGTTTGCTGTCAAGATCCACTCTGTAGAGGGCATGGGTTCGGTGGCGTTAATAAAAACAGCGACCAAAGCGTGATAGGTTCCTAGCTGTTGCTGGGGTAAAAGCATGGGGTTGTCAGTTATGTTTTGGTTGTCAAAGGTCCAGTGGCTAAAAGCATATCCAGACGCAGGGTATGCTTCAACTGAAAGGATGTATTGTGGCGCTACCAAAGACCCTGGGGGGAAGGTTGTTGTACCACCATCTGAGGGACTCACATTTACGGTTACGCCCCACGCAGCGATAGCAGGCGGGGAAGGCGCTGGTGGTGATGAAGGCGCCATTTCAGAAATCATTGACCAGGTCAAGCGGTCTTCAGTTGACTCCACTACGGAGCCCACCAAGTAACTGGTTCCGACCAAGCCGCGTTCTTTGAACATGGGCCATACTACGGAATAGTCCGAAACGTAACAGTCATCAAACGACATAACTACGACGGCTGTTTGTCCATCGTAACTTCCGTATGCTTGCCGCATAGTCATGACTTTGAGGTTGTCGGCATTTTGTTGTTCAACAAGGTAATCTAGGACTTGACCGAGTATTGTCTGGGTTGTTCCTTGAAGGGATGGGTCGCCAGAAACAACCACTTCATGCGTAAACAGATTCAGCAAGCCTTTGTCGGCTATTGCTTGGTCAATCCAGCCTTTTACGTCAGCGTAGGTGGTGCTTTCATCAATCAGGGAACTGGACATGTCAAACCAGTCTGCAACGGGGTAGGTTTCGGGGAAAATTGCGCCAGCACTGCCTGTTCTGCCGCTTAAACGATATCGGCTAAGGACATCAATTACGGCTGCGTTGACCTCACCATTTGGGTAAGCGAAGTGTTTGGGTTCAGGCAGCTCGTGCTGCTGAAAGAGGGTAGTCATCATTGTAAGTTCTGAAATCATTTGAGCGTCAGTTAAAGTGGTGAATGAAATGTGGCCGTAACCGTGGTCTTCGAAATCCCAAGCTGGGGTTGTGGCTGCTTTTGTCATGGGTGCAGGGAAGGTGATAACTACAACTGATAGTACTAGCAAAAATACAAAGGCAAACGCGCAAAATTTTTTCTGCATTAAAATCAACTGCCTACAATTGCGTGAATACTTTTCTGTTTCGCGAGATTATAAAACAATGTGGGTATCAAAATGTAGCAACAAACTGTTTTAAAGGTGTAAGTGAAAAGCCAAAAACGGCTTGGTTATTGCTGTTATTATTCTTTTTTGGTTTGTATTCAGTTCGGTTGAACCGTTTCAGCTGTAAAAAGCCTTCCACCAAGAGCAACACGATAACTGCCGCAGTAATAAGCATCAAAATAAAAAAGAACACTTTAAACTCGTAATTCTCGACTCCGAAATGGATAACGAAAACGATTGCTTCAACAACTAAAAAGACCATAAAAAGAAAACTGTAAACAATAACTTGGGGAACAAGATGGTGACCTAACCAGAGGTAGCCGCGGATGCGCCTTTTTGTTTTTACCGTGTATTCGCCTGATTCGTTTTGGGTCAGCAGTCCCGTCGCAACCAGTTTTTGCAGGTGCCTGTAAGCCACGCTTGAGCTGCTTAAGCTTAAACCGCGCACTACATCTCTGGTGCCTATGGGTCGGTTGAATCGGACTGCGAAAACGTAGACGGCAAGGGTTGTTCCCTCGAGCGCTCCCTCTTCAGGAAAACTGGAGACATCCAAGCGGCAGGCACCTGTAGTAGGTTTCTTAGAGAGGTAATGGAGAGATTCTTTATAGCTCTGCTTGTGGAACTGCAGTGTTCCTTTTGCGGAACAGCGGAAAACTAACAATTAGAACAGAGGCTGTCTACAGATTAGAACAGAACAGATGAACACACCTACCTTGAAAACTACGGAATATGTGCCCGCTTGAGGCATGTTTTATGAGGCTTCAAACGCGATTTGCCGTTGATTTGGTTTTGCAGAAAAATTGTGTTTACTCGTTGGGAAGGTTAGCGGCCATTTGCTGGAAACCTGTAATGCGTATATCGGTCTTACAAGTGTTACAGCATATGATAAGTTCCTCTAACTCGTCTCCAGCCATTTTGGTGTCGACTATTTGATAAATGTCTTCTGATTCGTCATCGGGGGAGATGAGGGTTCCACAGGTAGGGCAGGGAAATGACCCTTCACCATCCAGTATAGCTAAATCTAATGTTTGAAGCATTCCTTTCTTTGCAGCAGTTTTCTTCATAATCGTTTCACCAATTCGTTTGGCTTAATTTGTGTTGGGATTTACGGTATTAGTAAATTATGAATTAAAACTCTGTACAACAGGTGCATTTAAGCTTTGAGCCAAAAAAAGGAAAAAAGATGGAGCAAACAGGGTAAATTTTTTAGGCAAACTTTTCGGGTGAGATGTAATCGCCAAAGGTTTCCTGCGCTTTAAGTAAGCGTTGCCGCTGCATGTACAATATGCCGAAGAGTTCTAAGGGTATGTCGGAGACGTTTTCCTGATAGAAATGGGTCACGCGTTCGATTTTTGCCAAGTTTTCTGGAACCCGAACTGTGAACTGTTTGATGTAGTCTTCTTTGGAGTAGTCTTTGCCAAGCACTTCCTTGAAGATGGGGACGAGGTCGTCGTATTTTGGAATCCAGCCGGTGGGGGTCTCGATTGCGTCCACTTCGCCGTGAACCCGTTTTTCCATCCATTTGACCCAGATGTGTTTGTCCTGTGGGCTGTTGAGGTATTCACCGTTGTCTTTGTCTTTGAGGAAGTAGTTAACTCCGAATACTATGGGTGCTTGTTTGAGTTTTTTCCCAAACTCTAAGTTGTTGCGGATGTTTTGTCCCAGTGGGATAGATATGAAGTCTTGGATGCTCATCATGTTGATTTCGGGTACACCCTCTTTTCCGATGGTGGCAAAGGTGGTTTCAGTTTCTAATGATGCACCGTAAGCGATGATGCCGTGGTCCCAATCGAAGCTTTGTTGGACGGGCACGTAAGCTTTGGCGTCGCGTCCACCGTACATTATGCCGCCTAAAACGACACCATCAGGGTTGTTCAACTCGGGGTCACAGTTCTCCAGCGCCTTCAAAGCAACAGCGTAGCGGGCGTTTTTGTGGGCAGCAGGAATGTCGTTTTCGTTTTCGTCTTTTTTACCTTCAAACCATGCACCCGTGTAGTTGGTCCCTTCTTTAGGAAGTTCACTGCCCATGCCAAGCCAGTAGGGTTTGCCGTCTTTGATGAGTACGTTGGAGAATATTATTTCTCCAGGAGTGGTGAGTACTTTGTAGATGAGTTGGTCGTCTTTTGGGTTGACATCTTTGATGATGCCAAAAATGCCTGACTCTACGTTTACGGCTCGCGCCACAGAGTCTATGGGTCGCAGGTAAGCGATGTCGTCGCCAAGAATGGTTTCTCCGGGCAGCATGGCAGTTGAGGTTTTGCCGCATGCACTGGGGAACGCACCTGCAAAGTAGGTTTTGCGACCATTAGGTCCGTGCACACCCATAAGGAGCATGTGTTCAGCAAGCCAGCCTTCGTAGTTTGCTTTGCGTATAGCCAGTCGGAAGGCAAGTTTTTTGAATCCTACAGAGTTTCCCGCGTACTGGGTGTTCACGCTGTAGATGGTGTTGTCCATGTTGTCGATGTAGATGCGTTTTTTCTGGTGCTCAAGACTAACCATATCGGGGCTAAGTTTTCCAGCCGAGTGTAGCACCCGCAGAAAGTCGCTTTTTGTTCCTGCTTTGACAAATTCGCCGTAACCAGAACGGTAGAGGAGGTCTTCGGAGTGGGCTACGTACCATGAGTCGGTGCATTGCAAGCCGAGTATTGTGAAAACAGAGTTTGTTGGGCCCAGTGAGATGAAGCGGACAATCATGGTTTTGCCTTTCATGGAGTCTTTAAGTAGCCCTTTCACTTCGGCTAGACCCTCTTGCCTGTCAATTTGGTTGAGGGCTTTGCTCAGGGAGATTCCACGGGGAACCAAGTATTTGGTATTTGGTCGGTCTCGACCTTGGTCGTATTCGCCGTCGAAATGGAAAGTGTGCCCTTTCAGTGTTAAGGTTGCTTGTTCTTCGCCTGTAGCGACAGCTTGACGCCTAACATAGGCGATGTCTTCAGCTGCATCACTGCAGACAAAGATTTGGTCTGGGTGTCCAAGGTCGCTTGCTTTGGCTATGAATTCGTGGACGTTTGGGTTGTCTATGGCAGCCAGTTTATCGTAGTCTTTCTGGCTTAGTTTGGGCATTAATGCCTCTAGATATGGGTTAAGTAGGTACATGTTGATCGCCTAATTAAATTTTTACGGTAATGTGCCCCCGAGTGGCCAGGAGAAAAACGGGTTTCAACCTTCAACCAGTTGATAGGCACGTTGCACTTTCTCCCTTTTCATGTTGCTTAGGTAAATGATAAACTTTGTGCACAAAAAGAAAAAGTTGATGATTGTGCCGTTTAACATGGCAGTTCTTTACACATGGTTAAAGCTCGTTGACGGTTCCAGGGATTCTTGGAAACGGCTGCGTTTCAGCTATGTGTTTAACACCAGTTATCCAGCCTACGATGCGTTCCATGCCGATGCCTGCACCTGCAGAGGGCTTGATTTTACCTTCTTTAGCCAGTTTAAGCAAGACTGCAAAGTTTTCCTGCTTGACTTGGTCGCGGTCCATTTTCGTGATCATTTTGTTGTAGTCCCATTCACGTTTGGATCCGCTGAGAACTTCCCCAAATTTGGGCATGAAAAGGTCATAGTTGTCCCATTTGCCTGTCTTGAAGTCTTCGAAGTCATAAAACTCGCGTGGAATGTTAGTTACCCACACGGGCTCCTCGATTTCGTCGGCAATGGATGCTTCCCATTCTGCACCGTAATCAGCGACAAGGTCTTCCTTGTCTAAGATTTTGAAGGGTGCGGCGGGAACTTTTACGGGGTCGCACCTGAGGGTTTCTAGTTCGGGTTGGAGGTCTTTTTTGACGCTGGTGACAAGGTTAATGATGGCTTTTTCCATGAAAGCGTAGATGTCTTTAGTGGTTGCGCCTTGGGCTTCAAAGTCAATTTGGGTGAATTCGTAGATGTGTTTGCCTGTTTTGGCGCGTTCTGCTTTTTCGATCCTGATGTTGGGTGAAACTATGAACAGTTTGGGGTATGCTAAGCTCGTGGCGACTAGTTTGTGAACAATCATGCTGGCGGTGGTGCGGACGACTTTTCCGTAGATGTCAACTTCGATGCGTTTGCCGATGGAGGCGCCTGGGTCGGGCCATAGGGGGTCGGTGCTTTGGGAGAGGGCGATGGGCAGTAGCCATTGGTAGCCGTCGGCGATGAAGGCGGAGGTTAGGGACTGCAGGGTATGGGTCATGATTTTGCCTATGCACACTTTTCGTTTTAGTTCATTTTCGGAGAGTTGGTCTAAAGGTTTTGGCATTTCGCTTAAGGGCATGCAGGGTATTGTTGTTATTTTAGTCAAGATTATTCATCTCGAATTTTTTCTGTTCTCCAAGTAGAGCAGGCTGGATTATAAATTTTTTATATAAAAAGTGGTAATTATTCCAAAAAACTGAAGGTTTATAGGAAAAAGACCGTAATAATTACAGGTATGTCTGTTAAGCTTGACGAAAAAGACTTAGCCATACTGGCACTCATCCAAGGAGATAGCAAACTCACCGCCAAACAAATCTCCAAAAAAATCGACACACCCTTAACCACAGTTTTTGCAAAAATCAAACGCATGGAAGAACAAGGCATCATACGCGGCTACCACGCCATCGTAGCAGCCGACAAGCTGGGCTCAGGAACCGCAGCACTCATTTTAGCCTCGGTCTCGTACCGCTCCAAAATTGACGGTTCACCCGTTTCACAACGAACTGTGGCGGAGGAAATCGCCCGATTCCCTGAGGTGCAGGAAGTGCACATCATCACGGGTGACTGGGATTTGCTGGTGAAGCTGCGAGCAGAAAATGTGGATGTTGTAGGCAAATTCGTGGTGGATAAGCTGCGCCTCATCAGCGGAATAGAGAAGACTTTGACATGCATGATTTTTGAGACCATAAAAGAGACGACAGCTATAGCTTTGCCGTTTAAGAAAGTCTACAGGGGAGGTCAAATTGATGCAGAATAGTACAGCAGAGGAATTGCCAGCAGCACGATGTTTCTGCCTTTAGGCGTTAAGGTGTACTCAACGCGCAGTGGGGGACCGGAGGTTACGTTACGGTTGATGTAGCCACTTTCCGCCATCAGCTTTAGCTTGTCAGAGAGGGTGCGGCTGTTTACGCCTAAAACTTTTTTGAATTCGCCAAAACCGATGGAGGTCTTGAGAAAAAGTGAGTAGAGGATTTCAAGGTTCCATTTTTGAAAGAGCATATTGAAGGTTTGTTCCAAGCTTTTGAGTTCGTCTTGTAGGGCTTGGGGGTCGAGTTCTTGTTTTTCCATGATTTTGACAAGTGTGTCCTGTACGCCTTTGAGGGTTTGTTCCATGCGGGTTTCGATGAGTTGACGTAGTTCGAAGCTGAGGGCGATTTTGGTGCTCATGTTTGCTCACTTGGTGTGGAAGGGCTTACTTGCTAATTTATAAGAACACACACCCTTAAGGTTTACTTATCCCACATAGTATAAAAAATACACCACATGAACGTGGAGGGTGACAGCTCATGACCTGGAATATAGACAACAACAAATGCCTCAGATGCGGAGGCTGCGTCTCTGTTTGCCCAACCGCCGCACTAGAATTAAGAGACAAAGTAATCTACGACCAAAAACTCTGCCAGTTCTGCGGGGTCTGCGAGAAAGCCTGCCCCGTAGAAGCCATAAAGGTGACCAAACCATGATAGACGTCGTAATCATAGGCGCAGGCCCAGCAGGAACATGCTGCGCCAAAAAACTCGCCGAAAACGGCTTCTCCGTCAAAGTCTTCGAAAAACGCGCCGAAATCGGCTCCCCCAAACGCTGCGGGGAAGGCTTAAGCGAAGCCAGCCAAAACGTCGTGGGCAAAATCCCAGACCGATGCATCGCCCAAAAAATGCGCGGCGCCAGAGTCTACGCCCCCGACGGCAGGTACTTGGATGCCATTTTGACTGAGGGCGGCTTCATTTTAGAGCGCAAGGTCTTTGACAAATGGCTCGCTGAAGAAGCAGTCAAAGCAGGCGCAGCGATTCAGGCTAACACATACATTTCCAGCTTAATCAAAGATGACCGCGGCTACTTCACTGGCGTTAAAGGCGAATTCATGGGTAATGAGTTTGAAGAGAAAGCCCGCGTCGTCGTCTGCGCCGCCGGAGCCGAAACTGCTATCCGCAATCAGGCGCTGGGCGTGTTTTCCAAAATCAACTTGATTGACAGCTGTATCCAGTATGAAATGACCAACGTTGACATGATTCCCGACCTCATTCACATTTACCTCTCCAGCGTTCTCGCGCCAAGAGGTTACGTGTGGGTGTTTCCCAAAGGCGAACACCGCGCCAACGTCGGCTTAGGCATAGTACCTCAAGACAAAAAACCCACAGCCTACATGCAGGAGTTCTTCAAAGAGCACCCTGAAATCAGCAAAGGCAGCATAATCGAAGTTAACGCAGGCTGCGTCCCTGTTGGCGGCTTAGTCAAAGACATGGTCACCAACGGCTTCGTGCTCTGCGGCGAAGCAGCCAACCACGTAAACCCGATTCACGGCGGAGGCATCAAAGAAGCCGTCATCTCAGGACAAATGGCAGCCGACGTCATCATGGACTGCATCAAGAAAAACGACGTTTCCAAAACCGCCCTAAGCAAATATAATGAAACATGGTGGGAAGAACGGGGCAACCACCTCAAACGCGTAGAGAAGCTACGTGAAGTGCTGGAGAAGCTTTCAGACCAAGACCTTAACGACCTTGTCGACGTGCTAAAACCCGAAGACATCATAGAGTTCGCAAGAGGCTCCAAACTCTCGATTTTAGCGAAGGTACTCATGCGCAAGCCCCGTCTGGTAGGCATAGCACGGCACCTCCTCTAACCCTTCTTATTTTTTGTTGCACAGTTTTTTAATTGCACATTCCACTAACCCTATAGCCGAGGCTTCAGGTTGCATCCCGCCAAAGAAAACAAAAGCTACGTAACTGCCGAGTTCCTCAAAAAGAGGGCTCACGACGAAGACGCAGTTAATCAAGAAAGTTATCGCATGTTGCAGATTGGGCGGGGAATGCGGGTTTTGGAGTTGGGTTGCGGTCCCGGCACCGCTGCACCTGTATTTTCTGAGGCGTCGGGTTCAGGTGGGTTGGTTGTGGGTATTGACTGCGACGCCAGAATGATAGAGCAAGCTCAAGCCGTGTCCAAACAGCACTCGAACGTTGGGCAACTGGTGGGGGATGCACATGAGCTTCCATTTGAGGACAACAGGTTTGACCGTGTTTATGCTAAGCGTTTGTTTCAAGTGTTGCCTCCTGCTTCGGCGCCTCGGGTGTTTAGTGAGATGAAGCGGGTGCTAAAGCAGGGCGGAATCCTTTCCCTTGTGGACACTGACTGGACAAGCGTCTCGGTGAACTTTAGTGACCTTGAGTTGGAGCGGCGCCTAACCAGCTTCTTTAGCAGCCACATGCGCCCAAACGGGTTGGCTGGAAGGCAACTGCTCGGAATAGTCCAGTCAGGGGGCTTTACGGATATACAAGTTAAGGTTATGTCGATAATTATTCGAGACTTCGAGGAGACTCCTTTCAGCGACTGGTTGACGTCTGAAGCTACAAAAGCCAAAGTGGCAACGTCCGAAGAGATGACGCGATGGCGAAGCGAATTGAAGCAGAAGACGGCTCAGCAAGCCTTCCTTTTTCATGTGGGTACTGTGATTGCTGCCGCGAAGAAGAAGAATTAGCTTTTGACAGCAAATGGGTTCATGACAGGTAAAAATGATGTCTCTTTTGTTGGAAAAATGTGAGAACCAAAAGGAAGTAGACTGCTCCAAAAAGGAGGAAAAGGTTGATTGCCCTTATCTGACCATTCGACTGTTTTCTTGGTTGCTTCTTGAACGCTTAAACGCGCGCTGTTTTTGAAGTTGCTTGTACTGTTCGTAGCTGATGTTGCTGTGGGGATAGATTTGCTTGAATCGGCGGTAGGGCAGTCGGATGTCGAGTTCCATTTGGGGGCTAAATCCAGCGGGGTTGTAATGTACACCTTCTTTGCTTTGGTATTGGGACTTTTTTGTGGACCGATTTTTTGAAACTGTGGCTATGGTCGTCACTATGAAGATGAATCCGACAAACAGCAGAAAGATTATGGGGAAAATGAGGAAAGTATCCATGGGTATCCCCAAAGTTTAGCTGCTTGAACCATCACTACTCTGTTTTGTTTGCTTCTTAACCGGCAGCACCGCTCCTTCAAGTCCGATGACGTTGAGGATATCAGAGTTTGCGGGAACCACAACCTTGGTTTGCTGACTAAAGGTGTCGCGAACAACATCAAGTTTCTTGTTTAGCTGCGCGTTCTCTTTGAAGTACTGGTTTGCAGATTCAGACACCAGCTTGATGGCTTTGGCTTGAGCTTCCGCGACCAGCTCCACCGATTTGGCTTCACCTTCCGCTTGCAAGATAGCAGATTGTTTTTCGCCTTGTGCTTTAAGGATGGCGGCAGCTTTTTCTTGTTCTGCGGCTTCTTTGCGTCCAGTGGCTAACAGTCGAAGTTGGCGACGTTCCTGCTCGGCAGTTTTTTGCTTGTGCATAGCGGTCTGTATGTCTAGTGGGGGGTCTATGCGTTGGAGTTCGATGCGGTTAACTTTGGTGCCCCATTTGTCGGTTGCTTGGTCAAGGACGCTGCGGAGTTCCACGTTAATTTTTTCTCTGCTGGTGAGGCAGACGTCTAAGGACATTTCGCCGACGATGTTTCGCAGAGTAGTTTGGGCGAGTTTCACGATGCCGAGTTCGAAGTCTTCAATTTCATAAAGGGCACGTTTGGCGTCTATAACTTGGTAGTATATGACCGCGTCTATTGTTACGACTACGTTGTCTTCGGTGATGATTTCTTGTGGTGGCACGTCGATGACTTGTTCGCGCATGTTGACGCGGAAAATGCGTTCCACGAACGGTACAATCAGTCTTAGTCCTGGTTCCACCATCTTTTCGTATGCGTTGAATCTTTCCACTATGCCTTTTTCGTATTGGTTGACTTTTTTGACTGCTAACATGGATATGGCGATAACTATCGCGGCGGCTATGAGAGCAATTGCTATTTCAAGTTCGTACATTTATTCGTTTACTCCTTCCACGATTAAGGTAACGCCTTCGATGCGGACCACTCTCACTATCGAGCCCAGCTTAATAGCGGTCTCATCTACGGGGCGTGCGAGCCAAACGTCACCACCGATTTTGACTGCTCCGCCGTCGAGAGGGTCTAGGTCGCTTTTCGCGATTGCTTCTTTGCCGATAAGAGAGTCAGCGTTGGTTCGCGTTAAGGCAACGTTAAGTTGATCTAACGGTCCGCCGCCTCGGATTTCTTGGATTGCAAATTCAGCGCCTTTGAGGTGGTTCATGCGTCGTATGAATTCGCCTAAATCGTCGCTGCCCAAGTTTGCCTCTAGAAGGAAGCCTGAGTTGTGGCGGTTTAGTTTGTAGGACATGTTGTATTTTTCGGCGAATTTGGATAGCAGTTGAGCGAGTTTTAACTCGTCTGCGTTTACGGTTAGGGCGACTTTCAAGTTGTTACCCATCATCGATACGCATCAATGCAGATATAAGGATATTGATTAGTATCAAGCGTTATTGGCAATTATTTATGTCCTCAAATAGAAAACACAAACACGAAAAACACAAGCCATCAACGCACAACAAACAAAAAAATTACTACAGGGGCTGTAGTACTACAGACCCTGTAGTAAAAGCAGAACATAAACAGTTCGGCCAAACAAGACACTCAAGACGCGTACCACAAACCGCTCAACAGACAGGACGGAAAGCAATCGTACCAGAAACCTAATTTTCCAACATCACTTCAACAACCAGCAGCAACAAGGATGAGAGCATGACAAAATCCGCAAGCAAAACCTTCACAGGAGCCGCTCTTCTGCTGCTCACAAGCTACATAATATACTTCGTGAGATACCCAATCTGGAGCTGGACTATCGAACCCATTTTTGCCATGCTAATATTGTCATATTCTGCGGTTTTTATACTGGCGCTGTTGCTCATAAAACTTGACTTAAAAAAGTCACTTAGAGCGTTTTTCCGCTTTCAGGGTTCACGGCTAATTCTGGTTAGTTTATTTTTAGCGGGTCTGTTTCAAGTTTTGTGGTACAGCATCACGCTGGCGTTGGGTGCATCGATAAGGTTCATCACATTTCCCTCGTTGAGAGGATATGAACTTTACAGTTACTACTTTTTGCCGCTTGCGTTTGCCGTCTACCTTATTTTTTCCGTATTCGGAGCCTTCGCCGAAGAAGTTGCATACAGAGGATACATTCAGTCTCGAATCCAAGCCACGTATGGAGTTTTTGCTGGTATAGTCGTGTCAGCCGTCTTTTTTGCTCTACAACACATTCACGTTTTCCAGTTGCCCTGGATTGAGAACTTTTTTGAAGGACAATTTTTCATCGCGCTAATAGGCGGCTTGTTTATGGGCTACTTATACTACAGGACTAAAGGGGACATTTGGAGCGTATTCACGTTCCATGCAGTCGGCAACATTCTAAGCGTGGCGCTACCCCTCGAAGTCACTTACGCATTTCCTTATGCAGGATGGATAAGCACCGCAATCGCATACGCCGCAACGTTCACGGTCCTTCACATCCTACCTTTAAAGCTCAACCAGCCTCTCAAGCCAGTTAAAGACAAAGCTCAACTGTTCTAGCCACTTAAGGGGCAGCATAAACCCAACGCAAAAGTAACAAAAGCAGCCAAAAGAGGCGCATTAAAAACGAGGCGTACCGAAGAAAGCTCCAGGAAAACGAAAAATGGGGTTAATGGAGGTGGTTGCAGTTTCCGTTTTCGGGCATCAACTTCTGCACTTTGAGGATTTTCTTGAATTCGCTTTCGTTGAGTGATGCCCGTCTGCCATTGGCGTAAATCTCTTTCACCTTCTCCACAACCGTAGCCACTTGCTCATCCGATGGTTCATTGCCGGTTAGTTCGACGATTTTGTGTTTTATGCCGCTTTTGCCTGACTGTTTGCCGATGGTTAAGCGTCGGGTGTTGCCGACCAATTCAGGCGGATAAGGCTCATAGGTCCAGCTGTTGTTCAGAACACCGTGCATGTGTATGCCGGATTCGTGTGCAAACCCGTAGTCTCCCACGATGGCTTTGTTGGGTGGAATCACAAACCCTGTGGCTTTGCCGATGAAATCCGCTGCTTGCTTAAACAGCCCGGTTTTTCCCGCGTATTTTTGTATGCCGTTCTGCAGGTAGAGGTTGAGTAGAACTTTTTCGGTTTCGGCGTTTCCTGCGCGTTCCCCAATGCCAAGGTAGGTTGTGCTGGCGTAGATTTTGTCCCACACCCCTGACGCTGCACGAATCGCTGCCATCGTGTTTTCCACTGCGTTCCCAAAGTCGTCATGTGCATGAATCTCCAATGCTTTGATACGGGTTTCTTTTTTGAGTGCCTTCACTTTGGCAGGAATCCCGTTCATCACGGGCGCTTCAGGGTCAGAAAGCCCAATACCCACCGTGTCACAAATTCGGTAACATTCCGCGCCAGCATCTGCAACTGCGTTAACCCATTTTTTCTCAAACGCCCAATCCGCACGTGTACTGTCTTCTCCATGCACGAAAACTCGCAGTCCATGGTCTTTTGCTGCGTACTCCACCACATCCACCACATTTGCCAAAAGCTGGTCGGCGGTTTTGTCGGGCCATTTTGCGGCGAAATGGATGTGGGAAACTGGATGTGAAATGCCCACTTCGCTAAACCCAAGGTCTAATGCGCTGTCGATGTCTTCGCGGACTGCTCGGCACCATGCGGCAACGCGGCAGGGCAGGTTTAGGTTGTGGATGAGTTTGGCTGCTTCTTTGTCGGGTTGTTGATAGTGGAAAACTTCGAGACGTTCCACTCCGATTTCGCAGAGCATTTGGGCTATTTTTGCGGCGTCTTTGGGTGAGGTGGCTAGGCCAGGCATTTGGATGCCGTCTCGTAGGGTGGTATCATCGATTATGGGTTCTGTTTTTAGTTGGGGCATTTTGAAGAAAAAATCGGTCAATTTCATGGGTAGACCACTTTGAGACTTGGTTTGATTGTTGTTTTGTATCGCAATTTTACTGCATTCTAATCATTGATAAATGTTTCTGCAACTTTACTATAAATTTGTCCAAGAACACTTGGATATACAATGAAGCAAAGTTTACATTAAGTAAATAAAAACTTTACATAACTGCAGAGAGAAGACAAACGTAAACCCACAAGCATCCAACAAAACAAAAAATCTTACTGCCTCAAATTTGAACACAGCGCCTTAATTGTGCCCGAAACCGCCAAAACATGAACCGCAGCATCCTGCCCACAAATTGACGTCACCGTAGCCAATGCTGCCCGCACACTATCCAATGCGCTCAAGTTCGCGCGCAAAACCACAAACTTGTCCTCGCAATCCAGATGTATCAGCACCAAATTTGCAAGGCTCGCGCCATACTCTCCATATAGCCTTGTTACTGCGCCCCAAACTGCATCCATAAACTCTCGTTCGCTGGGCATCGAATCCACCTCCAACTTCAATGCCAGGTAACGCCGCTTAAACCGCTTCAACAATCAGCCCCCTGCTTAACCACCCGAATGCCCGGAGCCACAAACCCCTCGGCAAGTTTTTCGCGGTTTCGACAAACTAACGCGGCAGGATTCACTGAAACAGTATTCAGTGCCGGTTCACCTTGCAAGCCAAACAGCGACAAAAGCAAGGCCACTTCGCGGGGTCGACGCATAAGCAGCAACTCCGAAACTCCACTACAAGCCACAACAGGCACGTGGTACTCTAATGCCACTGCAACTTCCCTGCGCAAAGACGACAACAACCGCACGCGCGCTGGCCCTTCCAAAACCAACAGCGGTTTCACATCCACCTCAAACCCCGCCTGTGCTGAGCTAGCCAGTTCTGCTTCGGCAAAGTCAAAGAACCGTCGCTTAAAATCTAACAGCGGAAAATTCAGCAAGTCCACTCTGCGGTCTTTGGCGGCTTGCCGTGCCACTTCCTTGTTTTCGCACAAAACGCAGATAACTTCGAATTTTCGCCGCAGCTTCCGCAACGCACTCAACAAGTCAGCTTGCGACCGTGGACGCAAATCTACTCGTGAAACAAAATCCACACCCGTCTCACCGAATGTGGCTTGGAGTTGGCGGATTTGTTCCGGTCGAGTTTCAGGCGCAAGCGGTGTTGCGATTTGTTTGTATCCTAACTCTGCGGCTTTTTGGGCAACTTTAAGGGTTTGGGTGCCGTCGCGGCAGTTGATGCGCAGATGCAGGTCAGAGAAGACGCGTCTCATGGCAGGAGTCCTGCTTGGCGGCAGATTTTGGTGATTTCGTCTGGAGTGCGGTTTTTGAAGTGAATCTTGAAATGAATAGGGTCGTTAGGGGAAAGCTTCACGGTGCCTAAAGCTGCGTTTTGCTTATCTAAACGCAAGAAAAGGTTGTGTTTATCGATGTGGCTTTTCAGTTCCTCATCCAACTGTTCCTTGTCCAGCGCAGAAAGCGACGCGCCCAGTTTTTGAATCGCGGAGAAGAGCAGTTCCCGGTTGGAAAGTTTGGTTTCCACCATCACAATGGGGTTTCCATGGTGCCCAACACAGTTAGTCTTATTCAAGACAGCCGCTTCAGCCAACGCTTCGGGCAGGGTGTTGCGCACGGCAGTTTCCACTTTTTTAAGGTCTTCGGTGGCGTGGCTGAAAACTCGAATTTCCACGTAAGCGATAGGGTACTTAGAAGAAGAGGAAGACAAAAGGGGAACACCGCACATTGGTTAATGGCGGCTTCTAGTTTTTAGATTTTTGCGTTTTTGCGGGCAGTTTGTCGGCGTGGGCTTTGAGACAAGTGATGTTTTCTTCGTGGATGCTTTTGCGTTTCCAATCGATGGGTATGCCGAGTTTGCGTGCGCTGGCAGGGTTTAAGCCTGCGTCTCGCACTTCGTCGGGGCTAAAGCCTTTGCCAAGCCGTTCTTTGCCTGTTTGGCAGGTAACCATAGGTTTGATGTGGTGCATTACTGGTGCACTCCTTTGTGTCCGTATCTGCGGCTTGGACGTGCCTTCTCAGAGCCTATGCCCTTGTGGTGCAGTCCACGGACGTTTTTGCCAGCGCTGGTTAAACCTCGGAAGGCGCGGCGGGTGTGTTGGTTTTCGGTTATCCATTTTATGTCTTTGTCGGATTTGATGGCGGGGTGGCTAACATCAACGAGGATGACTTCGAACCATTTGTGGCGTCCGTCTTCGCCAACCCAGTAACTGTTAAGAACTTCGGTGTTGGGGAATTTTCTTCCTGCACGTTCCTCGGCGATTAAGCGGAGGCTTTTGGCGGGTTTGAATTGTTTAACACCCATGCGTTTGGGTCTGCGTCCGCTGACTGGGCGGAGTTTGCGCAGGTTACCTCTGCGGACTTTGACGCGTGCCACTATGAAGCCTTGTTTGGCTTTGTAGCCGAGTTTACGTGCTCGGTCCAGTCTAAGGGGGTGTTCCACGCGGTTTACGGTGGGTTCTTTGCGCCATTGGATGAGGCGTTGGCGCATGAGTTCTTCAACGAAGCTTTTTTCGGGTTTTGCCCATTCTTCGGCTATGTACTTGTAGGACATTCTGATTTCACCTTGGTATGTTGCGGTTTGCGGTTCAGTCCCACTTGGGGACCACATCCCAACGGACACTGCGGTCCGTCAAATCGGAAAGTAAAAACTTCAAGCCCAAACATAAACCTTTCCAGCACATCAATCCTCAGCCATGGTTATTTTTGTTTGTTGCTTCACTATAGCTTGACTACCTCTGACCTACCCCTCCCTCTATATATAGAAACTGCACAACACCAAAGCGCGTAAAATGTTGCAGCTTTAACTTCTGTTTCTGAGACAAGACCGTGAGTTCAAACTACAAGCTTTTCTTTGAAACAGAGTTCTTGCGCATAAAATGTACAAAGCAAATAGTAACCACAATGCCCGCCGCAAAAACAGCCAATAAGCCAAGGGTAAAAACATCAACAGAGGGCAAATTTTCGTCTTGAGGCTGCAAAGAGGGCGACAAAGAAGGTTCAATTGTGGAAGAGGTGCTTGATTTAGGCTCAGGTGTGACAGTAGCAGTCGGTTCGGTTAAAGGCGATTGTGAAGACAAGGAGGGCGAAGCAGAAAATGAAGGAGTTGTCTGAGAGGGAACGGGTGCCGGCGTCTGGGAGGGGTGCACGGAAGTTGATGGTTGTGGAGTCAATGCACTTGAAGAGTTTGATTCATAATCAGGAACTCCAGAGAAACCCGTTGCCTGACAGAAACTAACCTCACCAGTATCCGCCCAAATACCCACTTCAATACCGTCTGCCGTGCCATAAAGCCTATCAAAATAAAGCTGCACCTTCCAAAACGGATACAACACCAAAGGCTCCCTCACAAAATCAAAAAACTCAACACCCACCAGCTCCTCCCGCAACGAAAAATTCATAGCCACATACTCACCACCCTGAAAAATCCGCAACACATACTCACCAGCCTGCTTTCTAGCAATCTCAACCGCATCCTCCCTAGAAACATTCACATCAGAACAACCAACCGAATACAAACCCCAACTATTACCAAAACCATCTAAAAGCCCATCGGTAAAAGTGAAACTAATAAACTTTCTAGAGAAATCAATGCCATTTACTGATTCAATCCAATCGAATCTTGTTTGATTACCATCAACTGAAGTTACCAGCTTCATGTCCTCACTTACTATCTCCACAGATGAAGAGTCACTAGCTTCATCTAGTAAGGCGTGCATCCTCTGAGTAAGTGAACTTGTTAGGAAGTTCTGGCTTCGCTGAAGAGTGTTTCCAGCCAGTGAAACTACACTTTGTGGAGGTTCATCAGTCAGAATAGGCTCCCCTTCATCTACCCAAACATTAACACCATACAATGTTTTGTTTACAAAGGTAAATAGTATATCAAGGGTACTTAAACTCCCGCAAGTTAGGCTATACCTAACACGTTCTTCGGCTAGACCCCCCCATTGTGATGGGTATTCAACATGATTAGATATCAGATCTGTATCATATTTTGATAAGTCGAGACCAATAACATCCGTCATGAAAACTAACGCATTTTGTTGGGCATCCCAGTCTTTAGCATTTATTTCGGGAGTCATCACAATAGTAGAAGCAACAATGCTGATCATAAGTACATAAACAAACAATTTTTTGGTTTCAAATTTCATATTTTCATCCTCCTTGGGGCAAAACCATATCTCCATTACCTAAAACAAGCATTTTACACTTCCAGAGCTCTCCACCTTCAAGTGGATGCTCAGGATCATAAACTTCATACCCTGTATAGAGGTCCATATCGCTGAATTTCTTCGTTGGGTTTCCTAAAACATATGCTGATGCCAAGTTAAGCGCATCATTTATTGAACTGCCCTCTTGTAGGGCTTCTTGGTAGAATTTCATGAGGAAGTCAGTATAGGTGTAGGCTGTTCCCGGGATTGTTCCGTTTAGCCATCTTGAGTGGTTGAGGAAGCTTATGAAACAATAGTCATTCGGTGAATCATTGGCATAGCCATCAATGGTCCACCCATATTCTTCACCATGATGCGTCCAAGCATAAGGCAGCCCAACCGCACCAGTACCACTAACTGAATCCCAATAACCCAACTCTTCTGCCAACACACAAGTCCAAAGAAAAACAAAATAATGCTTTCCTAAAGAAGTCGAACAAAACAACTCAGTATCCCAAACAGAGTCACCGAGACTATCGTAGTAGCCCCAGTGCTTTGTTTGAGGCACCCCAGGCACGTCAGGTAAACTAGTGAAGTTATAATGCCCATAATGGAATACTGTTACATAGGCACAAGTTGCCTCATAAAAACTGGCATTTTGATAAACACGTGCCTTTGCGGTGCTCCCTCCATACTCGTTTGGCGCATAGGCATATACAGTTGATTGCTGCCCGAAAGAACCAGCAATGCTAGAAGCAGCTATTGCGGAAGCAAGATTCGACTCATAGCCCTGATCATAAGTAGAAACATACACAGGAGCAGCCGCAACCATTCTCTCCTCAGCACCCCAACTGCCATGGATAGGTTCAGGAGATACGTATTTTCTCATTAACCCATAATCGCCATAACCCCAATACTCTATCAATCCTAAAGACTGTGTAAAATCTACCCTGGCAATGTTTCCAGAGCCCCCACTCCCCGAATTAATCTCCACAAAATCCCACATACCAACCATCCAATGCGCAATCCAACCATCTCGCAACAACAAGAAAACCGTAACGCTATCACACTGAGCAGAGTCCACATTAACCAAAAACTCAGCAGTCTCTGGACCAAAAGAACGGTTAGCCGTCCGGTCATAATGCTGCAAAAGCCCCGCACCCTTTAAGGCGGGACTATCTTGAACCGGAAAATCCGCCGACGAAGTTCTCTTGTAAGCACCATCATAAATTCTAACCGACCACTCATACTGATAATCTGTATAATCCCAATAACCCTCCCAGCACCAACGCAGATACTTGCCGTTAATCCATGACTTAGGAACTGAAAAGAATGCCCACCCAAAACCAAGACCTTCAGTAGTCGAAAACAGATATGCAGTGGTGCCACCATAAAACCAAAGGTCAGGAGCATAACTAGGATTAACTTGCTGCTCTCGCAATTGCATGACGTCTGCAGTAAACTGATTACTAGTAGTTAGAGCATTTGGGTTGCCATAGTAGATGTATATCGTTTGATTAGCCAAAGATAAGTCACCAGCAATCTTAACCCAGAAAGTAGCAAAACTTCCAACACTGACAGAATCCACCCAATAGTTCAGTAAGGTCACACCATCGTCACCTGTAAACCGTATGTCCCCAAAATCCCCCCTACATTCACCATCTAGGTAAACCTGGTCTCCAGTACCGTCCCGCCATAATAATATACATTCAACTTTACAGGATAATTAGTACTATAACCGTTTTGAGCATTTGTCAAGTTTAATATCGCATGGCTCTTCCTAAAAAGCCAATTGTAAGGCGCCCAAGAAGACGATGACCGCCCACCATCTACCTGCCAAGCAGGATCATACTCTACAGTTAGATACTGAAAAGCCCCGTTCATGATTTGAGTGCTCTAAGCTTTCATTGTGCAACTTAAAACCGACCAAAAGCTCGCAAGCCTGACAAGCAGGAAAAGTTAACCAGATCCGAAGATAGCATTGTCCACCCTCTTCAACAGGAAGACATTCAAAGTACCAAGCAGTCATGTCTAAAACTTTAACGTTTTGTTCAGTGTTACTCAAGTTTCCACAAATACTTCGCCAGTATAGTGTCTCAGTGGTGTTCCAATAAAACATCTTGCTATCTAAATCTGCAAAATCAAAATGCTGTTGCAACATAACACTATCCAAAACTTTGCTTGATGTCTCATTGTCGGCATCTATAAGCGTATTCTGGTTAACCATATTCTGAGTCCCATTAACTGAAGTTTGATTACTAGTTTGATTAATAAAAGGCAAAGCACTTTGATTAAGGCAAACATACACAACGCCATCATATACCGTATTGGCAGCTTTTTTAGTGTAGTTAAACGCAACATTGTAAGCAGGATTCTCCCAGTATGAAGACAAGTTCAACTCATGCTGAGTTGTCACATTATACGGGTCATAAACCTCTATGCAACTTGGAATAGATGAGTCACCATCAAACCCTAAACAGAAATCAACAGAGCCACTGAATGTTTTACTGGTGAAATTTAAGTACAAGTAACCATCAGCCTTAAGCGTGTGCGGCATCGCAGAAAAGTAGACATCAGCACTATCCAAATAGATTTTATTTCCTGTTATTGATACTTTTTCCTCATCACCAATTTGCGCAGGAATTGAAGTTACAAACGTTGAAGTAAGCAACATAACTAAAAGTAGTACGCCCACTACTACCATCAATCCCCTCATTTAGGTACACCAACAGGCAAACAAACTTATGTTAATATCAAACCGTTTCACTTATTAGATTTATCTTTAAATACGAATAACAAGGTGAGTTACAATTCATTTACAAAATTTTCCCACTCATACTTAACAATGATTGAATTAAACTAATTGCCTTCATTTTGTGCTTGTGTCAAAAACACTCATTAAAAATCAATTGCTAAACCCTTGTTATACGCCACCGACTATTTACCGCATGATTTGTTGGCGGCTACCTCCCTCTATAGTTTCTGCAATGAATTTCTAATAGCATCCAAATAGGCAGCAAATAGAGTAGAGTTTCGTCGATTAACGAAAAAGGAGAAATAATAAAGGAAATCGCTGTTTAGGCGGTCTTGAAGAATTTTGACTTCGGGGCCCCACAGATAGGACATACTTCGGGTGCTTCGCCTTCAACAGTGTTTCCGCAAACGCTACAGACATAGTAGTCGACTTTGGGCATTTCCTGCTTCGCCTTCAACGCATCAATTGCTTTCTGATACAGCATAGCATGCACCTGCTCCACCTTGTTGGCTACGTCAAAGCTCCAAGCGGCCTGCTTGTTCTCCTCCCGCTTTGCTTCCTCAATGTATTGTGGGTACATTTTGGTAAACTCGAATGTTTCGCCGCTCACCGCCGCGTTCAGGTTGTCCAGCGTAGACTGCACTTCGTCTGTTATGCGTAGGTGATTAAGTGCGTGAATAGTTTCTGCCTCAGCTGCGGCTCGGAAAAGCTTGGCTGCCTGCGCGAAACCTTCTTCTTCAGCTTTCTGGGCAAACGCTAAGTACCGTCGGTTGGCTTGTGATTCGCCTGCGAAGGCAGACTTGAGGTTTTCGTTTGTTTTAGTCATGACAAAAGTCTCCTGAAAATAGTAAGCCTCAAGCTCAGTTATAAGCCTACTGAGCCCCCAAAAATCAAAAATGAACCTTCCCAAACGGTGCACGCTGAACAGAGTGAGACAACAAAGCAATATTAGCCCAAAACCGTTTGAAAAATAGTCAGGTGAGCAACATGGAGCACGTTTTAATGAGTAAAGCCGAAGGAGTCAGGTCGTTTAGTTTACCCAAACTGCAATACGACTACAACGCCCTCTCGCCTTTTCTGTCCGAGGAGCAGCTGAAGCTTCACCACAGCAAACACCATCAAGCATACGTGAACGGCGCCAACGCTCTTTTTGAGAAGCTGGATGAAGCCCGAGAAGACAACGTGGAAATTGACTTAAAAGCCGCCCTCAAGGAGCTTTCGTTCCACATCGGCGGGCATATGCTGCACAGCACGTTTTGGGATTGCATGGCGCCTGCTGGGAGAGGCGGCGGCAGACCCAACGGCACAATCGCGGACCTTATTGACAAGGAGTTTGGCGGCTTTGAGCGCTTCAAAAGGGAGTTTTCAAAGGCAGCCAACGGCGTGGAGGGTTCAGGCTGGGCAGTTTTAGCCATGCAGGAATGCGTCGCTAGGCCCCTAATTATGCAGGTTGAGAAGCACAATGTCAATGTGTACCCGGGGTTCCGTATTGTGTTGGCGTTAGATGTTTGGGAACACGCCTACTACTTGGACTACAAAAACGACCGCGCCCGATTCGTTGACGGCTTTTGGAATGTTGTTAACTGGGACTACGCCAACAAAATCTGCGCGTTAATAAAATAATTTCCACTTTTCCCATTTTTTATTGCGTTTGTGACAGCTACTTTTATGGTGTTATTGAAAAAAGGAGCAGGAGTGCAAAAACAGGGGTTTATGGGGGCGTTATTTTGATGGCTTGCGTGGGACACTGGGTTTCGCAGGCTAAGCATTGGATGCAGTCAGGTTGCCTTACGGGGTCGGAGCGTTTCTGTCCGTCAGGAGTTTGAGCCCAGTCGTAGAGGGATACGGGGCAGACATCGACGCATACGCCGTCGCCGACACAGACATCCCAATCCACCGCCACGTTGGTCCCGTGGATACCCAGTTTACCCGATTCGCTGGGGCTCCAAACTTGATGCCCATTGTGTTCGCCTATAACTTTGCGTTTGGTTTGAAAATCAGGATCTATCGGCAAAAAATTCACCACACATAGTTGGAAGCCGAAGCATATTAAGCCTTTCTGCTTGGCGGCAAACAGAAATTGGTCTGAGAAAAAGGGGTCGTTGCAGGGAGTTATTTTTTGTCTACCGCATTTAACGCGTAGCCCGCGACGGCAACCACAGCGAAAACAACCACAATCATGAGTACTCCAAACTCGTGCACGCCAAGGTTAACGGTGGTTAGGCTTACCCAGTTGCCCTGCGAGTCTGCGAGCCCCGTTGTGCCCAGACCCGACAAAAGCAAGGCGAAAAAAGTTGCTACCGCGGCTATGGCTCCGATGCTGAGGGCTTTAAGCAGTGTGTTCATTTTGTCCACAGAATAGGATTTTGGGGTTGCGGATTAAAAGGTTTCTGAAACCACAAGAAGGCAGATACCCCGCAGTGCTGGGTTCTCGAAAGTCAACCCATAAACTGATGCGCACCATGACGGGCATTAAATCGCCAAAGAATGAGTCGGCGTTGAAAGGTTTATTTGACCCCAAAGGTGCATCATTAACATTGTGAGGGTTGTTATTGGAACGTTTTGATGTACTTGTAGTTGGCACGGGCAGTGGCATGCTCATCGCGTCAGTGGCGGTAGAAAGTGGTTTTCGCGTCGCCGTCGTCGACAACGGTCCCATGGGAGGCACCTGCATAAACCGCGGCTGCGTCCCCTCAAAAATGCTCATCTACCCCGCCGACGTCGCAACCACAATTCGGCAAGCAAACAAAATCGGCGTAAACGCCACCATAAACAGCATCGATTTTGGCAACATCATGAGCCGCATGCACAAACTCGTCAAAGAAGACACAGGCATGCAAGCCCAAGCTGTGGAAGCTACACCCGAAATGAAATGGTACAAGGGAACAGGCGAATTCACAGGGGACTACACGTTCCAAGTCAACGGCGAAAACCTACGAGCCGACAAGATCTTCATTGTCAGCGGCACCCGCGTCAAAATCCCCCCCATCAAAGGCTTAGACACCGTAGACTACCTCACAAGCGACACCGTGCTGGAGCTAAAGCAGCCCCCGAGAAGCATCATTATTCTGGGCGGAGGCTACATCGGCGCCGAATACGGGCACTTCTTTTCAGGCATAGGCGTCAAAACCACCCTCATCCAACGCCCCCAAACGCTGCTGAAAACTGAGGAGCCCGAAGTCAGCGACCTGCTAAAACTGGAACTGCAAAAACGCATCGACATATACACAGGACACGAGGCTGTGGAGGTTAAGCAGGAAGCAGACCAGAAGGTCGTGGTGGCAAAGAACCTCGCCGACGGCTCCCAAAAAGAGTTCAGGGCGGATGCGTTGATGGTTGCGACTGGCAGGGCACCCAACTCGGACCTGCTTAAACCTGAACGGACGGGCGTAAAAGTGGATGAGCGGGGCTTTATCAAAGTCAACGAGTACCTTGAGACGGGAAAGAAGAACATTTGGGCGTTAGGCGACGCCATCGGCAAGTACATGTTTAAGCACGTCGCCAACTACGAGGCGGGCATCGCGTGGCACAACTCGGTTCACGGTCACAGGGCAGCAGTTGATTACTCGGCAGTGCCGCATGCGGTTTTCTGCGAGCCGCAAGTGGCGTCGGTTGGGCTAAAAGAAGCCGAAGCCAAACAGCAGGGATTCAAAATTTTGGTGGGAACCGCACTCTACAAGGACACAGCCATGGGCGCCGCGATGGGTGAGCCAAATGGGTTTGTGAAGGTAATTGTGGAGCAGAAAACGGGCAGAATCTTAGGTGCCCACATCATCGGACCCGAAGCGTCAGTGCTGATTCAAGAAGTCATTAACGCCATGAACACCGCCGACCGCACCTACGCACCCATCATTCAGTCCATGCACATCCACCCCGCCATGAACGAAGTAATGCAAAACGCATTCGGAAACCTACAACCCGCCTAAACAGCTTTCTTTGTTAGGCGCTTTTTTTCGTCGACGCAGAAAAACCAAAGCGCCAGCCACAATAACTGCAGCTATCACCAAAATGGCTACAATGAGTTCAAAGGGGACTGAAGATGACTGAACCGTCTGGGAGCCTAAAGCGTAGAGTACACCGTTACCGACTACGTAAACGACGCCATCTGCAACCGCGGGGGAGCCTGCGCTACCGCCTGCGTTAACAGGGGAGAAGACGCCCGCGGGGTAACGCCACATTTCTGAGCCATCCGATGCGTTGAGGCAGTGAAGGTTGCCGTCGTATGAGCCCACC
The DNA here is from genome assembly GCA_041447175.1 of Candidatus Bathyarchaeia archaeon. NCBI lineage: Archaea > Thermoproteati > Candidatus Bathyarchaeota > Bathyarchaeia (SeqCode) > Bathyarchaeia archaeon. The sequence goes on along the minus strand of CP166960.1, from coordinate 74,307 downwards.
AAGACCGCGCTGCCTGCGACTGCGGGTGCCGAGTAGACGGATGCGTTTGTGGTGTAGTTCCAGATTTTGGCGCCGTCCGCCGCGTCTAAGCAGTAGATTTGGAAGTTGGAGGAGCCCACGTAGACCGTGCCTTCCGCGACGGCGGGTTCTGAAACTGTGTTGCCCCAGTGATAGCCGTGGGCTGGGCCAGCACTGTTGTATGGGGTGGTGTAATTCCACACTTTCACGCCGTCTGATGCCCGTAGGCAGTAGGCGTTGCCGTCCGCGGAACCAACATAAACAAAGCCCGCCTCGACCGCGGGAGAACGCACCCGCCCACCCGTCGCAAAAGTCCACACCTCGGTGCCATCGGAAGCGGCCAGGCAGTAGACCATACCCTCGTCGCTGCCCACATAGACAAAGCCGTCGTCTACTGTAGGCGAAGAATCCAACGCCGCTGAGCCTGTGGAGAAACGCCAGACTTCGGCGCCGTCTGCCACATCAATACAGTAAACGATGCCGTTTCCAGATTGGATGTAAACGTGGTCGCCCACAACGGTCGGGGAGGAAGCAGGCGCACTCTGGGGGGTGGTTGAGAAGCGCCAAAGCTCTGCGCCGCTGTCAGCACCAAAACAGTACAGGTAACCGTCTGTGGCTGCTGCAAAGATGCGCCAGTTGGAAACGGCGGGGGTTGAAGCAGCAAAGTCGCTACTTAGTGAGCGCCACTTTTGCGCGCCTGTGGCAGCGTCGAAGCAGTAAACGCCGTTTGCTGAACCAACAAACAATCGGTCATTAACCAGTACAACGGGTGAAGGCACAAATGACGAGTCAGGGTTTATGGTGAAGTTCCAGAGTTGGGAAGGGACAGCGATTGGGGCTTGGTCTGGTGTGTATCCTGTGTGGGCAGCGTTGAAGCGGTACATTGTCCAGTTTTGGGATGCAGAGTCAGCGTAAACAACGATGGAAAGTGGGCAGAGAAGAAGCAAAGCGACAACTGTAAAAACTACAAGAGTGCAGCCGGATGGACGTTTTTTGTTTCTGAAAGCCACGTTGGGTTGTGTTTCAGCGTGGAATATTAAGGTTGGCTTTGGGAAAACAGACAAAAACTGAAGCAACAGTTTGCGTCGGGCATACTTGCAAACTTGATAGGGGGTCAGCTAAAAAGTTATATGCGCCTGCAAACAACAGTTCTAGATGTTGTGTGATTTATTATGGATGTTGTTAAAGTTACTGGAAGTAATAGTAAGCACAAGGTTTTCGTTTACGCTCTGAGTACCTGCGTCTGGTGCAAAATGACCAAACAGTACCTCAAAGACAACAACATTGACTACCAATACGTTGATGTGGACTTATGCACTGAAGATGACAAAGCCAAAATCCGCCAAGACATCCAAAACCGCGGTGGAGCCCTCAGCTACCCAACCACCATCATCGACGACAACAAAGTCGTCACGGGCTTTCGCAAAGACCTCCTTAAAGAGGCGCTGGAACTATGACCCCAATAACCATGGAGCAAACACGCAAACGCGCCGAATCCGACGCCAAAACCTTCGGGTACTACCTAATCAACGACCCGCAACTTCTGCAAGGACTTCTGGAAGGTCTTAAAACCAACGAGGAACGCTACAGCTACCCCAGCTGCCCCTGCCGCCTCGCCTCAGGCAACCTGGACTTAGACCGCGACATCATCTGCCCCTGTGACTACCGCGACCCCGACGTCGCCCAATACGGCTCCTGCTACTGCCGCCTCTATGTTAACAAAGAAGTTTACGAAGGCAAAAAGGAACTACCCAGTGTACCCGAACGCCGCCCCATCGATAAACAGGCAAAAGCCTTCCAAGCCGCCAGCATGCCCAAACAACCACAAGCCACACAAACCAAAGAAGAAACTGAAGAATTCGTTCAAATCATGCCCAAACTATGGTACTGCAAACAATGCGGCTACGTGGTTTACCGCGAAGAGCCACCCTACGTGTGCCCCATATGCAAAGCAAAACGGGAAATGTTTGCGGAGATAAAAGTAAAAGTTGAGTTCACCGGATAACCCGGCGGCTTTTACTCTTTTGTGACTTCGATTTCGATTTTTTCCCAGTTATCTCGGATGCCCTTTAGTGAGGACACGCCGCCCACGACGGTTCCTTGAATGAAGCGGGAAACAAACTCGTTAAGGGGAATATCTTTGCCATCCACCTTTAACTTTAAACCCAACAGTTTCACCTCAAAAGATGAGAGCCCCGTTTAAGTGTAAAAGTTTTTTGGACACTCTTTAGGCGCTATTTGATTTGGTTTTGGCGTTCAATCGGCGAATCGTTGGTGTGTATAAAGAAGCGGCAGCGTCTCCAACTGTTATCCTGTTTCTTCATCGCTACCGGTCTAAGGCGGCACATGTAAAAGACCAGTGCACCGTTTTTCCAATAACTCTCTAAATTGCGGCATTCGCTACACTTCACGTATCCGTTTTCGTAGCCTTTTTCACTCATGCCCAAAACCACCCGTGGCGTTAATGCCAACAGCAATGACCAAGGAAACGTGGTTAGAGCGAAGCTGGCAAGTGTTGTCAAGTCCTCCCATCGTAAATGCTCCACAAGTGGGAGGGAAAAGTTTGGATAAATGGGTTTTTGTTAGGTTTTCTTGACAAAAAAAACGTTCAAGCTGTTCACAAACCAGAACAAGATAGTCAAGGTTTCTTGACCAACTGTTTCGTTTCTGGAACAGAATGCTTGGCAAAGATTTTTCTAAGGAAACAGCGTAGAACACTTGGGGCGCAGAATGTCTTCAGAGGATGAAATCTACTCCACTATGTTCAGTTCACTTAAGCATCCTGCCCGCCGCAAAATTCTGCGCATGCTCTCTGAGAAACCTCTCACATTCTCACAAATGCTTGAAGCCTTAGACGTATCCAGCTCGCATTTGACTTACCATCTGGAAAGTTTAGGGGAACTCGTATCCAAAACTGAGGATGGAAAATACCGACTGACCAGCTTTGGCGAAGTGTCCGTGAACACAATGCGGAAAGTGGAGGAAGCCCCTGCAACTCAGCCCAAAAGCTTGTCAGCGTTGCCTCTTCGATGGAAATCTCTGTTCACAATTCTCGCCATCTGCGTATTGCTTTTAGCAAGCTTATCAGCCATACAGTATGCCTCGTTGGCTGAAATGTCCAAAACCCAAAACAACCTGCAAGCCAGCTTGGACCAAGTAAACTTGGAGAATCAGCAGTTGCTCTCGTGGGGGTCAGGCACCGACAAAGCCGTCGTTTTCATGAAAGATGTGGCTCAAATTGACATAACCAAATACCAAGCAACCCTCTTGAGCGATACAGTACAATATCGCACGGATTTAGGGGGAGTTTTAGAGGAGGTTCTCAAGTATTCACTCATCAGCAGCCAAAGCCGCATCGACATTGTTTTACGTTACCGAAACAACCACTTCTCCCGCTACCAACTCTACCTTGAGGAAGGCTCACCAATTTATTCTCAGCCTCAACCCAACAACCCCATAGCCGCCACACAAGCACTCCTTGAAAGATACATGAACTACACTAACGAGGCGTACTTGCAAGATATGCGCAGCTTGATGGCGTCGGCAACGTTGGAGAGCAATGGCACAGTCTTAGACCACACTAAACTGCGAATTTCGGGTTTTCCTAACAATCAAGAAGTTTTGCTTATGTACTCGCAGGATGGGGTTGACTTCTCAGCTAAAAGCCTGCGTGCCGTCTACCAAAACGGCTTTTTAACGGAGTTCACTGACGGCTGGTTTCTGCTTTCGGTAGGAAGCACCCAAATAAACATCAACCAGCAACAAGCTATCCAAATTGCCTTAGACTACGCAGAAAAATATTCTTGGACAGTGAATGGAACAGAAATCACCAATTTCACCATCCTTCAGTCAGAAGCGTCCGCACAGTTTGTTCCCCACCCCCGAGACGAAGCCTCACTGGAGTTAATTCCTTACTGGTATGTGACGTTGCCGCTGGACAAGGTTTACCCAGAGCAGGTTAACCGAATTGCGGTTGGAATTTGGGCTGACACGGGGGAGGTTGCGAACATTCAAACATTAAGCTGAGATGTTTGTGGTTGGCTGTGGAAAAAGGGGGTTCTTATAACTAAAAAAGGGGAAGTTTGAGTCGTTGCTTTTGGGTTTGTTTGTTTTCATGTGTCACCTCATTGTTGTTTTTGGCTACGTGCAAGCCTTAAGGCTTAAGTGAGCGGGGGTTGTGAGGTACCTTGCGGCGTTTTCTTCGAGATGTTTATTTAAGTTATTTTTCATTTTTTTCACCTTGCTTCCATACACACACATATGTTTGGAATAATATAAACCAATTTGAGATTTATTCATAACTTTTATGAAACACTGGATAGGTTTTCATCAAAACAGGAATTCACTGCACAACAGCAACACCATTCTATGCAAGCATACACAACTTAAATAGTGGCACAACCATAACTCCGCAACAACAACCACGCAAAAGCAGCACCCACCGGAAGGGACCAATTTTGAAAAAACCCGAAGAAGACCTTGAACCCAAAGCGCGAACCACAAAAATAATCCAACTCCTCGAAAAAGAACACCCCGACGCCAAAATCGCCCTAAACTTCTCCAACCCCCTTGAACTGCTAGTAGCAACCATGCTCTCAGCCCAAACCACCGACGTGCGGGTCAACCTCGTCACTAAAGCCTTATTCAAAAAATACACCAAACCCGAAGACTACGCCAACGCCCGCCTTTCGGAACTTGAAGAAGACATACGCTCCACAGGATTCTACCACAACAAAGCCAAGAACCTGCAAAAAACTGGGCAACTCTTAGTTGAGAAATTTCACAGCCAAATCCCTAAAACCATGGAAGAAATGCTGGAGCTCCCAGGCGTAGCAAGAAAAACAGCCAACATCGTTCTTTTCAACGCTTACGACATCACGGCGGGAATCGCAGTGGATACCCATGTACGCAGGCTTGCCCAACGTTTAGGACTGTCCGACAAAAAGGACCAAGACAAAATCGAGCAAGACCTCATGCAGTTGCTGCCCAAAGAGCAGTGGATGCACTTAACAGACCTGCTGATATTCCACGGCAGACGCGTATGTGACGCCAAAAAACCCAACTGCACAGGGTGCGTACTCAACAAGATTTGCCCCTCCGCCTTCACATTTGGCTAACTATAACAACGGATTTATACATCAACCATCCCCCTATGTACCTGAGAGGTTTCTTAATGTCCAACACAGCCCAATTAGGGAAAACGCCACAAGTGGGCGAAAAAGCCCCCGACTTCACCTTACCAGACACAGACATGAAACCACGAAGCCTAAGCGAATTTAAGGGGCAAAAAGTGGTTCTCGCATTTTTTGTAAGTGCCTTCACCAGCGTCTGCACTAAAGAAATGTGCACTTTTCGAGACAGCATGGCACGTTTAATTGACCTAAAAGCACAGGTGCTAGGCATCAGCGTCAATGACCCCTTTTCAAACAAAGGCTTTGCAGAAAAAAACCTTCTCGCCTTTCCGATTTTAAGCGACTACAACCGAGCCACCATACAAGCCTACAACCTACAAATGCCCGACTTCGCAGGGCTCAAAGGCTACGTCGCGGCGAAACGCAGCATTTTTGTTCTTGACAGGGAAGGCATAGTGCGTTATAAATGGACAACAGAAGACCCAACAGTGGAGCCCAACTACGACGAAATAGCCCAAATTCTAGCCAAAATCCAATAAATCTTCTTTTCCCAATACTTCAGCTACATGGATTCTACTTCCACGAGTTCAAACTTTATCAGTTTTGGGTAAATCCAATATGCCTTGATGAAGTCCTCGATTGATTGGTCTACGTCCAAAACCTTAAAGAACGCCACGTTTTCTGGAGGAACACCCTCCACGTCTCGGGCAGTGTACACCTTTAACGATGCAACATACGCGTTACCCAACTCAATGCTCTGCAAGGAAACGGCTTCAGGAACGTCTATGGCTATTGGAAAATTTGTTTGCAGGTCGACAGCGGCAATTTTGCGGACGCCATCGTTTTTGGCTTTAACGGAAACAGTTCGGCGGTCAAAAATTCGGTAAACCCAAGTGGTGTTGTTTTTTGGAGAGGTAGACAAAACAGCACTTCCTTTTGTAACATTTGTTTCTTTACGTTAATGCTTTTCGGGTCATCAAATGAAGAATTTGGGCAATGCTTTAAAAGGTAACCGCTGCATAACAACAGTCACTGTGAGAAAAAGATGAATAACTGGAAAATCGTCAGCCAAATTGCGTCGGGGTTCGGAATAGTCTTTGTTGCCTTCGCGGCACTCACTGCATTCATAAACTTCCAAGCCATCAACATCCAAGCAGAAATTCAGCGCTCCATCCTTCCATCAGATTACCTTCAAGTTTACGTCTTGGACTCAATGTTGCCATTTTTACTTTTTGCAGTTCTCTCATTTGTAGTAGCAGCAGTCACTATGCGCAATGCCAGAAGCGAAACCGATGAAGAGGAACAGCTGCCCTCAACACAGCCTGAACCTGAGTCACCCGCCGAATGAGCTACTTCTCCAACAATACACGTTTCTAGTTTATTTTAACGATGTAACTGCCCACAGAAGCGGAAAATGATGCGTACTTAGCAAACGTTTTTAACAGAACAAGTTCCATTAACGCGTTAAAAGAGCAAGATGATGTCCGGGGAGAGAAAGTAGACATGGCTACGCAGGACGATGGCATTTCGGCTAACGCGTCCGAAAAAGCCGAGGATAATCGAATGGTTATTCCGTCCTTAGCAGTGGCAGGGTTTGCAGTGGCCATTTCTGCACCCATGCTGTCGCTGCTAACCGTTGACATTGCAGCCTCCTTTAACGTTCCCGTCGGCGTCGCTGCACAACTCAGCACCGTCAACAACGCCGCTGAAGTAATTTTCGCTCTTTTGATGGGCGCCTTAACCATACGGTTTAGACACAAATCACTCTTGCTAATCGGAACGCTTTTAGTGATTGTTTCCGCCATTGTTGGATTTTTTGCACCTACACTAACGATCCTTCAGCTTGCGTTTGCATTGGAAGGAGGCGGAACAGTGATGGTGAACGTGATGTCATTTACACTCATTGGAGAGTTTATGCCTGCACAAAGAAAAGCAAAAGCCGTAAGCTACATCATGGCAATCATAAACTTAGCGGCACTAGTGGGCAACCCACTAATTGTAGGCGTAACCAACGTTGGCGGCTGGAGGTCAGTATTCATGTTTCTGGTCCTCCCAATCTCAACGATAGGGCTCCTCTTGTCAATAATAAGCCTCCCATCATTTATCACAAAAAACAAAGGCTCTATCCAACCAGTAGACTACATAAAAAGCTTCAAACAAGTACTCTCAAACCGTTCAGCATCAGCCTGCCTACTAGGCTTCATCTTTGCAGCAGCAGGAAACGGAAGCTTTGGAGTGTTCGCCATAGCATACTATAGAGAATATTTTTTGGTTTCCAGAGACGCCACGGTCCTTATCATGCTGGCGGTTTCAGGTTTATTCATAGTTTCAGCCTTGTTTGTAGGCCACATCGTTAACAGAATTGGAGCCAAAAAAATAAGCGTCATAGGCATGCTACTAACGAGCGTTTTTGGGATAGCCTTTTTCTTGGCGCCCACCCTTGAAACGGCTCTGACGTTTAACATGTTCCAAGCATGGTTTTTCTCCTTTGCCGGGACAGCGTTTAGCTGTTTGGTTTTAGACCAGGTCCCGCAGTCACGGGGCACAATGTTGTCGCTCAAAAGCGTCAGCGGAAGCATAGGAAGCGCCATAGGCGCCGCCGTAGGAGGAACACTGCTGGTGCTGTTTTCGTATCAAGCGGTGGGCTGGGCGTTTGGAGGAATCTGTGCGGTATCAGCCGTTATTTACTTGCTTTTCACAAAGGACCCGCCAAAAGAAATCTGCGGATACTAAAACAGAGATAGCAAAACTTGAAAGAACAACGGCGAGAGCAAGGTTGCACAAAAGGCTAGTTGCCCTCTTGAAGCTACGATTCTAGAATTCAAGTCCAGCCTTTTGCTTTCATGATTTCCTCATATGCCTGTTGAATTTTGATGAAGCGGTCATGAGCCATTTTAGTAAACTCGGGATTTTTAACGTGAGCAACTTTGTCAGGATGCCAAATCTGCACAAGATCATAATATGCTTTCTTAACCTGCTCTTTTGTTGCATTCTTTGGCACTCCCAACGTTGCGAAGTAACCATTCAAATTTGCGCTACCTTGCCGGCTTTCTCGCTCCGCTCTTTGTCTTTCGCTTCTTTCACGCTGGGCCTTTTCCTGCTCCGCCTTCTCACGTTGGGCTCTTGCGCGTTCGTTTCTTTCTCGTTCAGCTTTTTCACGCTCGCCGCGTGCAAACGCTTCCTCAGTTTGTCTTTTGCTTCCGTTATGTTTTTTCTTTCTCTGCTGCAGGACCGTTGCGACTGCTGCGACAGCACCAATGGGAACTATCAAGGCTATTACCCCCAAGACTAAGGGGCTGTTGAAGAGGGAAGGCGCAGGGGAGGGGGAAGGCGAATTCGTTGGCACCGTAGGAGAAACCACTGCGGACTGGGTAGGGGTGACTTTTGGGCTAGCTGAGGAAGTAGACGTAGGTGGAGGAGTTTGTGTTGGGGAAAAGGTCACGGATATTTCGTGGTTGTTTCGGATATCGGTTAACTTGTAAGTTGACAGGTTCCCTTGTGACACGCCATCTACCGTAACGTCCAAGATGTGGTACCCAAAGTCAGGGGTTATAGTAAACGTGAAGGATTCACCAAAGGTTGTGAACATAGCGCCCGACGGGTCAATTGTGCCTCCGGGTCCCGCAGACGCTGTGACCATGAAATCGGCTGAAGGCGGAAGGGTGGGTGTAGGCGTAGGTTCTGATGTGGGAGTGGGCGTCGGAGTTGGTGTTGATGTGGGTCCAGGCGTTGGTGTAGGTGTAGGTGACGGCGTGGCGGTGGGGTCTCTAATTGTTATCTCAGTACTGGTCATTTTGTTATCTGTCGTCATTGCTTCGAATGGAACCGCTTTTGCCGTTACAGAGATGGTATATTTGCCGAAAGCAATTTTTGTGGTGTCCCATTGAAAATTCAAGTTCTTTTTTTCCTGAGAGGTAAGATTGTTGACAACAATTGTATCTATTAGGTTTGAACCGTAAGAGGCAGTTACATTAAACGTTTCAGCGTAGTCTCCAAGGTTAGATACTTCAGCGGAGATATTGAGGACATCTCCGGGAAAGGCTGAAGTTTTATCTGGGGAAACCGCTGTGACTGCAACATTATGCATGGGAATTGGATGAGTACACTGAACAGTGTAAGTCATATCACCATGCCAGGGGGGCGAAATTCTCAACAACAAATCGTTTGTAGTTTTGGCGTAAAACTGGAAGATGTGATTCGGATTTCTGGGTGTATCCGTAGTCGTTCCCCCAATCGTATCAATGACTGACAAATCTGTATACATAAGTTGACTTTCCCAATCCCAGAAATCTTCACCAGAAACAACCAACAAAAACAAATCGCCAGCGTGAACATTGGAAATCGTCCAGTAATCAAATCCCCCATTTTTAACAAGACCACTTCCCGCGTATGGCATCGGTTGCCTAGAAAGTTGGTGGGTACTCTGAACTGTGTAACTTTTTCCAGGATTTGCTGTGATTCTCAACAGGAGGTCAGAGGTTGTGTTAGCAATGAACTGAACGGCTTTGTCGGATAGGTCAATGACAGTGAAATTTGGGTACGAAAGTTGGAATTCAACGTCCCCAACAATTGTTAACAATACTAAATCGCCTTTGGAAACGTCTGAAATCCACCAGTAGTCAACATGCCCCGCTGAGACAGCATCAGAAACTGTGAAGGGTTGAGTTTGAGCAGTTACTGGGAAGCTAAAAGAAGAAATGCCGAAAAAGGACAGGGCTAAAATTGATAAGAGAACTAAAGCATGCCCTTGCCTTTCATCCATAAAGGGCACTAGATTTTTCGGGGGTTCATATATTTTTTGGTTGTGCTTGTCAATACAAATTGTTCTCTGACCAAAAATTGCGCCAAAGAGTATAAACTTGTGGAAAAAGGGTGATGGTTCAAAAAAAAGCTAATTGCTTTTCAGTTACCGATTTACCCCGAACCTACCCCAAAACCCGACATACTTCTTCAGAAGGCCAATTTCGGTTTCTACTTTTTCCAAATCTTTGTCTAAAGCCCAAATCAAGTACTCTATGTTTCTAAGGGCATCACGTAAGCGGTCTGCGTTTTGGGCAGTGTAATGCCCTGTTACGCGGAGCCAAATTACAGACGCTTCAGTCATTTCTTCCATTTTGGATAGGTTCTTATTTTTGACTGCTTCCAAAAGGTCCATTCGGTCTACTCGGTGCAGTTCTACAATTGTTTGGGCATCTTTTTCTGCGAGTCTCTTGTTTGGATGTTTATCCAAGTAGTCAGCTAACTTTTCCAGTTCAACGATTTTTTCTTTGAAATCACGAATTTGTTCCTGGTAAGAGCTAAGCTGTTGCATGATCTGGTTTCGCAGGTCATTTTCAAGATTTCTTTTTTCTGTGAGGGATTGTTGAACCTTGTGGAAGGCATAGGCGAATGATTCGTCTGATAAATAGCCGTAGGTTGTGGTCGTTGTGGTTGTTGTGGAGTAGTGTTGTGTAGCGTCTGTTGTTTTGCGTCCTATCTGGACGATTTCAGAGAAACCTAAGAGCATAGCAGCAAGGTCAGTGTAAATTTCGTTGTGTTTTTGAGGATGCCAAAGTGAATGCATAACCACATGGGAGAGTTCATGTGCCATAACTGCCACGAAGGTGTCAGGGTTTTTTGTGCATTCCTCACTTACTTGCACTTTGATGGGGAGCCCAGTTAAGGCAGACGAGCCATAAAGGGGGAGACGGTCGGGAAGGAAGACTTGGGCAGCCACAGTTTGGGTTGGCTGCGAGGAATAAGTTGGAACCCCGTTCACCCTATTTTTGTCGCCGTACAAGTTCTGTGGAGTCACGGTTAGAATTATTGAAACCGGCAACCCAAGGTAATTCGCGATTGCGGTTATGCATTCTTGGATTTTTCCTGCATGCAAAGGTTCCAGCATTGCTTTTGGAGAAATACTTTCTTTAACTCCAAGCAAAGCGGTCAGTTCTTCGATGGCGGCATCAATATATTCGTTAGAGACTTGAGTCACAAGCATCCCCGAAGAAGTATATCTAGAGCCAACCAGCAAACGAAGCCTTTGCCATCGCAGTCGTTCATAATGGCGTTATTACGTGCTCGTTTAATTAGAGTTTTTTGGGAAAAAGTTCAACCGCTGATTTTTGTTTGGGGAGGCAGCGTGTGGGATATTGTGGATTTTGAAAAGTTGTGTGATGCCAAGGGATAGCATAAGCCGTCCTTGAACCGTTGTTACATGATTGACAGGTTGATGCTAATTTCGTACACACCGTTTGGTGCACATAGAAAGGGTCTTCTCAATTCCTGCTACTTGATTATCCGTTGAAGAGGTTTGGTTCCAAAGAAAAGGTAGCTTAAAGAAAGCCAAATAAATGTTTGATTTAACTGAAGTGAAGGTGCCTCGGAAAAGTCTACCAAGGCAATATGAGGAGGCAGATACGCTTTTGATGGCTTATGAAAAACGAAACCCGAATGCCTAAAGCCGTCTCCCTAAAACGTGGGCAGGGCAAATAAAACCCACAGAACACCCAAACGCCCCCAAAGCAACATGAACACGGTTCTCGGTTCGTGTCAACGGAAAAGAGAAGTCAGCGAGTACACAAAGTTGATTTGCAGGTGCTAACGGCAGGGAGATTAGAGAAACTGACAACTACATTTGAAAAGCGTCAACAAAAAAAGGATGCGTGCAAGCAGTTCTTAGCTGCTTGTTAGCCTGTTACAGTTTGGCGGGTTTGCTTTGTTTTCGTTTTGACACAATCTTCAACGAGGCGAGCGCTACGATGCCCGCTGAAAAAGCTGCCAACGTTCCAGAAGGCGACTCGGGAAGTTCAAAAAAAGTCAAGGACATCGCCATCGTCCTCAATCTTGTCAAATACTCCAATTAGGTTTACGGGTGCAGAAGTGTAACGTACACGGATTTCATACATTCGATGTGGGATATCAGAGTTAGGTGAAGGACCAAAAGAGGAACCAGCCGCGAAGTCATATTCGGGGTCAGTTGTCACATCAGAGCCATCAAGAAGCAGGGATGCTGTTCCATCAACATTGACCGTAATTATCATAACGGCACCATCTGCAAATGTTATCTTAAAGTAGTTGAAGTCGCCCGCGTTAGGTGAAACATCGATAGCGATGTCATGCATCATATAAATGTAGTCGTTTTGGTAAATGTAATATCCATAAGAACCCAAATCAGTGGGGTTGGCCCTGCTGTATTCATAGCCAGCCCATTCATTGACCCCAGGGTATCCAGTGAATTCACCATCACTGACATCTACAGGGTAGCTTTGGCAACTCGCCAAACCTGTAGTTCCAAGAAGTATTACAAAAGCTGCTGTAACAAACAAAAGTTTATTAAATTTCTCAGCCCTCATACATATTCTCCTCAATTATAGATGCGTTTAAGTGCTTCTGAAAAATACCCATACATATTTTGTGCAGGAAACAACATGTGTTTGATTTGAATACCAAGATTGAATATACAGATTGGCGGGCGGTTTAATTCAAAAGTTACAAGCGCATATTTTGAGAAAAAAGATTTTTGGAGAATTTGTTGGTGCCGAGGGCAGGGTTTGAACATGCGACAACTCGGTCTTCAGCCGAGCGCTCTCCCAGGCTGAGCTACCTCGGCACGCAGCATTGGGAGTGACCACATCCAAGAATGAGGAGAACCGTTTTAAAGTTTTCTGCCCGCCCCGAATCTGCAGTGTTCATGTTCGTGGGTTTTAGAGGTACACCAAGTGGGTTAGGATGTAGCCTGCCAGTCCGCTGGCGGTAAAGCAGAGAAAAATCAGGAATTGCTCATGGTCTTTTGCTAATTCGAAGCTGGGTTTCTTCATTTCTGTGTTGCACCTGCCTTTGGTGTGGGCGTTGGAGGGGAAAGGTTTTATGAAGGGCGAATATGTAGTTTTCATCTACCGCTGGGCAATTGGGCCGTTAGTCTAGTTGGCTAGGACGTCGCCCTCACGCGGCGAAGATCACCGGTTCAAATCCGGTACGGCCCACCACACACCATCAAAGAAGGAAACGGGTTTCTGTGGTCAACGTCGTCATTGGGTCTGTTTTAAGGTGGCAGGTTTTTCCCTGTTCAGGATTATTTTGTTGGTCATACCGTAGCTTTTCCGGGTTATCAGCCCTTTAAGTTCAAGGTAATCGAGGATTCGGGTTATCTTCGTTTTGGGGAACCCCGTTTTTATGTGTAGGTCGCTTTGCAGAATTTCGCCGTTAGCTTGGACTATTTCGTTGAGGACTTTGCGTCGGTCGCCGTCTAGCAGGTGGAGGGCAAAGGCTAAGTCAATTTCTGAGGCTTCGGGGTTCGGGTTAGATGAGAGGGTGGTGTGTTTTGTGTCAAAGGAGTTTGCGAACAGGAGATAGAAGCTGCTTGCGGCTAGGATTATGGTTGCGACGCTGATTATGGCTACGTCAAGCTGGGTGTATCGGAGGATTTCGCCAACGATTATGGGGTCTTCTCCGGGTATGATTATGCGGGTGGAGGTAGGCATGAGGACTTTGAGGGCGAAAGTGAAGGCTGAAACTGCAAACAACACCGCCATGAGCACGGTTTTTTGCATCGTTTTCATTTGCGGCGCCTCCGGTTTAGAAAGAAAGGGAGGTTTAGGTTGCGGTTGGTTTTCACGTCTTTTTCCCTCTTAGGTTTTCTCGATTGATAGGGCGTAGAGGGTGTCAGGTGCGGTGAATTTTCCTGTGACAGTGACTGTGTCGCCGTTGCTGATGTTGGATACGTCAACGGTTGCGTCTTGGTGGCTGTAGAATACGGTTACGGTGTTGTCCAGCACGAACAGGGAGCCGAAAACTTCGCCCAAAACACTTACTTTACCCGTGACCGTTACGACTACGCCGTCGTATTCGGAGGCGTTTTGGATGAGTTCTTGGGGAAGCATCGTGTTGGTTTGGATTTTTGGTTTGCGAGCCTCGGGTTGGATGTCGGTGTTGGTGACTTGGTTGTGGGTTAGGTCCACGGTGGCTTTGGCTGTTTGGACGCCAAACTCGTCGCCGTAGTCCGTGGTAAGTTGTATAGTGACTACTGCAAAGCCTTCTTTGGGGGTAAGTGTGATGTCGCCGTTGACTTCGTGTATGTCAAAGATTTCGGAGGCGGTGGCGGTGTAGTTGGTGGTGGCGTTTATCAGTTGCTGTATCTGGGGAACTGCCAATGCAAGGTTAATAGCCGCTTGACGTTCCTCGGCAGAGAGGATAAGAGTAACTGATGCAGTTTGGATACTGATTTCGGCCTCGTCAACGGCGCCAAAACTCTGAAAAACATGTGTTGCCTGCGCTACAACAGCAGAGCCAATGGACACCAAGAGCAGGAGACCCAACAGAGCTAACCTTTTTGTTTTTTCCATTTTTCTTCACCAATTTTTTCGGTAAGCTCACAATACCTGAAACAACCCTAATGGGTTACGTGAAATGCATTTCAAATACAGCAAAATATGCAGTTAACCCTTATTTACAACTATTGCACGTTCATTTTTACTGGGGCTCTGAGGTTACTACATGTTTGATAGCTGATTTTCTATGACATCATCAAAGAAGCCATGATGTTCCGTTCCGCTCTTCTCAAATGTTCCCCAACAGTTCCTTTATGAGCAAGTTTTCCTGAAAACAAGCAAGTTTAGAGTACAGAAAAAGTTATACCCAAAAATTAAGGGGATTAAACCGTGCGTGGTGCGCGTGAATTTTTGCTATGAAACCAAGGCTTTGCTAAGCTGGGCGGGTTTGGCAAACATGAGGCAGTGACCTTCGTCGGGGAAAACCTCCACTTTGGCGCCTTGGAGGATTTCGGCGATTTTTTGGGCGTTGTCCACGGGGCAGGTTTTGTCTTGGGCGCCCTGCCAAAGCGTCACTTTGCCGTTGGGAATCTGTTTGAGGGGTTCATTCCAGGGTTTCATGAAAAGCATATGCTCCTGGTAAACCGCTTTTACGCTGCAGCCGTCTTGCCTAAACCCTTCCTCCATTGCACCGTACATAACTTTGAGCCATGCCAAGTCTGAAAAAAAGCAGGCGTCAGGTTTCGGCCAGTCGGCAACCATGTTTTTTCCACTGCGTGAAGCCAAGTAGCCTTCGAGGTCGTGGTTAGCATTAAAAACTGACCGCCGAAACATGCTTAACCCGAATTTTGCAATCAAGGGGCTTTTCATGGCGAATTTTACCAGTGGGTTTCCGTTGTGGGCTGTTGCGGGGTCAAATGGTAGTGAGGGGCAGCCGACGGCTACGAGGCGTGTTACCCGCTGCGGGTTTAGTGCTGTGTAGGTGAGGGCGAAGGGTCCGCCTCCTGACCAGCTGAGCACCGCAAACTCGTCTATGCCAAGGTGGTCTGCAAGGGCGGTAACGTCGGGGCAGAAGTCTCGGAGTTGGGTGCGGTCGTTGAACGTGGATAAGCCGTATCCGGGTCGGTCGATGCCGATTAGGCGTAGGTTGCCGTGGGTTGTGAGTTGTTTGAGGAGCTGGATTTCTAGGCGGCTGCTTGCGGTGCCGTGAAAGTAGATGACTGGGGTACCTGTGCCTTCTTGGGCGTATCCAAGTTGTCTGCCGTCGGGCAGGGTGAAAGTTTGACTTTGGCTGCTCATGGCTACTCCGCGGGTTTACCAGAGGGTAAGATAGACGTTGCTGCCTTCTTTGTGGGCGCGTATGAGTTCACAGTGGCGTAGGGTGGCAAATTCGGATTCGAGAACGTCAGGTGTGAGGTTGATGGTTTGCTGGATTTCGTCGCGGGTGATTTGGCGTCGTTCCATGATGAGAAGGTAGATTTTTTTCTGCTGCTCAGTTAACCCTTCAGCGCCTTTTTGCCCCATTTGCTTGCGTAGCGAAACTGCTGAGGCAACAGCGAGGGGGTCGCAGGCTTTGGGCGGGTTGGATGCCTCCATGTAGCATTCCTCGCATAGGATTTTGCCGCCGGACTCTATGGCTTCCTCATCTGTAAGGTCGCAGCCACAAAAACTGCATTGCTTCATAATCAACATTCCTTCAGTTTAACTGTGCGTTCCTGCCTATTTTTCTTTTTGCCCCAAAACCGCCGTGCAGCCAGATGTTAGAGGTTGGCGGCGTTAAGAAACGCCCAAAACTCCTCGACCGTGCGGATTTCGCGGAGCTCAAGGTAGTCGGGCTTAAAATCAGCGTCTTGCCCAATGCAGGTTTTGTAGTAGCCAACGGTGTGAGGGTAATGCAGGTCAAGTTCGACACGGTCCAAAACTTCACCCAACGTAAGGCGCTGCACGCTTTGGGGGCTGCCGTTTTGCTGCTCCAAAAGCACAACAGCATAGTCTCGGTACTTGCCGCAGTTACCGCTGGCGGGGAAACTGATGACCCAGTTGAGTTCTTGAAAATGGAACTTTTTGCTCTGGCTTTCCATCAAGGCTTACATCACACTGGTGTATTTAGGGTTTTAACGAACGTTAAGTAGGCATCAAACATCATTTAAATCTATAATTCTATTCCAATGTTTTTTTGCTATTTTAAAGTTAGTTCCTTCAGGATTCTTGAATACATCCATAGATGAAAGAATTTTGTCCTTTCGACATTTATCTTGAAGAATTGGTCTGTCAACGAATAATTTTGTGTATTTTATGATGACACTGGGCTTTTTCAAAAATTTCATCACATCATCTTTTTTTCGGTAATGTAATGCTTGTTCTGGAGCAAGAGCGCTCTTTTGTGGATATGTTGTTACCAGACCCATCGCAAGTATTCCCCCATTTTCACCTGAGCACCAAATAACTGCCTTGTCATCTTTGCAGATAAATCTAATATACCGACTTGTTAACCACTGCTCGGTTTCTGGCTTTGAGCGAATCCAGCCAAACCAATCGTAAGTTTCAGGGTTGAATTGGAACATCCAGTATTTCGATGGAAGATGCGGTGTAAGATTACTTTTACAAGTAGGACAAAATTTGTTTGACCCCAAATCGGTACTTGAGAATACTTTGCGGCATTTTTCACATTGGTATTCGCTACTGGGTCCCAGATACGCGTCCTCCCATTAATTCCAAATAATGGGAAGTGTTTTAAATTTAATATTTGGGGTCTGCGCCTGTTGTTCGTCATCTTTCCCAATCAGACTGGGACGGCAACATCATCCCCCAAGGGTAACAGTCGTCCCAGTTGAATAAAAGGGCTCTGCGAAAAAGGAGGAAATAAAACAATGAAACAAAAACTTGAACAAACCCAAAAAAGCCCTACTCAACTCGGAAAGATGAACATAACAAACGTCATGTTATGGATGACAAAAAATGGCTACGAGGAAACCACAGTTAGAAAAGTAGCCAAGCTCCTGAGAAATTTGGAAAGAAGCTGTGACACTTCAGACCCCGAAGCAGTAAAACTTCACATAGGAAAACGCAAAGTCTCCAACGGTCACAAACAGAACCTTATCGAAGCTTATACTTGCTTTGTCAAATCAGTTGACGCAAAATGGCAACAGCCATTTTATCCACGCTACAGCAAGAAACGTAAAGCCCCCAAAGAAGAATTAGTTGATTTTTTGATTAATCATGCAAGAATTGAAATGAGTGTTAAACTTTCGATGAGTAAGGATTTAGGAACACGACCAATTGAGCTAACGTGGCTAAAGCTTAGAGACATCGATTTAGCAACAGGAATTGTATCAATCACAGGCGCGAAACATACAATCGGGCGTGAAGGAAAGCTTAGAACTAAATCGTTAGAGCTTTTAAAAACCTACATCATTAACAAGCGTCTAGGCGCTAATGACAGCCTCTTTAAGACAACAAGCGAGAACTTTGGAAATAATTATCGCCATTGCAGAAACCTCATAGCTAAAAAGTACGATAAACCAGAACTGAAGCAGATTCAATTGTACGACTTTAGACGGTTTAGTGGTTCTAAGGCTTACCACCAAACAAAGAGCCTACTATTTGTTAAGCAAATGCTAGGGCACAAACATGCCAACCAGACCGAACACTACATCAGCCTATTTGATGAAGCATCAAGCACATGGATTCCAGTTGTTTGCAGAACGAAAGAAGAAATTGAACAAGCCATCAAAGACGACTGCATACTCGTGTGCCAAGCAGATGGAATAACATACTTCAAAAAACCAGCATAACCCCCACACTTTCAGCGATTTTTCTGGTATCAACTTCAATACTTCCGTTGAAAATCGTCTAACTGTTGGCATAAACGCACGGTTATAAAAGTAACAGCAATCGCATCGGCAACGCTAAACATTCGACTCTCCTCGCTAGTAACATGTTCATGCTTAGCTGGACAGTAAATCACTTCGTTGAATTGAGCCAGTGCTTCAAGCAAGCCATTAGGAAAGTGTCTAGCGTTTTGTCTATTAAATAAGCCAATGACGCGTCCAAGAGGCTTTTTTTCAACCTCAGACTCAAGCCGTAACTTAGGCGCAACTTTACGCTTAGTAATATATTCCACCATGTCACAGCAGCGCCTCACGTAGTCTCTTGTAAAAATTCCAAAATTGTCATCGGTTGCAAGGAAATGGTACATTGCACTTGTCGTGTGACTAAAGGCACCAGTGTTAAGTTCTTTCTGCAACTCGGAAATAAACGGCTTCAAGCTAATAGGTTGTTTAACAGCTTGTCTGAAGAGCGGAAGGTACTTTTCTAATTCATCATCAAGAAAAACAAAAAACAAAACGTCACTTACACGCTTGCTAACCCCATACTCTTTTAACAGTTTGCTGTACATCGACTCTCCTTTAGAATGGAAAACCCTTCCCTCCTTCACCTAATAATATTTGAGCTGGCTTTATCAAGTTTCACAAGCCAACGTTCAGCCCAGTAATTCCTCGCAAACGCTCGGCGTCGCTTCGCTTCCGCCTCGCGTGTCGCTCCCTTGTTTGCCGAATGTTCCGCAAGAGCCAAACGATGCACAAACTAAGCGTCAAGTTCGTCCCCTTCTTCAAGCTCATTTTCAGGAGTAAAACCAAGTTCGACAGAACCCAAACTTCTAAAGAGATTATTAACGTAGTGACAAATGGTAACACGTTTAGCAAAACCGGAACCGTCTCTAAACTGAAACAACCCCACGTTGTAAACGCACATCAAATCGTCACTGACTTTGACCACTTGAAAGTAAATCACGTAGGGAATAGTGAACAGGTTATTTTGCTCAATGAATTTTGTACAGGAAGCACCCAGTTTAATTTTGTTCCATTCCCGCTCAACTCTGCGTCTAAATTGGCGATTCATAGCTTCCGCTATACCTCCTAAACTTTGTTTCCTTCACAACCTCCCATAGGGGCTTGCCATCAGCGCCAAACATGCTCAGCACCTCGCCGCGTCGAGAAACTGGTCCTAACTCGGCAAAGTTGCCCAAGTATCGAATTTGAACGAGCTTAGAGTTGCAAATTGGACACGTATGGATACCAACATCCTCAGTGTTAATCGGCTTGAGTTTGCCGTAGCTACAAACGCCAAACCAAGTTGCCGCATGAGACTTCTTTTTACCTCGACGGATTGAGCAGTGGTTAAGCTGGTACCAGCATGTTCCACCCACAGTTTTGCGTTTTTCTAAAACTTTGACGACCCACCCGTCTTTCTTGTTCTCAATTCTGGTGATTCCTTCGAAACCTTTGCAAGTGTAGCAATCTGCACCTTTACATTTTCGGCATTTACCATAGCCTTCCCCGCCAACAAAGCCCAAGACGTGAAAGTGCGGGTTCCAGCGCCAACCGAAAGGAACGCCTTTGCGTTTAGCTTCCCTACGGTTGGCATATCTGAAGCCATGAAATATCATGGAACCACCGATGATTCCGCGACTATCTAAGACCTTGACGGCTGCCTTCCGCAACTGGTCAAGGTTCAGTCCGTATAGCTTCGCTGGAACTGACGCCACAATATGTTCGATTAAGCCGTATCTATGGGAGGATTCCCGTAAACGTGCCTCCATCCGCGTGGCTTCTCTGACCGCCCATCCAAATTTGAAGCAGATTGGGCAAGTTGGCTTATCGCACGAGTGATAAATTGGCTTAACGAAAACTGAGTCTTTAGGCAAGTTACCCAGAAAATGCCTAGCTTGATTATGCCCCTCAATGTTTAGGCAGCCCATAAACTTCTTGAACTTGCCGCATTGGTTGTTAGTTCGCTCGCCATGCCCTACAAGCTCAAACTCGCCATGACTCCAGAACTCGTTGTGAAGGTCAATTTCGTGAACTCCATCATCCGAACTAAAGTCATAATCTCCAAGCGTTTCTCGGTAACTGCCTTGATTTTCTACCGTTTGCATTTGTAACACAAAAGATAAGTAGCTACAACACCATTTTGCGGTTGTGTCGCGACAATGTCAATGAAAAAAGACCATGAAAGAATGGACAACTTAGACAAATGCTTCAGTTTGGTGCAACAAAGTAGCGCGAAAGGAGGAATAAGCGCCATTGAAATCGGGAAGAAACTGGACAAGCACAGGTCAACCGTTCACAAATATCTTACCAGTTTGCAACTGATGGGAAAAATCGAGAGCCATGACGGGAAGTGGTTCGCAAAAACGGGAGAACAAACAATTAAGCCCTTGGAGAAGGAAATCATAATCGAGCTTCCATTGCCCAAGAGCGACTGGCAAAGGATGGTGCTTTTAGAAGACACCGCCAGAATGTTTGGAGAAATAGATGACCCCGACAACATCTTCAAAATATCGCTTGATAAACTGAAAGAAACCAGAACCATACGCATAACAGGAAAAAACGTTGATGACCTTGACCTAAAGAAAGTGACAGCACTAATTGAGCAAGCAAACCAGAATAGCCTCAAAGCTAGCCTGAAGGGTGTATTTAGAGGTCTCAAAAGGTCTGGTTCGAAGGGGCATAAACAGTCGTCAGAAACATAAACCATGGGGGAGAATTTTTCAATTCAGCGCCAACCTACCCCCTCGGGTGTACCTTCAGGTTCCCATACCCTCCCAGACTCGGGCACCCAAAGCTTCCCCACCTCGCTTCGCTCTCGGGGGGTTGGCGTCCCCTCCTTTGGGAGGGGCTCCTAAAAAATTCTCAGTAGACATGAATGCAGAAGAGAGTACATAGGAGGAAATATTAGAAGCGAGCAACCACAAGGGTTGCTGCCGATTACACATAAAAGACTTTTCTTATTTTTGGAAGAGGAAAAATCTTCCTATTTACGAACCTTTTTTCAGTTAGTCAACGAATTAGAAAAAATTTTAGTCTGTAAAAAGTTCCGCAACTAACGCACCTAAGAAGGCTAGAAGTCCCAATATTATGATTGCACCCAAAACGTCTCCGTTAGATTTAGCAATTCGTGCTTCCTCTTCTAGAATACGTGTAAGCTCCTTGCTTTCAGCTTCTGTTATTGTCCGACTCCTAGCTTTTTCAAGAAGCATATCCTTACGGCTATTCATTTGCTACAGGCTTCCTGTTTTTACTATTTACCGTGGAATCATCATTCATCTTTTCCCACATTTTATACATGTCAATTGATTTGGACAAAAGCTCCTCTGGAATCTTATCGACTTTTAAACAAAGTTCATCGATTTTCCTTCTCATTTCTTCTCTATCAGAGTCGTTCTTTTGTCGCCATTTTCCAAAATGGTAAACTATAACGCTTGATGCAATAGCAAGTGAGACGACTCCTACAAAGGGAAGTAGTTCTGCAACTGACATTAAACTTCAAAGCAATATATACCTAATTGCCTATAAGAAACCTTCTTCGGAAGTAATAAAGAGCCGCACCTGTTTAACTTTTGAAGCGCTTTTTTCTCACGACCACTTTTCGGAAGAATAACCTACCGATTTTTGCTAGTAATACTGCTACCAAAAAGACATTTAATAAAAACTCGCAATATAAGATAGCAATCAGTGATGAGGGGAAAAAATGGCTAAACTATATATTAAATCCTTTATGTGTCCGCATTGCAAAACAAAATGCTCTTTTTTTGGAAAGGGCGCAAATCACGACTTCGTTTTATTTTGTAACGGTTGTGATAAAGGTGTTTATTTCCAGATGCCTGATAGTAGGTGTTTTCCAGACGAGTATCAACATACTATCCCAATCGAGATAGACGATATTGTTGATTATTATCCCAAAAATGTACCTTATGTAGACCAAGCAATTCCCAAGGATGTTGCTGATGATTATCTGGAAGCAATTAAATGCCGAGGCGTTTTGGCATCTAAAGCGGTAGTTACACAATGCAGAAGGGCATTACAAAATGCATGTACACTAAATGGCGCTCCAAATTCTGACCTGATAAACCAAATAGATGATTTATACAATAGAAGGATAATTAATCCTACACTAAAAGATGTGGCACATACAATAAGAATGATTGGCAATTGGGGCGCACATCCACAAAAAGATCCTCTAAAAGAAGTTGCACCTTCCGATGCTGATGAAGTGTTGCAATTTACTGATGAATTTCTAGATGAAGTCTTTGTTAGACCAATGAGAATTAAAAATTTCAAAGCCAAAAAAGGGATAACATAATTCCAGCTATGTTCTTGTTAGGATAGAAAAAACATATAACTAGCGACAACAGTAACTGCATAAGGAATCAGAACTTCCAGAAAATTTTACTTTGCCCTAAGGCTGGGACGGCAACATCATCCCCCAACGAATCAACATCGTCTCCCAGTTTTTAGGGTTTTGGTGGAAGGGAGAGATGAAGTGTAGAGCGAGAACGGGCATGGATGAGTTCGAGTAGCTCTATGGGTAGGGGGCAAATTCTGTTTGCAGATTTTTTTATTGGTTAATGATGGGAGGGGTTGCCAAATATTTATTAGTTAGAAATACATAACTCTATGTTAGAAAAAGATAATAAAATGTTAGATATAGTTAAATGGAGGTCGAAAACCACGAACAAAATCAGAAAAGCACTCTTCGCTTCGGGAATAGTGATTTGTTTAGTTGGCGCGGCGCTGATGTTTGAGGGAGCAGTTCTGGGCGAAACAACAACAGGCATAGCCACGGTGCTGGGAATAATTGGAATCGGCTTAATCGCAACCCAAAAAAGAGCAATAAAACGCGGAGGTGAATAACATGGCCGGGTTTGAATGGCCAATAATTCTTACTCTAAATGCGGCGCTGATTATCCTGCTGGGAATACTGGTCATCTGGAAAAACCAAAGAGACAGAAAAGCAGGATACCCAAGCAAAGACGAACGCACATCAAAGATACAAGGCAAAGCGGCGATGGGAACCTACTGGATAAACCTCGCATTCATGATTTCCACATTGATGTTAATTATATTTGGGGACGAGTTTTTTAACTTACCAGAGCTGGAAACGGGATGGGTTGTAATCGCCATAATGCTTGTCGCGGGAATCTCGTTTGGTTTACTAAGTTGGTACTACGCCAAAAAAGGGGATTTCTGATGAAGTTCAAAACCCGAATCAAAGAGTTCAGGGCACGCTACGACCTAACCCAAGACGACCTGGCAAGAACGGTTGGGGTCAGAAGAGAAACAATCCTCTACCTAGAAAAAGGCAAGTACAACCCATCATTAGTCTTAGCGCACCAAATAGCTGAAACACTAAAAACCACAATAGATGAACTGTTCATCTTTGAAGAATAAAACCCAAAGTGAATAACTGCATCCCAACCACCCAGCCATCAACACAAACACAACTAAGGAACGATAACTTGCCTAATTTCATCTATATCACGACCTTTAGGGTAAACGCTGAAAAAATGGAATATTGCGAGTTCCACTGTGGAATGCTGAGTCGCGCACTTAGGGTTCATTGTGCTAACTGTACAATTGCAGCCAGAAAATCCTCTTTGCAGGTAACCCTTGTTTTGTGACCTTTCCCCCAAGTATCCTCCAGGAGAAAGACTTCGCCTGCACGGTAAATGCGTGTTTCTCCGTCGCTGGCTGTAAGTTCAATTTCGCCTAAAAGACAGCAAAAGAACTGCCGTTTGGGTGCGGGATGCCAGTCACCAAACCAATCTGGGGGAAGTTTAAAAAAGACAAGTTGGCTGGCAGGAGTGTAGCTTGTGAGACCTACGGGAGGGGCTGGAGGTGCAAAATTTACCAATTCAAAATCTACTTCGCCGTCCTTGAAGTGTGAGTCGCCATTTTGGTCGGTGAAAAGTATTCCATACTTCACGAAAAACTACCTCATTAACGTATAATCAAGCAGGGACTAATTTACGTTTGTTGCAGAACCAAGTACTCCGCGAATGTATGTTCCCACAGAAGCACCCTCTGAAACGCTTATTTTTTAATCACCTTTTTTGTTGGGGTCCAGCGGTGTTTTGGGTTGTTGCCTTTAGGTTTTTCTCCTTGATAGCCACACGCATAACACTTCCCGTCATGCACCGAGATGAGGTCGCCGCAGTTTGGGCAACGATACTTTTCGGCTTGGCTTTTAAGGAAGGCGTCCATGCCGTTTTTTTGGATAGCGTTTAGGTTTTCCACCATGCTCATCCCGTAACGTGCACGGTACAACGCATCAATTCGGGCCAGATTCGGGCAGGGCATGTCGGCGCATTCGTAGCAGAAGCGAACCTGTTTTTTTCGGGTTTTTTCGCAGTCCCGTTTGATAAACGCGCAGTTCTTGTTGCGCACCAGACAGCCGGGGCAGTGGGAGACTGCACCTTTTTTGTAGGGCACGCCGCGGCTGTAGGCGAGGTAGGTTTTGCAGATGCCACAGTTCATGCCGCAGGGCGCGATTAGGTCCGCAGTTAAAGGGTTAGCCATACCCTTCTATTTGGGTGGACGGTTAATAGTTTTAGTGCACTGCTTCATGGCGTTTTCGTTAGGTTATTCATCTCTGTTTGCGTCTGTTTGAGAGGTTTTGGGAGTGTCGAAAAGTTTATTTTCACTCCTGAGCCAACCAGCAGTCAGAGGCGTACGGAAATGAAGCAGCCAACCAAAGAAGAGCCATTCTACAAATACTTAGACGAATACCGAAAGCAGCTGCGGAAGGGCGCCGTGAGAGCAGCATACGAAGGCTTGATGGGCTACCTTCAGGACTTGAGGCTGCACCTAAAAAACAGGCACCCAGATTACTTTGTGTCAGAGGTCCAGTTTGGACTCATGGACTTCTCCTATTTCTACTTCTTCCCCAAAACGTTGAAGCAGCAAAACCTCAAAATCGTAATACTGTTCATCCATGACACAGTCACGTTTGAGGTTTGGCTATCAGGCTACAACAAAGCGGCGCAGGCAAAACACTGGAAGCGGTTTGTGGAAGGCGGCTGGAACAAGCACCCCCTTGCAGAAACCACCAAAGGCACCGACTACATCACCAAAGCAGTTTTAGTGGACACCCCAGACTTCAGCAACCCAGACGCTTTAGCAGACCAAATCGAGAAAGGCACCCTCCAATTCATCAGTGACGTCAAGGGCTTCATAGCGGAACACAAAAAATAGTCAATGCAACCGCAAATGCCCTTCGAAACGGGGGTTTTCCGAGTATAAAAAGGGAGGAAATAATTGTACGATTCCTGTTGTGGAAATTATCATGAGCTTGTGGAATTTGACCCCGTGGATTCAGCCATGTCGGGCCAGCCTTTGATGAAGCCGAACTGGTGAATTGCCTGGGTTGTATAGTTGGGTGGAACAAAGGAGGATACCCCGACTCCAAAACCGTCAACGTCGCTGAGCATGCCTGTGCCGCTTAGTCTGAAGGTGCTAGTGCTGGTGTAGTTTTCAGGTGCCAGCATAGTTCCGTTGGGATCCAACAGTAAACCGGTAAAATGCGCGACGACCCAGTGGCAAAGGGTGGATGGCTCGGTCATGTTGAGGGTGATGTTGCCGTTGATTCTTACGAATCCTTCTCCAGTCATGGGGTTCAAGGCTACATACTGGTAACTGGAGAAGTTTAAGTCGTCAGGGTAAACGTAAACTTGCCCGTTTATGGTGAGATTGCCTTCCGTAAGCCCGTCTATTTGCTGTTCAATAATTAGAAGCTGCGGCATGCTGCTGTTATCGATACTCAGTATGGTTGGCTCGTTCTGGATGATTCTTGTCTCGTAGCCCACGTAGTCTTGTGCTGTGGACTGCGAATCGACCTGTGCTTGCGGCACCAACAACATGGCTGAAGCAGCTATCACTGCTACCAACGCTAGAGATGCAAGAACGGTTCTTTTCATTTTTTCACCTCCTTATCGTGGATGGTGTTTAAATGGCGCAAAATAACCAAGACAGAAGTTTAGGCACCGCATTTAAAGTTAAGTTGGAACCTAAAGCAACAACAAAGATAGATGAAGGCGCCCGTGTTTGGTGGAGGTTGAGAGGTTATTTCAGGTTGAAATAGGGTATTAATATGTCCTCCATAGAGTAGAAGCCGTTTTTTTTCTCGATAATGCTCTTAGCTGCAAATAAGGCGCCATTGCCAAAGGCTTCTCGTGTTATCGATTCGTGAATTAAGCGGACTGTCTGAAAGGGAAACCCGAAGATGATTTCGTGACGACCAACAATACCCCCTGCACGAACTGATTTAATATCGATGTCTCGCAAACATAACATCTCAGATATTTTTCTGGCTGTGCCCGAGACCTCTTTTTTGTTTTTGAAATGTTCTTCAATGATCTCGATGTCGGTGTAGGGAGCAATGGTTTTGAGGATTTTAGCGGTCAACATCAAGAAATTGATGCCAATCGTGATGTTGGGTGACCAGAGCACTTTTGTTTGGCGTGATATTTTTTTTAGAAAAGCAACGGTTTCATCAGGGTACGCGGGTATTGCAGTTACCAAGGCTATTCCTCGTTTGGCTGCTTCTTCACCGTAGGATAGTATGGCTTGAGGTGAAGAAAAATCGATAATTACATCTACAGGATATTTGTCGAAAAGTTGCTGGGGGGTCAGTTCATCTTTAGGGAAGATCAAGCCTTGTTCATCCCCGCTTTTTATGCCTAAAAATTCTGGAACAGACCGGTGTTGTAGAACGTTTGATTTGCGGATAACCCAGCAAAGATGTGCTTCTTGGTTTTGCAGTAACACCGTCGCTACGGCTTTTCCTGCTCTGCCAAATCCATAGAGCCCCACTTTCATTAGAAGTTCCCCAGCCAACTATTCACCTACTCTATATATGTTTTTATTCACTGACCGTTTAACTACGCAAAAAAAATAGCGAACGGGCTTTATTTTCTAAAAAGTGGACAAACGCTATTAACCCCGCAGCCACAATGGAAGAAAAAGGGAACATCCATGGTAAACACGCCAAACGGCTACGACCTTTACGAGTTGCTAAGTGCCTTGCAGAAATGCATACGCCGAGGCATGGAGTATGAAGCGGCACATTTTGCTGTCGAATTGGAAGAATTCAACCCAACCGCACTGTGGAACAGGCTTAAGATAATCGCTTCCGAAGACATCGGCTGCGCTAACCCCATGGCACCCATCCTTGTGGAGACCCTGTTTAAGGAATACCAAGCCTCCAAAAGCAGGCTAAACGACGACGCCTACAAGCTGTTCATGGTCAACGCCGTCGTGTGTCTTTGCCGCAGCCCCAAAACCCGAATCGTCGACGACCTGCAAAACGTGGTCTACACCGAAAGAGCGGAGGGCAAACGGCTGGAAATTCCCGACTTCGCCTTGGACATGCACACTAAAGAGGGTAAAGCAAGAGGGCGCGGGGTAGAGGAGTTTTTTTCGGAAGGCAACAAACTTGAAAACGAGGCGCTCCCGAATCCGTACACAGAAAGGGCTAAGGAACTTATGAAAAAACGACGCCAACCTCAGTAGTCTAAGATGCTATGAAGACAGTAGAACAGATGGAGCTTTGGCAACTACTTTGGTCCGCTCAACCTTACGTTTGCACCCTAAAGCTCAGCTTTGACTTCCAAGTAGCCCTCGATGGATTCCTTGATGTTTTGTAACGCTTCCGCTTTGGTTTCGCCCTCAGAAGCCACAGGAAACTCTACGCATTTGACCACGTAGCCGCCTTCCTCCGCGGGTTCTAAAAGCACTGTGAACTTGCGAGCAACCATCTTTCGGCTCCACGGTACAATATCTTGACCTCACATAAGAACCCAATTGAAAGCACCGTTTGACCGCCAAAGTTAAAAGCACCATCAACGAAACGTGATTTAAGGCGGTTGCCCACATGAAAAACCTAAACCTAACCACCATAACCCAGAAAGTCACTCTCCCAGCATCCCCCACAGAAGTCTACGAAGCCTTCACGGATCCCGAAAAACACAGCCAACTCACCGAAAGCAAAGCCACCGGCAAACCCAAAGTCGGCGGCAAATTCACAGCGTGGGACGGCTACATCTACGGGAAATTCCTCGAATTGGAGGCGGGGAAGCGGCTGGTGCAGGAGTGGCAAACAATCGACTGGGCAGAAGGGTATCCACCATCGCGGCTTGAGCTAACGTTCAAAGAGGTCACGGCAGGCACAGAGGTCACTTTGGTACATAGCAATGTGCCCAAAGAGCAGGAGGAAGAGTTGACGGACGGCTGGAACGAATACTACTGGAAACCCCTAAAAGAAAACCTCAAAAAATAAGCCCCCGTCAAGAGAGTAAAATTTGAAGGAAGAATATTTTCAAAATGTGTACAGTTAGTTTTGCATTTGGAGATTCCAATGCCCGTGGTGGAAATTGAGGCAAGGCACAGAATGCCTATCCAGAAAAGATGGAACTAAAAAACACCCAAGCAATAATCATACCGGCAGGCTCCTTTTTCATCACCACGCCTTTCCCAAAAAAGCAGAGAAAGGGCGCCCAACCGAGAAAGAAACAGCAAAGCGTGGAGTGGCGCAGTCTTGCATAAGAGGCTCTGGTTGGGGTTGTTCTAGGAAAGTGCCCCTGCGACTGGTAAACTGTGAACCTATTTGGAGCCTATTTGGATGCCATTAACAATTGTATGCAGAACCTATAGAGGGGAGGGTAGTCAAAGAGGGTGGAGTGAAAGTTACGGTTTGTTCTTCATTGGAAGGTGGGGAACAGAGCGGTTTCTGGTTCGGGCTTGCCTAAAAACCGCCAAAATAATTACGGCAGCGCCGACAAAGATTTGAGAATAGAGAATTGGTGCAATCAGCCAAACTTGGGAAACGCCATCAAGGCTCACGTACACCTTGTTGATAATTTGTCCTGAAGCTAGTTGTGTAGAAGCAGAAGGAAGAGGCGACGTTTTGTCTATACCAGAAGCCACGGGGAAAACGGGTTGCGTTACGTTCCCAGTCACCATCGACGCCTCGGTTGGCGCGTTAGTTAACGTGTCCTGAACTACCCAAACAGGCTGACTGCTACTTTTGGCAGACAAAGCAGACTCAAAGTACAGGCACTCCTCAGGAACATCACCCACCCAATTGACATCGAGTATTTGGTTCCAGTCGGAGCTAAATTGAATTGCATAAACGCCTGAACGTGGAAACATGTAACTGACCGCCTCAGCGCCATAGTTGAAATTCAGCATGCCTTCCGGCGCGACCGCAACTTGCAGAACGGAAACGTTTAGGTTTAGGCAGAGGACTCTTTGATTGACAATACAGGTTAAATCTTCGTAGATATTCTCGCTTAAGGGAACCGCCAACGTTGTGGTGACAGGAGTGACGCCAAGCAGAATTAACAAGCTTTCCGCCGCCGAGGTAGCATCAGGACCCCAAGTTGGCGGCGAAGTTGTCTGCCACTGAAACTGGGTTAAGTAGGAATTGTACAGTTGAGAATCCTGCTGCCATCCACTGAAAACGTGTACTGCCAAGCTTTGAGGTCACCATCAGTTCCTACGCCGTTAAGCATGTTTTGAAGAAGTGTTTGCTGGGAGGCATCAAAAGAGAGAAACAAACCATAAAGAGCAGCCCAAGAAATCAGGGTGTTTTCCAGTCTTGCAGATGCCGCATCCATGGTGGAGTCATGCACCACGAACCCGCCTTGATTGGCAGTCCATTGTTGACTGCTAAAGCCGTTTTGCAGAAAACGGGTAGATGCATCGATAGCCAAGCGTTCAGTGTAAGGCAAGGAGGGCACGTAGTACTTGAGTTTGAGGGCAATTTGATAGAAGCCGCCAGCTTCACATTCAAACGATTCTTTGCCTACAAAGTACACGTAGTGGTCGGCGTACCAAGTGTTATCGTTTAGGTAGTTCCACACTGCTACAGCGTTTGGAAGGGCATCGGCTACGCCAAACTTATAGAACCACAAGTACACGTCTATTGTTTCGGCGCATTCATCGTAATATCGAGGGTGCCCCTCACCCCAATGGCAATAGGTTTCGCCAGCAGAGGTCACATAAAGCGTTGCGGGGCAACCATCAGTTCGAGTTTCCAAAGCCGACAAGAAACTATGATAAGCCAAAGTCAGGTTCCATCGGGAGACCGCATGATTGTACAGTTGCGCCCAGTAGTAACCGTTAAGCGCATAACGGTCATGAAGCCAAAACGCGGATTTTAAATTAAACGACACCCCAGTGTCGGGCAAACCATTATTCAACATGGGTTGGTTGTCTAAAGCCCATTCAATTAGAGTCTAGTTTGCAATGCCGTAGGGCATCAAAACAGTGTAAGCGTAGAGGATTTCCTGCGCTTTAACAGAATCACTTTTGTTCTGATTAAAAAGAGAAGAAGCAAAGTCAGCTAGCTCCTGAGTGCTGTAAATGCCTAGTTGCGCGCCGGCTAAATGCTCAATCATGAAAGCAAACTGGGGGTCCGTGTTGTCGTTGGCTGTTTCTGTGAAGTTAACCGCGTTTGCTAATGCAATTAGGTTCTGGTACAAAGGAAGGGTAGAGTTAAAGGGGGTTCGTGAGGAAAAGATTACCTCAACAGTTGTGTCATTTTGAAGGGTTAAAGTGTAGGCGTTTGAGGCATGTACGTTGTTGCCGTTTATTTTCCAATAATCAAAAACGTAACCCAGGTATGGAGTTGCTACTAGCCTAACTGGATGGGAGGCTGTTTCGTTTCCTGGGATGCTGTGGCTGCCTGAAGCAGGGGTGAACTGGGAAGTGTTTGTGTAAAGAGAAACATACCCCGAATAGGTTTGCTTAATCGTCAACTTGTAATATCTATCGAAATCTGGGTGGGTAAGTCCGTACAGTCTGTTAAGCGAACTGGCAAAAGATGCACTTGAACCTACAAGCAAAATAGTCAACAGCAAGATGACTATGACCTTTTTCTTCGGGTACAACCTAATCCTCAAAATTACGTCGAGCACAAAGCAGATTAGCCAGTGTGCGTTGGGTTGTTTACAGACAAAGAGCACAATCGCAATGGCGCTGCGCTGCAGTTGTCAGGAAAACCGAAGGCGCCCATAAAGAGGAAGGCCAAGAATCGCGATTTAGCCCCAACAGCTAAACTGCTTACCTAATCATCTCTGTGGGGGTTTTTGTGTGGGTTGTTGGTTTGGGAAATGCAGCACCTGCACCCTGTTCACGATAATTGCCGAAATTAAGCCGCCCGCAGCGCCAAAAATCAGGTGTGAAGCCCCCGCAATCCCGATACCTGCCAGCAGAACGTTGGCGTTCATGCTTAAGGCGCTGGTGATGGCCCAGTTGACAAGCAACTTGTCAAAGCTGCCAAATGACCCCAAAATAATCCCAACAAACACGTTCCCCAAATGTCCCTTGAAAACTAACGCCAGCACGTCCATTGTTGCGCCCATCGCGATGTATTCAAACATCTTGAGCATGCCTGTATCCGCCATCCCGATGGAGCCAATAAGCATACCCGACAAGACCCCGATGTATGTGCCTGCACCAAACTTTTTGGTTAACCCAATTCCGACAATAAACGGAATCACCCACAAAATCGCGTTGTGCCCGGGCAGACTCATCGGCGTTTTAAAGAAGGTTTTAAGCACATACACTAAAGCCGCCATCAGCGACAGAAAACAAACCTCATACAGCGAAAAATAACGTTTTTTTGTCATGGCAAACACCTATGGCGCGCTGGAACGCAGATGAAGCGCGAAATCCTCCCCGATTGTTCCGTTCACAGCAACCAGCAAAATGAAGTCATCCTGCACGCGGCTGCCCGTGAAATCTACAAAAAAAGTTCCTGAAACCGCATCGGTCTGGGTCACGTTCCCTTGGGGGTCACGGAAGTCAGGGGTTATGTGCAGCGAATTTAGGCCGCCCCCAGATTTCTCAAACTTCATGAAGTAGGTGTCGTTGCCGTAGTCATCAAACGAGGCGCCTTCAGGGTTAGAAACCTGCACGTAAACGTGGTTGAAATCAGGCAGAACCTGTGCATTGGGCAGAACGCTGGTTTCCGTTGCAGAAGAGCCAGTTACAAGAAACCCGCTTGCCCCGTTACCCTCCACACGGTTGGTCCAAGAAATCCCTTTGTTATCGTGGATGTAGCCGTAAACGTGGAAAGCTGCTGTTCCGTGTAGCCCCGAAAACGTGTAGTCAACTTGTACGCAGGGAAACGTTGAATTCAGGTTGCTGGTGCAGTTCAAATCCACAAACATCAAATAGAATTCTGAACCGTCCTCAATACTGTTACCGGGCAAGATAGGCATCTTTGACGCATATGGCGCCCAAGTTTGAGGACCATAAAGAAAACTGTCAGCCCAAAAGGTTTCATCCAAACAATGGTTACCTGAAGCCATGTCTACATCTTGGTTCAAGTAAGCCCATTGCACCGCAAAAACCCCCAAAATAAGCAACCCGAAAACCGCAAACGCCACAACCAACTTTGACCAAAACTTCAATCTAAGCCCTCTTCAATGCCTCGAACACGCCATCATGCCACTCAACAAACAACACTGCTTTACCGCGGATAAACGAGGGTGTTGCATTCTTGGAAACACGCACTTGCCCATCCCCGTCCTTGAGAAGGCTGCCCTGTAACGTCACAACCTCGTCGATGCCCGCCGCAAGAATCTCTGCAACTGAACGGGTACCCTGCAGTTCACGGTTTTTGCCCCGCAAAAGAAAACGCCCATCACAACCCAGCGAAGCCAACCCAACCCCTGCCAAAGCGCCAATTACGCCGCCGCAGGTGCCGCCTAACCCCTCCAACCGTACGCCGCAGCTTTTTGCAACCTGCAACGCACGCTCCTGCGAAACAACCATGGTTTTGGCGTCTTGCCCAAAAGCCACAACAGCAGGCGAAACCAACCCCTCCGCTACAGCCAAACCAGGGTCACTGCCCACAATAAAATCTTTAAGCACCCCTGCTTTGGCAACCTCAAAAACCTCATCCGCCGCTGTTTGGGATGCTTCTACGTGGATTACGGCGCAGCTGTTATGGGACGTGAATGGGATGTCGGGGTGCACCAGCAGTTGATGCCGCGTCACCCCAAAAACGGGGAAGCTGCGGGAAAGGTCTGCAGCAACGTCTCTGGCTAACCGTCCAGTGCCTCGAGAACCCAAAATGTCCGTGTCGTCCAAACCAACGTAAATCATCTACATCAAGCCGTAAACGATGTGTTTACCAAAACATGACAGCTTCAGTTAATAAATATACTCTGAAAAAAGATGCAAACCCTTCAAACTGGAGAAAACAGATTGTTTTTCCTCAAGGAATAATAACGCTAAAAACGTTAGATACATTGAAGGATCTTGAAGGATATGCATGCCGTGTTGAAAGCCAGAAAGTACTGCTGTATTAACTGCGGAACACCCTTTGAGATTTACCCTCCCGACGACCTTCACCGGAAAGCGTCAAGAATCGAAAAAGAATGTGAACAAAGCGTAAAGGTTGAGTACAAATGCGAAAAATGCGGTCACAACAACACCATCTACTGGTGCCGCCAAAGCCGCCATCCCGACTGGTACGCGTGAACTGCCAGGCAGCTTGGGTGTAACCGTCACGATTCTAAGCGTAACGCTTAGACTAAAATGTCAACAAGATTTTCTTTCAACCCACAAAGGCTACAAAACAAAAGGAAAAGTCAAAAAAAAGAGATAGGGGAGAGTTAGCCCGTTCGTGCCCTGCGCTTCTTGTATCGAACTCAACCATAAGCTATTCTTCCAATATGGAGCTCACCCAATACACCAAATGATAAAACAGACATAGAGAAGGGTAGGCAGTCACTTTTTTATTTGACTAAGTTTTTTGTCAAAAACCCTAAAATCACTAAACGCAGCATTGTGAAGCTATGAGTACCGCATTTGCTTCATTGCCCAAGATCCTCAAAGATAAAACCCGACAAAAGATTATTCTACTGCTGAAAGAAAAAAATAACCTAACATACACTGAGTTGATGACTGAACTAAAAATTACAAGCACGGGAAAGCTAAATTACCACTTAAAGACGCTTGCCGACCTTCTGTATAAAAAGGACGATGGAGCATACGCACTCACCGAGAAAGGAATACTGGTTTCAAAACTATTAACAGATTTTCCTGAGGAGAATCGGCAACAATTAGGAATAAAACCAAAATGGTGGAAAAAATTCTGGATCGGCGCAGCAGTTTTTGTTACAATCAGCACAATTATTGTGTCAATCGAATATTTTTTAGGTAATTTAAATTTCACTGGCGTATACCAAGGAATAATTTCAATCCTCAGCGGTGTCGGCTTAGCATATATGATTCAGCATATCACAAGAGAGATCCTTTCAAAGAAAACTCGGGTACTTCTTAACGAAATCATGTACGTGTCTTTAGGCGTTTGGTTAGGCTTATGTGTCAGTTTCTTTGGCGTCCTCTTAATTAGCATACTTTCGTTACACTTTGGCGGTCCATCAATAGCAAAAATGGTTAATACCTCATTTGAAACAATCACTCTTCTTGCAGTTCCAGCAATAATCGGTGGCATAGCAGGATATCGTTTTGGAAAAAAGAGAGACTTTAAGCGCCCTGAACCAAAATATACTATTTAAAATTTTAAGTTCAACCAACCATTGCTATTGGCTAAGCTGCCATAGACAGAAAGATGCGTATAATACCCAGCGGCAGAGTAAGCGTATACGTATATGTGTGCAGTTGCTGTAGCAACTGTCCATCATGGAAGTAGTTGACGCCAGATTGTGGCAAATGCAGATTGCCCTTTGTTTTCGAGGGGAAAAGTAGTTACAAATCAAGAAAAGAAAATTTTAGAAGGGGGTGGTTTCTTCGGTCATGCCTGTCTTGGTTACTATCATGAAGTCCACACCGTTGCCGCTCATGGCATCTCTGCTTACGGCGGACTTGATTGCTCGAGTCAGGAGGGCTTTTGCTTCGGCAAGTTTTATGTCTTTATGGTAGCCTTCTTCTATGACGGCGATTGCGATTTCAGTGCCTGAACCGACAACCGCGTAGTCGTCAGGTAACACCGAGCCTATTGGGTCTAGAACATACAAAGATGGGCCTTCATCATCTACGCCTGCAACGATTGTTTGGGTGAGAAGGGGCGTTGCGTGTTTGTCAAAGAGGGTGTTTGACATAAGTTTTGATGCTGCACGTACACTAATTTCTCTGCCAACATCCAAACCATAAATAGCGGAGTCTGCCGCAACCTGACGAGCGAAGAATTGCATATCTGAAATCAATCCAGCGCAAGCTATGCCTATGTTGTCTGTTATTTTGAAGACTTTTTTGCCGCTGCTACTCATGATAAAGTTGCCGTAGGTAACGCGTTTTTCAGAGGCTAAGATGACACCGTCTTGGCATACTACACCGATTGTTGTGGCGCCAGAAATTGGTATTTGCTGGTCTGAAGCTTGCATCTGAAAATGTGTTTGTGGTTCGTATGGTTCATATCGGTACATGATTCTTCCCTTTTCCTATTTTGTTACTGTGCTATCCCCATAGTGTTGCCTACACCAATTATCAACACTACATCGTTTTTCTGGGTTCTTTCCTGTATGACTCTCCTAAATACGTCGACAACATTGTCAGCCGCTTTCGTTATAGCGGACGTCATCGGCGCCAATACTTCTTTTATTGATTCTTTAACGACAATTGCGTAAACAGGAACCTTGTATTTAGTCGCGATTTCTTCTATTTTGTATTGGTCAATTCCAGGACCACCAATTGCAGCGCCGACACCCTCCGCGATGCTGCCAGAATCCTCGCCTTCAAGTTTCAAAGCGGCATCAACCATTATAATCAAGGAGATGTTTCCGCCGTTTGCTTCTATAAGATACTGGACTGCATCGCCTATCTTGCCAACGGTTCCGCCTGGACCTTTAGCCTTCGCCACAATAACCTGCCTGTTGTCGATTGCTGTTTTTGCTGCAACAACTTCTTGAGCTACCTCAAACTTTTCCTGTTCAACCATCAGTTTTGACGTAGCCAATGGCCCTATTCCGTCGCCGATTGGTTTGCCCTCTCTAAACGCATCGGTAAACGCAGCATATGCTTCGGCTTCTTCCATAATTGAGGGCAGTTGCATTTCAATTTGAACCATTTGGTATTGTGAACCCTGCTTTTTGCCTAGGATATAGTAGTTTCGAACTACGCGGTACATTTTGTTTAATGCTTGCCCAGTTTCAATTAGGTTTTGCAGATTTTGTATTTGCTGTTCACTAGCTGTTGGCGCAATCGATTTTATTTCAGTTTTGACACTTTTATCAGAGGCGTCAAGTACATGTTCATACCTTTTGGTTACGCCTGCTGGGTCTATATCGGAGGGTTTTATGATAAACTGGTCCATCAGATTGTTAACACGTTTGTTGATTGATTCTTTGTTGGTTTTTTCCGTGGACATGGCTGAAATAATTTCATTTTTGGTCTTATCGCGCATAGCTCTTAGTTTTTTTAATGATCTAGAGAGGGCAAAAGTGCTCTGAAGGGTTCGAATCTTTGTTGAAAAGAAATAGAACACCGCAAAGAAGCCTATGTAAACAATGTTCATTATTATGCCAAGTATATCGTCAGGTGAAGTTACCGACATTTAAACGCCCCATGTTTATAATGGCACTGCACTTTATTCTCAGGACTTTTGCCCGTGCAGTCAATTGAAGTGAAGCATATTTCAGTTATTTATACGTTAACCAAATATATCGCAAACAACAGTGATAGGCATAGTTTGATGATGTCTGCGAAAAAGACAAACGAAAAACCACCCACAAAGCGAAGAAATGACGAAAATGGTTTCTCCCAAAAGCTGGGGATGAATACTAAAGAGCTGGGGATGGGAATTGAACCCATATAGAGCAGCTCTGCAGGCTACCGCCTGAACCATTCGGCCACCCCAGCAGCCAGTGCCACTAAACCTATGACTGAGAGTAATAAAAACATTGTTAGCCACCCCGCCACTTTTGAGCAGCACATAACGTAACCACCCCAAAAACGCGCAACCCCAAAAACAGTTCATGCTTATTAGCCTGAACATAAATAGTTTTTTCATCAAATCCGGAGCGGGGAGACTTGCCATACACCATCATAACTGATGTCCTGATTGTTCTGGCGGCCGCCCTTTTTGTTGGAGAACTGTTCGAACGCATATGCCTTCCCTCCGTGGTAGGCGAAATCTTGGCAGGCATGCTAATTGGTCCCTCCGTGCTGGGGTTGGTGACCACCAACGACGCCATACAAGCCGTCTCCTCCATCGCCTTGTTCTTCATCATCTTCCACATAGGCTTTGAAATGAGAACTCACATGGTTCGGGGCAAATTCCTTGGTGCCTCGCTGCTGTCGATAACGAGTTTTTTGGTGCCGCTCGTATTCATGGTTTTAGCCGCGACGGTTTTCTTTCCTTTCGGCACTACAGCAGACTTTATTGTTGCATTGGCAATTGCTGTGCCTTCAATTTCGATAATTTCGGTTCTTGTTTTGGAGTACAATCTGCTTCGAACTGTTACCGGACAAATTATTCTTTCGTCAGTTACGATTTCCGACGTGCTGGCTTTTGTAATTCTTGCAGGTGTGGTTCGCCCGCTTAGGAGCACCCTGACGATAATTTTGGAGATTTTGATTTTTGCAGGCGCATTCATATCCTTAGATTACGCCTTAAACCGAAGACCAGAAGCAGTCAGACAGCTCCTGATGCGTGCATCAAAACTTTTCAAACGGCAAGATTTCTCGTTTGTTTTCCTAATCATTGTAGCGCTTTCCGTGTCGGTCATATTCCAGAATATAGGCTTAAGCTACATTTTGGGTTCTTTTTTTGCGGCGTTAATTGTCCACGACGGCTTGATAGGACGAAAAGCCTACGACCGGTTAGCCCAAACATTATCCACCATGAATAGAATCTTTTTCATACCACTCTTTTTCGGGTTCGCAGGCATAGAGGTCGTGCTTGGAAGTATAGGTTACTTTGACTATGTGGGTTTAGCCGTCCTTGTGGCCATTGCGTTGGGTGTGGGTGTTTCTTTAACTTATTATGCGTCGAAAAAGTTCCTTCTGCCAAAAATGGACATAGTTCCCAAGCAGGTAGGTGGAATTTTGGGGGGAAGAGGCGCCATCGGAATTGTAATTGCCACAGTTGCCTTGAGCGAAGGCACAATTAACGAGGCAGGCTTCTCACTGGTCATACTGGCAACGCTGATTATGTCGTTGGCGATTCCGTTTCTGACAGGAAAGATAATACATGAAAAACCCCCATGTGAACTTCAATGAAAAGCACAGCAGCACACGTACGCCAGCAGGCAGCAAAGGGGTTTTAAACTAAAACTCTTTTAAGAGCATACCGCAATTAAGTGTGGGTACAAGCCTTGGAAGACGCATTTACATCAAAAATAGACATAGCTTTGACGCAGCTAATATGGAACAGTTTAAAAAATGATGCCCAAACGCAGGCAATCATAACCAGCGAAAAACAGATATCAATAGGTTCTCCCAAAACCTGCGAAGGCGACAATTCTAAGAAACTATCCGTTTTCCTCTGCAGCATCACTGAAGACCCAACAGGCAAAGCCAGACCCCCAACAGTCGGTCCCTCAGGGCAGTCGTGTGTGCAACAATTTTTAAGCCTTCGATACCTCGTAACACCTTGCACGGGAAAAGCCGAAACAGACCACCTATTACTTGCAAAAGTAATCCAGACATTTGCCCAGTCACCAGTCATTGTTGACCAAGTCAACCCTGATTCTAAGGTTACGATGCAGTTGGAGCCGCTTTCCTTGGCGGACTTGAGCAACCTTTGGGCAGCTCTGGGCACCCCACTTAAGCCATGCGCTTGCTACTCTGTTTCGCCCATAGCCATAAAATGCAGCAATGAAGTAATCACCAGAGTTGCAACACCGAACAACTCATCGGCTACAGCAGTAGACTACGACCGCGTCCTTGAGTTATACAAGGCGGTTTCAAAAACGTTCACGGAACAATCAGAGGGCTGGAAGAAACGGAACCTGTTACAAAAGCAATGGGTCTACCAAGACTTCAAAAAAAACACCGAAATGTCTGTGGAAGAAATGACAACAGCGATTAACAGTTTAGGCGACAAACTGGAACTTCACTTAGCCACCTCGCAGTTCATCAAACCCCTGAACCTGTTGGCTGTATTCTATGAGCATCAACTCGAGCAGATCAAGGAGCTTAAGAAAATCTCCAAAAAACAAGAAGAAAACGTTGAGATGATTTCGGTGTGGATAGCAGAGGTCAAAGCGCTGGTCGAGGCATTGAGCAGTTAAGCGGGGTTTTTTGTTGGGTCATAGCGGCGCAGTGTTTGGCTGTTGACAGCGACTATAACGGTGCTTAGCGACATCAAAATCGCGCCGACCGCTGGGTCAATAACCACTCCAAACCCAGCCAAAACGCCTGCGGCAAGTGGAAGGGCAACAATGTTGTATCCTGCAGCCCACCAAAGATTCTGAACCATCTTGGAATAGGTCTTCTGAGAGAGCACGGCAACTTTTGCGACGTCTTGGGGGTCATTTTTTACAAGGATAATGTCGGCGCTTTCAACTGCAACGTCGGTGCCTGCCCCGATAGCAATGCCAACGTCAGCTGTAACCAGCGCGGGGGCATCGTTCACGCCATCCCCAACCATGGCTACTCTTAACCCTTTCTCTTTGAGCAGTTTTATTTTCTCGGCTTTTTGGCTGGGGGAGACCTGGGCAAAAAAGTCGTCAATTGCTAGTTTTTGGGAGACGTCTGCGGCAACTTGCTGGGAATCGCCTGTCATCATGAAAACGCGGATACCTCTGTTTTTGAGTTCCGAAACTGCTTTTTGGGCTTCTTTGCGGATTTGGTCTGACAGCACGAAAGCGCCTGCAAGTTTTCCTTCGACCACGGTAAAAACTACGGTTTTGCCCCCCTTATGCAATGCATCCATTTTTTGGTCGGTCAAATTGATTCCCAGTTCCGCTACCAGTTGAGAGCTACCCACGTAAACTTCTTTGACGCCCACTTTTGCTGCTGCTCCTTTGCCGGGAAGAGCTTTGAAGGCGACAACTTCAGAGGTTTGGAGGTGTTTGTTGTTGGCGTATTGTGTGATGGCTTTGGCGAGGATGTGCTCGGAGTTTTGCTCCACAGAAGCCGTCAAGGACACCAACTCGTTTTCGGGAATAAAGGAGACCACATCAGTTACTCCGAATTCGCCTGTGGTTAGGGTTCCTGTCTTGTCAAAAACGACCGCGTCTACGCGTCGGACCATTTCAAAGGCGCGTCGGTTGCGTATGAGAATGCCGCTTTTGGCAGTTATCGAGGTGGAAAGCGCAACCACCAGCGGAATTGCTAAGCCAAGTGCATGGGGGCATGCAATCACTAAGACTGTGACGGCGCGGGTTAGGGCAAACTCGAGGTTGCCAAGCAACGCCCAAACCGTATAGGTCACTGCACCTACCCCAATGGCGACATAGAAGAGCAGCGCCGCGGCGCGGTTAGCTAAATCCTGTGTTCGGGAACGGCTTTCTTGAGCTTGCCTAACAAGTTTGACAACCTGCGCCAGATAGGTTTCTTCGCCTGTTTTCTCAATTCGAGCTTTTAGGGCACCGTCACCGTTCAAGGCGCCGCCAATGACTTTGTCGTCTCGCCCTTTGTGTACAGGTTTGGATTCTCCCGTTAAAAGCGCCTCATTAACGAATGAGTCCCCTTCAAGCACCACGGCGTCGGAGGGAATTTTTTCGCCTGGACGAACCAAAACCACATCGCCAGATTGCAATTCTGAAACCGGAACATCTTTGACCGCGCCGGTTTGAATTAGATGCGCGGTCGTGGGGATTATTTTCACGAGTTCTTCCAGTGCTTTTGAGGCGCCCATGACGCTTCGGGCTTCAATCCAGTGTCCCAGAAGCATAACGTCGATGAGTGTTGCGAGTTCCCAGAAAAAGTCGTTGCCTACGGGGAAAAAGACGGTTGTGGCGGAGTAGAAGAAAGCTACGGAGATGGCGGTGCCGATGAGGGTCATCATGCCGGGCTGATGGCGGCGGAGTTCTTGGGTTAAACCTTTCAGGAATGGCCACCCTCCGTAAACGTAAATGACTACTGCCAAAGACAGCAGGATGTAGGGTTGATAGGGCAAGGACAGAGTATAGTTAAACCATGTCTGTATTGCTTGGGAGAGGGCTAAAACGGGAATGGTTAGGGCTAGGCAGATGAAGAAGCGTTTTTTGAACATGCCAACATGCCCAGCATACATCATACCACCTGAAGCATGATGCTTCATTTCATGCTTCATGCCAGAATGGTTAGAGTGCATGCCGTGGTTGGGTGATGCGTGGTTAGTCTCTGAATACATTAACCTCCCTCGATACTCCCTACAAGTTGTTCAGAAACCGCAATCATTAGAGCTTCTTTCGAAGTCTGCTTTCAGCCGCCAAGTGTGTTGAGGCAAAAAACTGTGAGTGATAAATGCCGTACTGCAAGGATTACACTGTAAATACGGGAGGGGACATATTTAACTTTGATTGAGCACAGACAAGACCTCTCCTTGAGCAGGAAACCTTTTCAGTTTGGAGGGGAGAAGACAAATTTTTGCTGGATTTGTTTGCCGCAGTTGAGGCAGCAGACCACGTTAGCGGGAAGGTGGTGTCCGCAGTTAGGGCAAAATTGCGCTGGGGGAGAAGCCTCGGGGACAGTTGCGTTATAGGCGGGGGTTGTTGTTGGATGCCAAACGATTGCGATTATACCTCCGATAAGGGAAAGTAAAAAACCGATAAAGAAGCCGCCTATGCTGCCTATCCAGCTGAGTGATGAAAGGATAATGATGATTGCGCCCCATTTTGAGTGTTGTGAAGGCTTAAAGCGTAGACCCAAGGCTACGAGAACGATGGTTACGCCCAAGATAATGCCAAAAAGCCCCACAACGGCGCCTAAGCTGCTTGCGGTAAAGGTCAAGACTGTGCTAATTAGGCCGATAAGTATGCCTCCAAGCATGATGAATACTCCGCCGACAATGGACAAGATGTACGCTGCGTCAAGATATGACTCGGGTTGGGACATGCTTACGGTTTTGATAACCACTAGTATTTAACACTTCAAAGAAAAACGCCCGACCCGTCAAATGTGAATGGGTATTCAAGGTTTGAGCCGCTAACTCAACTTCAATATCTGCAGAAGTTCGCGGTGAACTGCTAAAGCCGCTTGCTCGTTAGGCACATTCTTGACAAGCATACGTCCATCACGAAACACGCTCACTTCCATGCCTTTGTATTCAAACATCAAAGCCAAACTGGACTTCACCCTGACAGGAAGACCTCGCTGCTGAACCTGCTCGCTGACTTGCACAAGGTCCAAGTTCAAAGGGGCTTCAGGGTTGATGTTGGCGGTGTCTTGCCCACAAAGCCAAACCAGCTTCATCTTCAACGCTCTAGGCAGGGTGCCTTGGCATGCGGGGCATTTGGCGCGTTTAACAATGTCGATGGTGGTGAAGTACATGTCGGTGAAGTCGCAAATCATCAACTTACCCTTCAACGGTGTGCCTACGCCTGCGAGGACTTTGATGGCTTCAAACGCCTGCATGGCGCCGATTATGCCGGGCGTTGCACCTATGACGCCTCGGGTGTTGCATTTGAGCAGGTCGTTGTCGGAGAGGTTAGGCATTACGCATTCAAGGCAAGGGGTTTCGGAGGGAACAAAAACGGAGAGATTGCCTTCCATGCCTATGGCGGCGCCAAACACGTAGGGAATGTTCTTTTTTACGCAGACACGGTTAACGAGGAAACGGGTTGCCATGTTATCTAACCCGTCCACAACAAGGTCCACACCCGACAATAAACGTTCAACGTTGCCTGTGTTTACGTTTTCGGGGAAGGCTTCAACTTTTATGAGAGGATTGAGCTGCTGCAGCCGCTTTGCCGCCATTTCCGCTTTAGGATAATTCACGTCCTCGGGGGTGTAGAGGATTTGGCGGTGCAGGTTCTTGGTTTCCACCACATCCATGTCGATGAGGCGAAGGTAACCCACGCCTGCTAACGCAAGGTAAAGCGAGGAAACAGTGCCTAAGCCGCCAACGCCAACCACGGCAACTTTGGCCGCAGCCAATTTATCTTGCCCAGTTTGTCCGAGTTCTCGAAGTGCAACTTGGCGACTGTAGAA
Source organism: Candidatus Bathyarchaeia archaeon (assembly GCA_041447175.1). Lineage (NCBI taxonomy): Archaea > Thermoproteati > Candidatus Bathyarchaeota > Bathyarchaeia (SeqCode) > Bathyarchaeia archaeon. The sequence continues at coordinate 31,011 of CP166960.1, read as the reverse complement.
ATCTTTGGCAAACTTCTCGGTCGCGGTGGCGGTTGGTTTTGCGGGCTGCCCACTCATAAATTAAGCCTCACAGTGCACTGTGGTTTTCCGCGGTTTTATATCTGCCTTTTTTGGCAAACTGCCGCTCATAAATCGCCCTGACCCGCCGAATTGTGTCTGCGTCCGTGGCGGATTTGTCGTCTCGGATGCGGGTTATACGCGCAAACCGCAAAGCCATCTGGCTCGGGTATTTGGGGCTACGCTGGATTTCATTGTAGGCGACCTCCACCACGATTTGGGGAAGCACCACCACGCGGTGTCCGCCGTGGGATACGGCTAAGGCTTGAAGTCGTTTGGTCAAGTCTTCCATTTCGGCGTCCGTTAAGCCCTTGAAAGTTTTGCCTATCTCCAAAAACTCGCCTGACTTTGCGTCCCGCGCCGCCAAATAATAGTCTGAGAGCCACTTGTGCCTACGCCCATAACCTCACTCCGCCGCGGTAATCACAAGGTCCAAAGGCTCCAGCACGGGCTTTACTTTAAGCCACCGTTTGCCGCGGGTGCCTGGCGTATAGGGGCTGTCAAGTTTTTTCACCATTACCCCTTCGTGCCCCGCGTCCAAGGCGTCTTTGAGGAAAGCTTCAGCTGTCTGCGGGGTGGCTGTGACTGTTTGTGTTGTAAGTGGTATGTCGCCAGCAGTTTCAGAGAGTTTTTCTCGGCGCTGAACGTAAGGTACGGTAAGGAGGTTGGTTTCGTCGAGGTAGAGTATGTCAAACAGGTACAGTCGTAGCGGAATGCGTTTAGCTATATCTTCGATGCTGTGGACACGTTTGAAGCGGCGCATCAAATGCTGAAAAGGAATCGGTACCCCAGCACTGTCAACAGCGATAACTTCGCCCTCCAAAATTGCCTCTTTGGCTGTGACGTTGCTTTTCACGGCTTTCACGATTTCTGGGAGGCTGTGGGTTACGTCGGTGAGGCGCCTGCTGAAAACCCGCACTTCATCGCCGCGTTTATGAATTTGGATTCTTGCCCCATCGTACTTATACTCAAAGGCTGCCTCTCCGCCGTGCTCCTTTAATGCGTCGGCTACGTTGTCGGCAACTTGCGCCAGCATCAGCTGCACGGGGCGAAAAACCTTCAAAGAAACCTTAGCTAAACCTGCGTTGCCCTCTGTTTTGGCGAGGGCTGCCACTTCGCCCACATCGCCCAAAGCCATGCTTGCCCTCTGCACCGCCGCCAAAGGAACCTCAAACGCCTTCGCAACTGCCTGCTCCATCAACCCCTCACTAAAACCCGTACGCATTTCCCCCACAAAAATTCGCACAAGATATTTTGCTTCTAAAGGGGAGGCTTGGCTTAGGAGCGTAGTGAGTATGCGTTCCTTTTTTTCGCGGGAGCCTGAACCTTCAGCGTCGGCTATGGCTACTAGGCTGCGGCAAATTTCCGTTAAGGTCAGGGGTTGCTGAAAAAGGACGGTTTGGCGTTGCATTTTGGTTCGCTCATAAACGGTCTTGGTTGCGGATCCGATGTCGCCTGTTTTGCTGAAAGCTTGGCTAAAGATGCCCCAGTCGGCACCTGTGACCCGTTGCAGTATGCTGCTTAGGGTTGACCAGCTTACCTCCAACGTTTTTGGGCGCCATTTTGGGAAAGCACGACCCAGCATGAACGAGACAGCGGGTTCCACCTCGCTGGGTCCAAGATTTTTCAAAAACTCCGCTACGGCAGCGATTGCTCGCAGACGGCTTTTTGTTGCAGAGATTTCTTCAAGAAGCTCTGAAATGGACCGAAAAAGGGTGGTCATAAGCTTAACACTTATCAGATGATTATTAGGTACTTTACAACTTATTCATCTCTTTTGATTCATGATTTACAAATCTTTATATCTACATAAAAAATATCTGACTCAGATAATTGGGCTTGAAAATGGGAGAAACGGAAAAATGAACAAAATTAAAAAAATAGAAGCCATAACGATGCTTGTTATTGTGCTTGCTTTGACCATTTCAACTGTGGGAATGGCAAATGCTGCCTACTCAGGGGCAGTCAATTTTAGAGCATACGTAGATGGAAGCGACTACGTGTACATTCAGGGCGGAGGCGCTACTGTCTGGTATGAACATCGCAATTTTGCTCTCCCAGGGAAATGGAACGGCGCAAATGAACCCACCTACATTGATGGAGATTCTTGGTATCCTGATTGGTCTACAGATCCGCTTTCTGATAAATACGATAGCCCACTGCCTCATCCGACAGCAGAGTGGTCAATAACGTCTCTCGTTGTAAATGACGGCAGAGGCGCAGTCGCCATCGAAGAGTATCCATCAGCCAGCAACGACTACACAGCGAAAATTCTGGTTAATGATGACCTATTGGGTGGACCAGACTGGTATGAGTTCACCTTGAACTGGGAAACGCAATCACCGTTCGTACTGCCTGAATATGGAGTAATGGGAGCGTTAGTTAGCCTTGCGGCGTGCATTGTAGCATTTGTTGGTTACACAAAAATTAAACAGCAGAAAACAAAACTCTAACTTTCCTTCTTTTTAACAAAAAAAGATATGGAAGATATTCAGTTGTGCAGAGTTAAGAGAACACCGAGAATGATGATTCTTCTTCGGGCTCTTCGCTTTTCTTTTTGAGTTCAGCAAGTTTCTTGTTGATTTCTTCCACTTCTTTGGTGTTGCCTAAGGCGTTTTGGCAGTCTCGGGCTTGCTCAAGGGCACTTAGGCCATATCGGTCAAAACCCTTGTCTAAGGCAACCTCGGAGGCTTTTGTGAAAAGCTCAACGGCTTTCTCATATTCTTTAAGTGCAGAAGAGCATTCTCCTGCTTTGTAGTACATTTCGGATGCGCCAAAGTAGTTTTGCCCTTTATAGTAAAGCTCGGCTGTTTTGATGAACATGTCGCGGGCTTCTTCATGTTTGCCGTTTTCCATCAGGGCGCTGGCATCTTTGTGCATTTTAATTGGGTCTTCTTTTACGGGTTTTGCGCTCATAACTTGTCACTCGCAACCAAGGTATTTTGAGGGGAACTCCCATTTAGATTTTCCCCTCCACCCAAAAGGGGAAGGAGACGCGAAATAAAGTTAAATGTAACCCCTGCAAAATATAGCCGTATAACACGGTGATACGCGGATGGTTCAAAAGCAAACCCAAAAAACAACAGTTATCATTACAACCGCCGCGGTGTTTGCCTCCCTTGTCTTTGTGGTTACTGGCTTAATTCCCCCAATAACAATACCCGCCACCTCAGGCTACTTCAACTTGGGCGAACCCATCATCTACATAGCCGCCTTAGTGTTTGGCCCCATAGTTGGAGGAGTAGCAGGTGGTATAGGCGCATCACTGGCCGACGCATACTTGGGGTTTGCCTACTTCGCGCCTGGAACCCTCATCATCAAAGGCTTTGAAGGCATCATCGTTGGGTTCCTAAACGTTAAGCTCCAAAAAAGAATCCACAACGCCACCGTTTGCGCCTGCATAGCGGTAGTGTGTGGCGGGTTAGAAATGGTGACAGGGTATTTCCTTTATGAGCAATTCGTTTTGGGCTACCCCTTTGCCGTTGCACTTGTCGAGGTGCCCTTCAATTTGGTGCAGATGTCAATCGGGTTAGTTATTGCAGTGCCGGTTATGCATGCGGTTCAGCGAGTTTTCCCACAGCTTAAAAGCAACGCATACTAAGCTAAAGATGTGCAAAACATGAAGTTGCCTTTCGGTAAAATCCCTGTAGACATCTTAAGAGAAGTGGTTTTCAAGAACCTTGGCGCCAACCGCAAAGAAGTCATCTTGGGACCCAAAGCAGGCGTAGACAGCGCAGTAATCGATGCGGGCGAAAAATCGCTCATAGTCTCCATGGACCCCATCACGGGCGCCCAAGAACGCATCGGATGGCTAGCCGTCAACGTAAACGCCAACGACGTCGCAACGTGCGGAGTGGAACCAGCATTCCTGTTCTCTTGCTTGATGCTGCCTGAAGGCGCAGACCAAAGCTTGGTGGAAACCATCAGCAGCCAAATGGGGGAAGCCGCCTCCGCGCTAGGCATGGCTATAGTGGGGGGACACGCAGAATCCACGCTGGAGTTGACACACCCCATCGTTGTCGGCTGCGCATTGGGTTTAACCCCGAAAGGAAACTACGTCACAGCTGCAAACGCCAAGGCAGGCGACACAGTCATTATGACCAAGACGGCAGGCATCGAGGGCACCGCCATCTTAGCTTCGGATAGGGAAACAGAACTCAAAGACGCCCTCAGCTCAGAGGAAATAAGCCGCGCCAAAAACTTTTACAACCGCATAAGCGTGGTCAAAGACGCCTTAACCGCCTACCGAACAGGCGGAGTACACGCCATGCACGACCCCACCGAAGGCGGCATCGCAGGAGGCATCCACGAAATGGCAGACGCCGCAGGATTAGGGGTGCAGATTTTTCGGGACAAAATCACGGTTGAAACAGAAACCACCAAAATCTGCAGCCACTTCACTTTGGACCCGATGCAGCTTATCGGTTCAGGGGCACTGCTTATCGCGGCGGAAAAAGGTAAAGCCGCGGAAATCATTTGTAACTTGGGGCAGAGGCAGATTCCCGCAGCGGCTATAGGCGAATTTGTGGCAGACAAAACGCAACGGTGGATAACGCTTGAGAACGGTGAGCGCCAGATTTTGCCGCGTCCTGCTTCAGACCATCTTTGGCGGGCGCTAAGTAGAGAATAGCTGTTTCATGTTTTGGATGCCTATTTGCAGGAACCAGTAGAACATGAAAAACGGATAGTAGATGGCGTAGCGGAAGTTTTTGGAGTAAACCAAGCCGCATTTGAGCTCCAGCAGGGCACCGTCGGCTGCGTTGCTGAAGTTCCAGTTTGTGGGCGGCTTGTAATGTAGACAGCAAATGTCCTTGCCCACGACCACTTTGTAGCCTTTATTTTTAATCCAGTTTATGATAAAGGAGTCTTCGTATGTGTGCAGCCGCTCAGGAATTTTTATATCCTTCACAATGTCTCTTCGCAAAAGCGTGTCGTGAGTGCCTCCGCGGAGCCGGAAGCATTCGTGGGCAATTAACGTCTGCATCCGCAGAATGCTTTTGTGTTTTAGGCTGGGAATCACATCGATGTTTATGCCCCAAATGGCGCCCACGTCAGGCTGCATGCTTTTTTGGGCTTTTTGGTACCAGTCTTTGCTGAGGATGATGTCGCTGTCAGCAAACAAAAACCACTCGGTGGAGACCTGCAGGATGCCTTTTTCTCGGGCGCGGGCACGGGAACCGTTGACTTTTATGATGACGACATTGCCGTATCGGCGGTTAAAGTCCTCGACGATTTTGAGGGTGCTGTCGGTGCTGAAGCCATCAACAATAATTAGCTTGTTCACGGGCACGGTTTCGTAGATGCTAGCTAAGCATTTGTCAAGTAGGTGTTCGCTATTTTTGGTTAAAACGACAACATCAATTGCCTGCATCCTTGTGCCTCAGTCATTGTGGAAAGCCGTACTTGAACAGACATCTGGTAGAATTCATTATGCACAATTACTATTTAAAGGGGCATCAACAAAACCGTGACATCCCAAGGTTAAACGGCTACTTTTTGCCGCCCAGCATCTGGGAAACAGTGTACACCGTGTAGAAACCGTACGCAAAAATCAACTGAACAATCAACTTGGGGCTACCAAACCGAAAAGCGTCTGCAACAATCCCCAAGCTACCCTGAATTGTCCACACCGTCTTGGGCCTAAAGTGTATGCAGAAGGGGCTGTAGCAGGCAACCACGCGGAAACCACGTTTTTCAACATAGTCTTTGATGTAGGCGTCTTCAAAAACATGCAGGCTCCAAGGAATCTTTATGCCTTTTACGGCGCAGGTGCGAATCAAGGTGTCATGGGTTCCGCCTCGGATATCAAAAATTTTTCGGGTAACCAACAAAAACATCTTGAGGGTTTTCATGCTTTTTATGGTTGACCAAACCTCAATGCCCCAAACCGCCCCCACATCGTCGTTCACATAGGCAAGTGCCTTCCGATGCCAATCATTACAAAGTACCACATCGCTGTCAACAAAGATGAACCAGTCTGCCGTCACGTTTTCGATTCCTTTCTGCCTAGCGGAGGCGCGGGTTCCGTTTTTGTCCATTACAACTTTAACGTTGCCGTATTTGCTGTTGAAGTCTGCCAGAATCTGCAGGGTTTGGTCGGTGGAGCCGCCGTCGATGGCGATTAGTTGGTTGACGGGTACGTTCCTGTAGACTGATTCAATGCAGTCGATAAGTTTTCTGTCGCTATTCATCGTCAACAGAACTACGTCTACAGGTTCCACTTGCAGCGCCTCACGTTGCTTATTGGCTTGGCAGTTCAACCCTAAAAACCTTCACGGTAAAGCTGTTCTCAGAGCAGAACATTATGGTTCTGTAGGGAGAGCTAAATGGAACAAAAGGCTCCATAAAAAATGAGAGGCAACATCTCTTAAGGTGAGGCAGAGTGGAAAAAAGCAAGCTGCAAAAACAGAAGGCTATCCTTGCGGTCTTGAGCCTTGCCTTAGTGGGGAGCCTTGCAGTGAGTATTTGTTTGTACGTACATCAACTTGGTTTTGTTCAAGAAAATCGAAGGCTTAAGCAGCAAACATTCGAGATTCAGAACCAGCTTGCTGACATGCAAAACCAAACAGCCAGCTTAGAAAACGAGAAACGCATTCTCCAAAATCAAGAGGCAACACTTAAGCAGGAAGCGGTAGCACTCCAGAATCAAACAAGTTTTCTAAAAAGCCAAAACGTTAACCTTCAGAATAAACATGCCACGCTTCAAAACCAGCTGAACCAGCCAAACGTGACCCAAGAAAAACCGCCCACGCTAGTCACAAGGCTTGGAGCCAGAGATATTCACTACAACTATTCGGGACAAGATTTGCGTTTATACATTTCGGGTGAAGTTTGGAATGTTGGCACGGTTGCAGCGCAAAACTGTAGGCTTCATGTAACCTTGTTTCATGGGGAAACAGTAGCCAAAGAAGTGTATATTCAGTTGGGGAGGATTAACGCATGGTCTTATGTTGATGTTGCAAAGAACATTTACTACAGTGGAGAAGCATTGACGGGTTGGACTATTATTCCCGAACACGATTAGGAGGAGGAAGCATGAAAACAAACCATGCACTCGTTATCGTCGCAATACTGCTTTCAGGAAGCATCTTAGTCAGCACTGCCCTTTACACTCAACGGACAGGGTTAACTCAAAGCAACACTGCACTGCGCAATCAAGCCTCAAACCTTGAAAACCAACTGCTAAACTTCAACATGCAAGAAAAGAAGCTGCAAGAGGAAGAAGAACAACTGAAAATCCACGTAGACGCCTTGAGAAATCAAACGAATGAGTTGCACAACCTAACAGACAGCCTGCAAAAAGAAAACGTAAGCCTTGAAGAAGAAAATGCAAAACTGCAAACCCAGGTAACTCAGAGTAGCGCAAGAGAGCCCAAACTTGTTACTAGACTGGGCGCTAAGGATGTGCGGCAGTCTCCTGCCGAAGGACACCCATGGTCAAATCAGATTCGGTTTTATCTGGAAGGCACAATTTGGAATGTAGGAACAACGGACGCGGAAAATGTGCGGTTACATGTGACCCTTTATCAGGCGGATGCCGTAGCAAACAATACCTACATCGAGTTGGGCAGAATTGCCGCAGGTTCCTACGCGTATGTGGCTTCGAACATTCTTTACACGGGGGAAGCTTTGTCCAACTGGACTATAATTCCTGAACTGAACGGTCAAGGTTGAGATAGGGATTCAAAAGAAGAACTGAAAAACCATTTTTTCAAAAGGAATTTGTGAGAAAATAGCTTTAAAACGCATCAAGAATTGGTCAATTTGGTGGGTTACAGAGTATGAGTGACTGCGCAAATTTGAGTAAATGCGCTTTCTTTAAGCAATATGAAAACTTAGAAAATAAGAAACTCGCATTACGGGGATTTGTCAGACATTTTGCAAAGGTGACAAACAAGATGAATGAGGACGGAAAAAGGTCAGCAAGGCACTGGGAGGACCAGACAAAGTTCCTCTAAACATGATGCCAAACGGTTTACCCCTTGCGGGAACGTCTAAAGAGGAGTGGCCTGCAGAAGTAAAAGCATTAATCTGAAAAGCCACAAAAAATTTATCGTTCTCCTTCTTAACTACGCTGGCTTTTTGGACAACGGTTTTCAAAACAGCAACGTACCAAACAGACAATAGCTTCATGTAAACTCAAGTTTCAATTGAAGGAATGGAAGAAAAACAGCAGTACACGCCCAGACAGAAACATTCACAGCAGAACTCGAACCTAAAAAACAAGCTCACCGCCTTATGGTTTTTATAGTTCTCCCATAAATATTCAAGTAGCAATAAACGCGAAGAGAAGATTTATTTGAAGCTGACCAAAGCCGCAAACATCGCAGCACGCTCTCTCACCCCAAACAAACCCCACCACGTCCAATGGTTAATCACCAGAAAATGCAACTACCGCTGCAGAGGCTGCAACGTCTGGACAGAACAAGACCCCACCGAGCTTTCAACCGACCAAATCAAACGAGGCATTGACATTCTGCGAAAAATGGGCATAGTGGAAATGGTGTTTTCAGGTGGAGATCCACTTCTGCGTAGCGACGCACAAGAAATAATCGAGTATGCAAGCCGTTTTTTTGTGACCACAGTTTACGATAACGGTAGCATGGCAGCAAAAAAAATCGACGCCCTGCGCACAGTCGATTTTACAGCTATATCATTTGACAGTTTAGTTCCATCCAAGATGGATTACATCAAAGGCGTAAAGGGTTCTTATGAAAAAGCCCTTGAATCGGTGGAAACACTCCAAGAAGAAGGCGTAAACGTCGCTGTAACCCCAACTATATCGCAGCTAAACATCGATGAAATCGTTGATATAACTAACCACTTCACATCAATGGGTGTCCCAGTTTGGTATTGCCTCTACAACTATGACAACACCACAGACAAAAATCAACTTTTCCGAATCGGCAAAGCCCAAGACGAATTCCTCATAAAAGACAAACAAGCAATGGTTAACCTCTGCGATGAACTTCTTGAAATGAAAAAGAAAAACAAACGTATCCTCATGACAAACAAACTCTTCAAAGCAATGCGCAGTCTCTACGCAGAGAACAAAAGAACATGGCGTTGCAGTGCCCTCCAAGATTTCTTCATAATTGACCACCTAGGCAGAATCGGAGGATGCCACGGACACAACTTTGTCGGTTCAATTTTTGATTTGCCCGAAAAGTGGGAAAGCGAAGAATTTGACAATCTACGCAAAACCTATCGTGAATGTAAACAGTGCACGTACCTCTGCTACATTTTCTATTCGCTCCATAGCGGCCCATACGGTAACTTAGCCTTAGCTAAAGAGCAGTGGAAAAACGCGAACTTACTGCTTTAACTAACCGCTCATATTTTTTAAATGTCGATATTGGGCAGGGAACCTAAAATTTGACCTATAAACGGTTTAAGTCGGGCATCTAAAAAGTGAGGTTCCTCGAGATCCAGCAAAGGACAAGCAGCAGCGGGAATCAAAGAAAATGTCTCATTGGGAGATTTTGGCATTATTAATCGTGGTCCAGAATCGGAAGGTTTTCGCCACTCAAAGACAGCAGGCACTAGCATAACGAGTAAAAGCAGTGGCGCCGCTAGAAGGGTTAGGTCAAATAGGGGAGAAGCAGCTACAATCACGACGATCTCTCCAGTGTAACAGAAGGTTTGACAAACGAGGGGCTTCCACTGCCAGAATGAGAAGTTTTCGCCCAATCTTGCTTTCTCCCTAACAGGTTCCCCACGAGAATATCAAAGGAAGCCTTTGTACAGATAAGCAAATTGTAAACGAAGGCAAAGAACAGAAAGGGAGTCAACCATTGAGTTCGGCTTCGGTTATCCAGATAAGCGCCAATGGAGATTTCAAAGAAAGGGGCAAAGTTACCGACGAAACTGTAGAAGGTAATAGGCACAAAAAACCACGTAGAAGTGACGAGTTGTGGAGCGCCAAGCATCATAAGGCAAATGCTGACAAAAAAGGAGAAAAACGTCACCACAGGCACAAAATACACGTTAAGAAGAAGCACACCGTCAATTTTCTCTCTGTGGTTAAGGTTTTTGCTTTTTAGGACGTTGAAAACATGTTTCATGCAGACTTGTATGTGCCCTCGTGCCCACCTATGCCTTTGCTTCCAGTAAGCTTGCCAAGACTCGACAGCTTCCTCGTAGCACTCGGCTTCGCCTACGTAGCGGATTTTGTAGCCTAAAAGAACAATGTGAAAGGTCAAGTCGGTGTCTTCAGTGAGCATTTTTTCGTCAAACCCTCCTAAACGCTGCATGATACTGTTTCGAAAACCGCCCACGGTTCCGCCAAACTGTGGAATAAGCCCTAAAGTGTTACGTGCCTCTTGGTCTACACGATACCCACCCATCCGCTCCATAGCAATTAGACGAGTCACCATATTTGTTGGCTCATTCAGAACGACGGGTCTACCTTGAACGGCGCCCACAGAGGGGTCAACAAAGGGTTTAACCAGTTTTTCCACTATGTCTTTTTGGGGGGGAGTAATCTGCATCAAAGCAGAGCACAATTTCGCCCGTCGAACGAGCTAAACCGGCATTCATGGCGGCGGCTTTTCCTTTCCCGCCGATTTCTAAGCTTCGGTGCAATACCTCGATAAAGGGATATTTTTCTGAGTATGTGTCTGCTACTTTTCCAGTGTTGTCTGAAGACGCATCATCGATTACGATAACTTGCAGTTTATCCTGTGGGTAAGTTAATTCAGTCATACGTTGGAGTAATAACCCAATTACTTGACCTTCGTTTTGCGCGGGTATGAGGATGGTAACTGTGGGTTCAAAAGTTATTTCGGAAAAAGCCTCATCAGAAACGGGTACCTTTTTTGATTGCCGGATAACTGCAAAAGTGAAAACGTAATGCCTTACTAAATAGACTACCAGAAAGAAAACGGAGAGAACATAAACAAGTTGCAAGAGCAGCACAATCAAAGAGTGTTCCTCCGCGCAGAGTTTGGCATTTTGGGGAGAAGCCCGAGGCTGAAAGACCAGAAAGGCACAATCCACATCAAGTTTAGGAAAGGATAGATGAGCACATAGAATGTTTTGAACGATTCACCAAACAATTCTGTTCCGGCATTGGCGAAGTGGTAGAATATGAGGTTCCAGAATAAGCCGATGAAGTTTCCACCTGTTAACAGGCATAATTTAAGGGTGAAGGAGCCGTTGAGTTGAAAAGTCAATGAGCTGAAAAGAAAGCTGAAAAGAAGAAGAGTTATTGTGGATTGCACGTCTAGAAATCGAAAAGAGGCAACTAAGCATAAAATCAAGTACTCACCCAAAAATAAAATAACCAGACGATTAACCATCAAACTCATTTATCAGGTGTTCCTCCCTTCCCCCAACATTTGAATTCCGAAGCCAACTCTAAATCGGACGCAAACAGTTTTAAGACTTACGAAAAGCTTTTATTGACTTTAAAAAAACCACTATGCGAATAGGTAAAAACCAAAAACAGGCGTAAAAAGTTGGGTTTACCTTTAAATTTTTACCTGAACCATTGAATTCAACAAGGAGTACAGCTGGAAAGATGGTTGGGTTCTTTCAAAAGAATGTTATCAACAACGTTGCATAAAACTTGGAAAACTTGCTCCGCCGACAAATTATCTGTGTCCAAAATTAAATCAAAAGGCGTAAAATCCTCACTTAACGCAAAACCATAAAGCTTCTTGTAAATGGCTTTGGTTCGCGCCTCTTTTTCTTTAAGCGCCCGCAAAGACTCCTCAACGGTCATGTGGTCTCTGTTGGAGATTCTTTCTGCCTGTTTTTCAACCGAAGCAGCCAACCAGATTTTAAACCCGCCCTCAACAAGCCAAGGCATTGTCCAACTGTCTAAAAGCACGTTTCCTTCTGCGGCAAACTCCAAAAGCTTTTGGTCAACGGCTCTATCAAAGCTTACGTCAGTGGTTCTTTGTTCGAGAAAACACAGACCTTCAGGGCTTTCCCACCACCCGTTTTTGGTGGAATTGAAGCCTTTCTCGGCAGCTAACGCGCGAAGTGCATCCCCACCCGAACAGTACTTCAAGTTGTATTTTTGAGCAAGCCGTTTTGCGAGAGTGCTTTTACCAGTCCCTGCCATGCCAGAAATGCATAATACAATACTTTTTGTTTGCGGGTTGGGGGGGGGTTTGGTGTCCATCATACAGTTTCTCCGAGTTTACTGTATGGGTGTGACGCCAACCACACGTGAGGCGATTGTTCCCCAGAAGAACGAGCAAATCATGTACCAGTATAAGAATGGAACTGCCCCAAATCCTGGAATGTAAGCCACTGGGAACGGGAAGAACCCTATCAAAATTGGCCAGATAATGAAGTAAATCGCCGTAATGAGCAACAAAAGCATTTGAGGCTTAAACATTTTTGTCTGCATGGCTTGGATTTGTGACTCTTTCTTTTTGAGTTTCTCGAGAGCTTTCGTGTTATTTGCCCGAACAGCCGCCATGCGTTGATTGTTGAATTCGGAGATTTCTTTTTGCATTGAACGGTATTCGTGCCATCCAATCATTTTTGTGATTAAGAAGCGGTTAAGGCCAATGTTTGCAAAAGATATGGTGACAGCAACGCCTAAAATCAGTAAAGTAGCCGTGGGAATAGCGGCGAAGCCTTCTGCAAAGACATCAAAGGATTCATCAGCGGTAGCCACTGTGTTAGAGGCTACATCTTTCAAAGTGAGGTTAAAGTCACCAGGCGCCACGCCAGAAACCTCGAACGTTGCATTCACTGTGTGTCCATTGGAGGTTCCGTTGAAAACGGATAAGTCGCTTAAGAAAATCTGATACTCCCCATCAGCGGTTTCAAGGGTACCTTGAACGGACATCGTAAAGTCTGTTGCAGCAGCAACAGATTGTGGACTAAACGCGGTTATAGCAGTAGTGTCTGTTGGTTGTCCCTGAACCATTGAGACTGGCAAGTATAGAAATGCTGCGCTCATCAAAACGAGAAGGGCAAGCATCAACATTTTCGTTTTCAAGTCAAACTCTCCTATTACCTTAACTTCTTGCAAGTGAACAGAATACGTTAAGTGAACGTTTTAAACCTTCTCCTTTTAAACAACCTTTGCCCTGCATAAAGATAACCACGCACAGTGCATAAGTAAACGTAAAACAAAAATCCACCCAAAGATGGGGAAAAGAAAGGGGCAAAAAGCGTTCAAAGCGGCGGTTACTCGCCTATGATTCGTCTGAACGCTGGGTACATTTCTGCGGCACGTTCCCGCATCAGCAGCTCATAGTATTGGTAGACGATACCTACGGCAAGCAGGATACCGGTGCCTGAACCGAATACGCCAAGGAAGTCGCCCAGACCAGCTATTAACGCCACGATTATACCACCTAAAACTGCCACCACCGGGATGTAGCGTTTCAGGATAGCTTCTATGGGTCTTCCTGAACGGCGGTATCCAGGAATCTGCATGCCGCTGTCCATGAGTTGCTTGGCTACCGTTGAGGGACCTAAGCCGCCGACTTCGAGCCATACTAGCGAGAACACGGCACAGAAGACCACCAGTATACCCAAGTAAACAAGCGCCCGAATGGGGTCAGCTGCTACACTTTGAATGTTATGTGGTGCAGTAACATAGTACGCAAGACCGCCTATGGGCGTTGCGGAGCCGCCTTCGGGTACGGCGTATGTGCCTAGCCAGTTGAGCCACATGTTGCTGTTGTTGGGGTTGTTGGTGCTCCATATAAGTTGGCTAAAGAAGTAGACGTTGGCAAACAGTGCTGCAGCGAAGATTACGGGCAGGTTTGAGACGTAGAGGAGTTTGATGGGGTATTTGCTGCGGAAGCCTTTGTAGCCTGCGTATGACATGGGGAGTTCGATGCGGACGCCGTTGAGGTAGATGATGATTAGGAAGGTTGCTACTGTGGCGATTAAGCCGATGAGTGAGGGGTAGATGCCTGATTGTGTTCCGACCACCCAGTCAAAGAGTGTGTATGCTGCGCCGTTTGCTGCGGGTGCAGCAAATAGTTGTCCTAAGGCACCTACGAATAAGCCGTTTGACGGCGAGAAGGCAGACCAGAATATATTCTGGGCTACGCCAGCCATGATGAAGAGGCTGATGCCGCTGCCAAGACCCCAACCTTTCTGGACGAGTTCGTCAAGCAGCATAACGACTATGCCTGCGGCTATTAATTGGATAAATATTATGATCGCGGCGACTCCAAGGTCGTTTATTGGTCCGTACATGCCGCTGATGATGTATGCGCCTGCTTGGACGCCTGTGAGGATAATGGAGAAGACTTTGCTGGCGACGGTGAAGAGTCCTCTGTCTTCAGGGTTGCTCATGTCGCATTTAATAAGTGAGGATCCTGAGAGAAGTTGGAGAATCAGACCTGCAGTGACTATGGGTCCGATACCGAGTTCCATGAGGGTTCCACGGTTTGAGGCAAAGATGACGCGTAAAGACGCAAACTGGTCACCCATACCTGCAGAGATACCGTAAAGGGGAACCTCCGACATAACAAGAAAAACAATTAAAACAAGGGCAGTCCAGAAAATTTTCTCATTAAATTTAACTTTGCGCTCTGGAGACTTGATTTCAAGCAGAATTCGCCCAAGCGGTTTGAAAAGGTTTAGGAATCTGCCAGCCATGTTAAACTAACCCTTAAGGTTCAGATTCCACGAATTCTTCTTCTGCTTCTTCGGTTATCACTTTTCCGCCTGCGGCTGCAACTTTTTCGGCTGCTGAAGCTGAGCAGGCTGGAACGGTGATTGTTAATGCTTGAGTGATTTTTCCTTTGCCTAAAAGTTTGGTGTAGCCTGAGCTTGTTAGGTCGACTGTGTTGTTTGTTGTGGTCATGTCGGCGAGTTTGGTTAGGTTTATGGTGTTTTCTTTGCGGTGTAGGCTTTGGGGCGATGTGAAGCCGTTTTTGCCAAAGTAGTTTTCGCCCATGTTAGCGACTATGCTCCAACGGTGTTTGTGCATGCCGACTTTTCGGTAGCCTTTTGAACCTGCATCCCTGTGTTGGCCTATTCTTCCGTAGCCTTGTGTTCGGGATCCACGCATTTTGCGGTGTTTTCTCAGTTTATGGGGCATCGTTTATTCCTGCTTGTTGTTTTATTGTTCCTTCTTTTGCGGCTTTTTTAAGTTTTATTTCCAGCACGCCATTCTTGAAGGTTGATTGTGCGACCTTGGGTATGACTACCTTCGGCAGATTTAAACTTTTATAATATCGGCGGTCTTTTGCCTTTGCAGATAATGTTAGTTTCTGTTCCTTGACGGATATTTTGAATGTGTCCTGATTAAAGCCAGTGATTTGGGCAACCACAGTAACCCACGTTTTGTCTTGGAACATGTCGATTAAGGGTTTGGGGTCTTTGTAGCTGCCTTTGTAGAATCGTTTAGGTAAGCGGTATTTCGTTGGGTGCACACGAGAATTTTTAAAGTTCTCAATGTTGGGTTTTTTGCTGTTTTTCTTTTGGGGGAGTATTCGGATGCTCTTGATGCTTAACCAATTGATTTTTTTTCTGCTTCTTCGCCATTTTGCACTCATGTAGTCACCCCAGATATTACCAGAGGATGTCTAATCCGCAACTATAAAAGATATCGCATAAAAAAACCTAGAAAACATGCATACAAGAAAGCACGGGATTTCTGTAAAAAATGTTCTCGAAATATGATTTAAGCTGGTTTATAACAAAAAAGGGATTCACATCAAGGGTTATCTTGACTGTTTTGACTGAAAACCTACAGCTTTTGCAAAAGACAATACTATAGCCGCTCCATAAGTAGCCATAAATGGATTCATCACCCCCCCAGTGCAGAACCTTAAGAGGAACTATCATAACTAAATAAGCCAAAAAGCACCAGAAAAGAAAAAACGTAGAGGGGATAGGGGCTATCTGAAAAGTAGCTAACCTATGAAGACCACGAAGAAGCGGGAAACAGAAGAGCTATTTTTATGTTCGCAGCCAAGTTTCCGTCTGTTGTGGTAGGGTTACGAAATATTCTTATGTTCACTTCAAGACAATAGCCAAAAGAAAGAAGACGGTACCATGATTAACAAAAAGTTACTTAGTATCTTAATCACCTTCGCTTTAATTGCTTTCAGTTCTGCCACAATTCAACTGTTTGAAGTACCTCAAGCCTACGCAGCCAACGACCCCACCGCAACCGTACTTGTCACAGGCGCAGATGGAACCAGCAAAAGCTTCACCCTTACCGAACTGGAAGCTCTGCCCAGCACTTCAATGTATGGCGGATTCTATCAGCAAAACCAGAAAATAGGCAACAATGGTCTGTGGACAGGCGTCTCTGTGTTGTCCCTCTGCAAAGAAGTTGGAGGCATCACACCTGACAGCACCATAACCGTTACGGGTCAAGGCACAAACACCTTCACCTACGAAATGATATACAGCGGCACCGACATTAACAGCGAATACAAAACATACAACAACCTCACCAATGAACTACAAGACCAAACAGAACCCATCACAGTCATCTTAGCATACAGGGTTAACGGCACCGAACTACCCGACAGCTACCAGCCAGCACCCCGACTCATTATGGTTGGTCCCGAAGGATTACTCGGGGAAGGCTCGGGGGGAAGAGGCATAACACAAGTAACCATCACCAACACACCTTCAGCCACGGCTACCCCATCACCCATGCAAACAGCCACCCCAACACCGCCACCCACCGAACAGGCAACAACTTCGCCCTCAACAAACCCAACCGCAACCCCCGAAAACATCGAAAACGCTGATCAGACAGCAACGTACATTATAGTTGCGGTGGGTGTGGCTGCAGTAGTCATTGCCGTCGCAGCGGTTATGAGAGCACGAAAGAAGTAGACGACCACCGAAAAGCATCTAAACAAGCTTTTCTTTTTTTAGAAGACAATTAACTGAAGTTAGAAAAACTCATCCTTAAAGGCACGTCTAAGAGCAAATGGATAGTTAACAAAAAATTTTCAATAAATAAAGAAAACAGGGTTGACGCTGGCTGTTTAGACCATGCGTTTGACTAAGTCGTTGATGGCTTCGCCGCGGTAACCCGCTTCGCCGCCTGCACGGAAACTTTTCTTGGTTGTACCCTTGTAGCCTTTCTTTGGCGGACGCAACTTGAAAACAGGAGTGATACCTTCAAGTTTCCAGTATTGCGCTTTGCAGTTAAAAACGGCGTCGGCAAGGGCGTCAACGTTTTCGTAACCGACTTTCTGGGCGTATTCATCTGTGATTTTGCTACTGCCTGCTTTGCCGCGTTGTTTAATCATCAAGGCAACAGTTTCTTTTGATGCTTCGCCCCAAGTGATGTAGCTTTGGGCACGAATCAGCATGCCTCGAAATTCAGGTCGGCTGTCCAAGATTACAGCGTGGTTAGTGTGGGACAAGTGGAGCATTGTAAGGGTTTCGGTGGTTTCACGTTGGGCGCTGATTGTTCCGCGAACTTTGACGACGACGATGCATTTTAGGGCTTGTGTTTCTTGCTGAGACATTCTACTTCACCCAATCCATTGGAGTAATCAAGTTATACGTTTTCTTCAAAGCGTCAAAGGTAGCACACGCGAAAGACGGAACAGTTCGAGTGGAACCGTAAGTTCTGCTCCAAAGGTCCTTCACGCCAGCCAAACCCAAGATAATCTTGGCGACCTCACTAGCAACCAAACCTAAACCTCTTGGGCCAGGAACCATGACAACGCGCACGCTGCCACATTTACCTTCAACCTGGAAGGGAACACTGTGACCTCTGCCACAGCCGCATTCCCAACTACCGCAGCCCCGTTTAACAGGCACGATGTTGAGGCGAGCGTCAGCAGCAGCTTTCTCGATTGCGTTTCGCACTTGACCTGCTTTTCCAGAACCTAAGCCGAGGTAGCCGTCACGGTTACCCACACAAACGATGGCTTTAAAGCGGCTTTTCTCGCCTGCGTCAGTTTGTTTCTGAACCAAGTTAATGTTAATGACTTCCTCTTGCAAGTCAGGAAGCAGTGCATCCACAATTTGGGGCTCCACAATCTTTAAGCCGGTCAGGAAAACCTCGTCGATAGAGGTGATTTTGCCTTCTTGAATCATCTTACCCAAACGGGTTTTTGGAACCCATTCTTCCAAGTTTACTTTTGGACGTTCTCTATTTCGTCTTTGTGACATCATTCTTTCGCCTCGCCAGCGTTTTGAGCAGGCTGCGCCTCAGCTTCTTGGGCTTCAGGTTTTTTGGCTTCACTTTTCGGCTCAGCTTCAGGCTTTGCCTCAACAGTTTCAGCTTTTACGTTCGCAGGTGCTGCTTTTTTAGTTTCAGCTTTAGCTTCGGGCTTAGGTTTAGCTGCTGCTTTCGGCTTAGATTCAGCCTCGGCTTTTGCAGCTTTTGGAGCTTTAGCTTCAGGCTTCTTAGCTTTGGCGGGTTTGGCTTCCACTTGAGGGATAGGTGCGCCGTAGGCCGTTAATATGGCGTTACGGACTTCCACGAAGTGTTCACTTATCTTCTCAGGAGGCAAACCTTTAGCTAAGTAAGTTGAAAACTGGGGGGTGTACTCTTCAGGTGCCCCTAAGCTTTCAGCATATTCCTGAATGTGCTCGCCTCGGGTGCGGCCTTTTATGATTTTCTTCTTGTCGTGAGGAATCTCAACGCCTGCGTCAACAACGCCGCTCATCGTGGAAAACACTTTGGAGCCTTTTGTTGGCGAAACCAACCCTAAGTCCAAAATTGCTTCTGACACGCCGTTCTTTTTAGCTTTCAAACCACAAAGCAACCCGGTGAGGTACGCGGCGGGGACATTGCCGGTGGCAGCTTTCCAGCCGTATTTGTTCACCAACTCTTTAGTGTGGGCTGAAGCTAAAACTTCGTCACCGTGGGGTTTAGCCACGATAATCTGGGCAACCGTGTTTTTTAGGCTGCTGCGCGCAACGAGCCGGGGTTTCCCTGAAACGACAAAGCCTTTACGAGCTTGGTAATCGGTCTTTTTCTCTCTGCGTCGACGCAAAGGAACGCGGTAACGCGAACCATAAGGAGACATCTTAGCGTTTCCTCCACATGTCATGAGCTTTTGCGTAGCGTTGCATATCCGCGATAGAGGTAAATCTGCCACTGCCAGCAATCATGTAAAGCTCTCGATAGTGACTTTCAGTTATGGTGCGGTTAGCTTTCAATTCGCGGAGTTTGCGTCGTAGGGAACGGATTTTTGTCATCCAAGCTTCTTTCTTGGTGATGGTAGCGCCAGGAGAGCCAGTTTTGCTGCCGGGACCATTTCTGCGACCACGGCGTTTCTTTGACTGGATAACTTTGGCACGTCCCCGGCTGACGCCCTTGATGGGAGCAGCGGAAATTGCTTTGTCATGAACTAACTTGCGTATTTCTTCGCGGGTGATGGCTGATTCTACGTCGTCGATTCTCTGAGGGTTAATCTTAACGCGGTTCTCGCCGACTTTCAGGATGCTGGATGCCAAACGGCGTTGATTAGTAAGATTGGTCATTGTTTCTTAGCTCCTTTCTTGTTTTTCTTTTCAGACTTAGCTTTCTTCTTTTGCTTCTTTCGTTCTTTGGCTTCTTTGGCTCGCTTTGCTTTCTCCTTTTCTGCAGCTTTTGCAGCTTTCGCTTCCGCTTCTTCAGTAGCAGCCAACTCTTCCGCAGTTGGTTCCTTAACTTCTTTCACATTCACAATTTTCAAGTTAAGTTTCTTAGCTTCAGCAAGGATGTCCACCCGTTTCTTCTTACCCACAGTATGCGCAACCCGTGCGACCTGGGTAACGGGGTTAAGGGTTGCCAATTCAGCAACGTTATGGACTAAGACATCTTCAAAGCCAGATGAATGTAAGCCTCGAACCAGTTTTGGACCCTTATAGCCTATGCTGGGGCTTTCGGGCCAACCCTTAATTTTGCGGCGAACTTTGTTGTCAAGGCCGCGGGCTCTACGCCAGCTTAAACTGAATTTGTCGTACCGCCAACTTTCAGGACGCACAAAAGCGGGCTTCTTACGTTGAGCACGCGCTCTGGTTCTAAGTGCAGACTGCATTGCAGATGCGGGTTCTTTTTTCTCAGTCATCTTAATCCATTCCTACGTTTCGTTCATACACGTATATACCATCAAGGAATACACGCGGGTCCTTATTGGTGACTCTAGTCATGTTCTCAATGTTAGCTGCGGTTTGACTGACATCTTCCAAATTGGAGCCCTGAATGATTATGTCGTCAGTTTCCAAGGTTACCTTCACGTCACCAAGAATATTTGCGCGTCGAGGTCTACGTTCCCCTGTGAAGTTCTCAACTGAAACAGAGCGCCCCTCAAGCTTAACGGTGATTGGAAAGTGAGAAAACACGATTTTCATCTTGTACGTGTAACCTTTGGTTACTCCCGTAATCATGTTCTTGATGTGGGATTCAATTGTTCCAACTAGGGAGGCTTCTTTTTTGCGGGGCCAATTTGCCCAAACCTTCACGGTTTGACCGTTGGCTTCCATAAAGACCCCAGCGTGGGAGAAATCTCGCGTCAAGGTAGCTTTCTCGCCTTGAACAGTAACTTGGCGTCCCTCGATGTTCACCACTACACCATTAGGGACCTTGACTATTCGGGAAATTTCTGGTAGTCGCATAACTTACACCTTGTCAATATACGAAGCTAAGCAGTCTGCCGCCGACGTTTTTATCGATAGCTTCTTTGTGGGCAAGCACACCTTTGGGGGTGGAAACCACGAGGATGCCTACGTTTCGGGAGGGCAGGAACTTTTTCTCCCAGTTTTCAAAGTCGTTCACTTTTACTGGGAATCTGGGTTTAACGGAACCACACTTGTTAATTCTGCCCATCAGCTGAACCTTAAATTTGCCTTGCCGCCCATCGTCGATGAATTCAAATTCACCTATGTAGCCGTTAAGCTGCATGATGCGCAGGACATGGCCTAATAGTTTGGATGCAGGACTGATGATGCATTCGCGTTTGTTCCGCATTTCGTTGTTGATGATTGTTGTCAATCCATTTGTTAGGGTGTCCATTGTGTTCCTTCCTTTTACTCATATTTTTTGAAACCAAGTTTCGGCGCAGCTTCTCTAAAGCAGTGCCTACACAAATATAAATTGTAACGTCGAATCACGGGCCCATAAGCGCCACATCGTTGGCAGGGGCGTGAGCCTTTGCCGAATTTTCGTTCTTTTTTAAGTTGTTGTTTTCCCATGCTGCTTCCTCAGTTAGACGATTTCCACTCCTAAGGTTTGTTTTGTAAACAAGATTGATTCCTCGGGGGTTAAGACATGTTTGTGACCAACACTTGCTTTACGTTTGCGACGGTCACTAACGCGGTCGCCTGGTCGATTAATTGTAACACAGATATCCATGCCGAAAATTCCCACGTCAGGGTCATATTTCACGCCTGGAATTTCAATGTGCTCTTTAAGACCAAAAGCAAAGTTGCCGCGGTCATCGAAAGATTTGTGAGAAACCTTGTTATCCACAACAGGCAGAACTTTCTTTAGGAAATCGATAGCGGGTTGCCTGCGTAAGGTAACAACACAAGCGATGGGTTCACCTTTACGTATTCCAAAGTCGCGTATGGAAGTCTTCGCGTTTTTCTTGACGGGGGTTTGCCCAGCGATTTCTTTGAGAACCTTGAAGGCTTTTTCCAAAGGTTCACCTGACTTGCCCACGTTTAAGTTGACGACAACTTTTTCGATGCGGGGTCGAAGCATCGGTTGCTCTTCCCACTTTTTAACCATGGCTTCTTCAGACAACTGCCTCAGCCTCCACAGGTGATGTTAAGGGTTGACTAGCACTTAACGTGAAAACGAAGTCCAAAATGGTCTGGTAACGGGCGCCTTTTTCGTCTTCAACGATGACGAGCGCGTTTTTGCGTTTTTTGGCTTCGGTTTTTTCAATCTCGACGATTTTACCTTTCACGCCGATGTTTTTGCCTCCGGTAATTGCGACGGTGTTGCCTACTTTGAATTTCATGCAGCCGACGATTTCTTTAGACTTTAGGTTCAGTTTTAGAACATCAAAGGAGTCGTATGGGTCTTCATGAGGGTTTTTGGGGTCGGCTACTTTAACCAGCAGGTTTGATCCGTCATGCAGGTTAAGTTGGATACCACCTGGAACGGAGGTTTTGCCGTCAATACGGCAAAGTTTGAAGTCTGCATCGTCTTTGCTTATTGGACTAACGACTAAGCCTTTGTGGCTGGGCAAAACTTGGTAGTATTTGCCGGCTGTAGGCATAGAAATTATATCCATCAGACCTACAGGGAAATCGTCCTTGCGGGCTTTCCCATCCACCAAAACCTGACGTTGATGGAGTTCAATCTGAGCTTCGCGTCGGTTTTCTGCAACAAATAGCATGTCACGTAGGACAAGTGATACAGGCAGGCAATTATGAAAACTATGAGGACCTGCAGAGGGCTTCAAAACCCAAGGGTTTTCTTTCCTGTGAATTGGCCAGAATTTTGGCGCTGGTTTAGGTTTTAATCTTGCTGTTTTTCCTTTTCGACCCAAATTATGTTCCTCCTTCAGATTGAGGAGTCATTTCTTGTGAAGCTGCATCTTCCGC
Source organism: Candidatus Bathyarchaeia archaeon (assembly GCA_041447175.1). Taxonomy (NCBI): domain Archaea; kingdom Thermoproteati; phylum Candidatus Bathyarchaeota; class Bathyarchaeia (SeqCode); species Bathyarchaeia archaeon. Next base: position 8,499 of record CP166960.1, on the reverse strand, counting down.
TGGCTCTTCAACGGTTGTCTTGACTTCAACCGCTGTTTTGGGTGCAGCAGGTTTCTTTGCAGCTTTTTCGCCTTTCTTCTTGATTATGGGCTTCTTTCGTTCAAGTACTGCTTTTCGCACTTTATCATCAAGATTAAGGTTCTTTATCATGATTTTTGAAGGATGTACCGCGACAAACACGGTTGACCCATCAACTTTTTCTCTTGTTAACCCTTCGAGGTTAACGCGGTAATGCTCCAAATCTACTTTTGAAACTTTTCCTTCGAAGCCTTTGTGGTCTCCGCGGGTTACACGAACAGTGTCACCTTTCTTAACAGGTAACGCTTTGATGCCACGTTGAGCAAGAAGCGCGGGAGAAAGAGGAGCAGACATCAGCTTGTGGCGTACATGAGCAGACGCGTTGAAGAGCATCTTGCGCTGTTTTCTTGGATTCTTTGTTCTTTGCATAATTTTCACCTACACTATTGTACTTGAGGCGCTTGCAATTCTTGGCCATCTTTCAGCTGCTTCACGCGCTACTGGACCACGAATTTCGGAGCCCTTCATTTCACCTTCAGGAGTAATGATAACTGCGGCGTTATCTTCAAATTGCACCCAAACACCGTCAATGCGTCGGAAAGGTCTTCGTTGACGCACTATAACTGCTTGGAAGATTTTTTTCCGCATGTCAGGAGCACCTTGCCTAACAGAAACAGTCACTTTGTCGCCCACTGTGGCGGAGGGGTAACGTCGTAGGCGACCTTTGTAGCTGTTAGCTTGCACCAAGCGAAGTTTTCTGGCGCCGGTATTGTCTGCACAGCGGAGAATTGAGCCAGCTAGTAGCCCGCGGGAAAGTTTTTGCCCGTGAGCGAGCATACCTTTTGCGACTAAACCTCTTCCTTTCGCTTTCGCCGCCATTTTACTTCTCCTCCACTTTCTCGACAACTACAAAGGAAACCGTCTTGCTGATTGGACGACACTCAGCAATTCTTACGCGGTCGCCTTCTTTGGCGTCAATGCAGGGCGGATTGTGGGAGGGAATGTGACCACGTCTTTTTTCGTATCGAACGTATTTGGTGCTGAACTGCATGTATTCGCGTTCAACCACCACTGTTTTATCCATTTTTGAACTAGCAACTATGCCATCCAACACGCGTCCTCGAACTGGAAGAGTTCCGTGGAAGGGGCAGTTTTTGTCGTCGCAGGTTTTCTTGGGTTGCTTGTATGTAAACGACATTACCATAACCTCTTTACTGTTTTTTTGAGGCGATCTTCAGGTTTTCCTACGAGAAGTTTGCCGTCTATTTCAACAACTGTTCCGTCGGAAAATTGGAATTGGAAAACTGCTTGGTCTTTAACTATGTTTTTAGGTTTTCCTTCTTGCTGGAGAGTTAAGATGTTTCGTGTTTCTCCGAGAACTTGCCCTTGGATGCCCAAGTAACCAGCATGATTGCTGCGGGTTACTGCGCCCATTGTGCCGACGAATTCTTCTCGGATTATATCAGGGGTTATCTTCATTATGCCTTTCGCTCCTTAGGTTTTTTAGCCCCTGCAGTTTTGGGCTTCTTTGGAGTGGCTTTTCCTGAGTTGTCGCTACTGCGGATTCCGAGTTTGTATTCGTTTTCCACCGTCAGCACTTGAGCGATGGTTTTGCGAAGTTCTCTAGCTCTCATGGGATTTTCAATAGCGCCACCAGCGCTAATCATCGTTCGGAGGTGAGACAATTCTGCCCTCAATTCATCAAGTTTCTTGGCTCGGTCTTGGGAGGACATTGCGGTTATTTCTTTCATGCGTAAAATTGGCATTACTCTTTTACCTCCTCAGTTTTTGGCTCGGCAGAACTTGGAGCTGCTTGAGGCTCAGAGTTTTCGGTGGTTTCTGGGGCGGAGTTTTCTTCAGGTTCAGGGTTAGTTTCTTCGGGTTCAGCAGTGGTTTCTGGAGCTTCAGTTTTTGGGGTTTCAGCAGTCTCGGCTTGGGCTTCAACTGGTGCCTCTTGAGGCTCAGGGGCAGGTTCAGGAGCTGGTTCGGGTGCGGGTTCGTTTTCAACAACCACAATTTGCTCGCGAACTGGCTCTTTTTTAGGCTGAACTTGGGTTTCGGGTGCCTTTGGTTCGGGCTCTTTTTCAACCAGTGAAGGTGGAAGTTCTTTGAGGATTTTTATTTTATCAGGAAAGTCTGCGTCTGGAGGCATGATTTTTACGCGGACGCCAAACATGCCAGCCTTTAGCTGAACATGAGCCTCTGTTTTACGGGTGAATTTCAAAGCGGGGTCACCACATCGTGGGAAATAGCCCGCGCGGAATTTTTCAAAACGGGCGCGTTCAGTGCGGAGTTTGCCGCTGATGACGATTTCAACGCCCAATGCGCCTGCTTCCATAACTTGGTTAACTGCCCAGAAGCCTGCGCGTCTGAAGTGGATGCCTTTTTGCAAGGCAGAAGTGACACGCCCAGCAACAACATAAGCGTTGAGCTCAGGCACTTCTATTTCAGAAACAGAAATTTGAGGATTTGCAACTTTGAAGCTTTGCTCAAGAATAGCTGCAAGTTCACGGATGGTTTCTCCTCCACGACCAATAACGATTCCTGGACGCATAGCGTAGACGACAACATGTGTGCCCAGAGGGGTTTTGGAGATGTTTACACCGCCGTATCCTGCGCGTTCAAGTTTCTTTTGGAGGAATTCGTCGATTTCCGCGTTTTTTATGGCTTCTGAGATGAAGCGTTTAACTATGGACATTAAGCTTGTTCTCCTTGTTCTGGTTTTTCGGCTAGGACAATTTCGATGTGGGATAGGGTGTCATATTTTGGTGATGCTCGGCCGTGGGCTCTTGGAGTGTAGCGTTTAATTTTCATGCCAGGGTATGCGGCTGCATGGATGATTTGAAGGCGGTCAACATCAAGGCTCTTGTTTTCAGCGTTGGCTTGGGCGTTTTGGAGGACTTTGAGAACTTTGGTGGCGGCGTTAACGGGGTAGCGGCCTGCAAATGCATGGTCAAGTCCGTGACGGTGACCTGCCTTTTTCTGGTACCTGCGGAAGGGGACGGCACGTTTTTTCTCAGTGACGTCAAGCAGGTACTCTTTGGCTTTGGTAAGCATCATTCCTTTAATGGTTCGGCACACTTCACGTGTGTGTTTATGGGATACCCTAACTTCACGTCCACTTGCTTTGACGGTTGTCTCAGGGTCCAATTCTTCGGTTATTACGGAGTATCCCCATTTTGGCATCTTGTATTTCTCCAACTGCGCAACACAACAGCGTAAACGCGATTTATATGGCTTTCCATAACACAAGTAGTTTTTAGACTAAGTGAGCTAGGTAAGTTGCCTATGGGAAACCGCGAATTCGATGCTGTGAGGTGTAGCAAACAGTGATGCCAAGGGCACTTTTAAGGGTTTTCCATGACCGAATGCCTACGGGTGCCTCTCCGACATGCGATTTCGGCTCCCACCACCTATTCTAGTCACTTTTCTTATTCTGAGGCAGTCAGATAGGTTAGCTACGTTTTGACCTGCCCTATCCCCTCTATAGGTTCTGCATACAATTGTTAATGGCATCCAAATAGGCTCCAAATAGGTTCGCAGTTTACCAGTCGCAGGAGCACCTTAAAGGAGGTTAGTGTTTTTGCGGCGGCGGGTTTTACTGGTTTGCTACAAATGCGCCTGTTCTCGGACTGGTTCGGCTTTATTTTAACGATTTTAACGTGGGTCTCTCTGCTGTGTGGGCGGGTTGTTTCGGGTATAGTTTTAAAGCTGTCTTTTGCGCCTTGAATTCCCTTGCACAATTGGAGGCTAAGCGTTTGTCTCAAACCATAACCATCACAACCCCCAAATCTGCCGCAAACAAACTTGCCCTCAACATCCCCACAGTCATGCAGGTGCTGCCAAGTCTGGAGTTGGGGGACTTCGCCGTCCTCTCTGGGTCCAGAGCAGTTTCCTACCTAACTTCGGTTCTCTGCATAAACGCGCAGTTGCCCCGTCAGCTCGGAGGCTTATCCAGCAAGGTAGTTTTTGTTGACGGCGCAAACTCTTTTAGGCTCTACCAAATCGCCAAGCTATCCCAACAACGGGGCTTAAACCCCAAGCAGGTTCTTAAGCAAATCCACATTGCACGCGCCTTCACTGCCTACCAAATGACCGCGCTGATAATGGAGAAATTGGCAAAGGCAGCAGGGGCAACGGGCGCTAAACTTGCCATCTTATCAGACAGTGCAGGGTTGTTTTTGGATGAAGAAATCGCCGACGAAGAAGCTCAAGCAATTTACCAGCAAGTGGTCACGTTTTTGGCGGCGTTGGCTAAAAAGAAACAGCTCATAATGGTCGCCACGTACCTGCCGCATAACCAGACAAAACGGAACACCGCTCTTCAAGCAGCCACCTATGAGAAAGCGAACGTTGCAGCCTCAATCATGTCCTCAGAACATCGCCGATATTTTGTGTTGCAAAAGCATCCGCGGTACGGTTTAGGTTCAGCAGAGTTCCCTTCTGCGTGTCCCACGTTGCCCGAGTTTTTCGGAGGCACAAACTGATGGGGAGAACCGTTGAGTCTTACCGTATGGCGTTGGAGGATGAAATAAACACGTGGAGAGGCTTTGCCAAAGCATTGCGAATAGACGATAAAGAAGCTTTCGATGCCCTAATGGATGCCTGCCGCAGCCACGCGTCCGCAGCAAGCAACGCCACGCGCCCCATAGTTTTTGAGCCCATGCTGATGTGCATAGCGCTTTCGCAGCAGAAAGAGGTGCAGAAACTCAGGAAACAAATCCGAGTCCTCACAGAGGACCTGCAGGCGCTTAAGCATCAGATAGGTCAGTTGTAACATGCGGCGGGGTTGGCTGCTGGATGTTTACCCTTCGGGCTTTGGCGAAATGGCAGTTTGGATAATCACCGATAACAATCAAAGAATCAGATTAACCGACCTTTTTCAGCCAAAAGTTTACGTTTCAGCTAAACAAGAAGCCCTTGAGCAGTTGGCAAGCCGTTTCTTCTCTAACCCTGACATATCCACATGGAACTTTGCCTACAAGTATGCCTACCCTACGGATACACAAAAGTCCCGAGTGCTGGAAGTTACTCTCAAAGACTGCCGACGAGTTTTTGGGTTCACGCAGGAAGTGCTCAGGTTGGGGGATTATTTGCGATATGAGGTGCACAACTGTGACATACACGGCGACCGCACTTACCTGTATGTCCATGACTTGTTTCCGCTGGCGTATGTGGAGGTTGCAGCAGGAAAAGCAGGGTTAAAGTACAGGGTTTTGGATTCCACTGAGAGCACCGATTACAGGTTGCCGCCGTTTAGAACCATGGAGTTGGCGGTTCAGATAGAAAAACAGGGCAAACTAGCAAAAACTGAGGACCCCCTCGGCAGCATAACTGTTACGCAGAACCAAGAAAAATTTTGCATAGACGGCGGTGACGAAGAAGACAAGTTGATGGGGCTGGTTGATGCGGTGGAGAGGCTTGACCCTGACCTTGTCTTGACGCAAGGCGGAGACAGCTTTCTGTTCACGTACTTGGCGCAGAGGGCAAATGTTAACGGTGTTTTGGGGAAGCTTCTGCTTAGCCGCGACCCCATGCAGCTTGCGGTGCACTCTAAGCAGGGCAGGACCTTTTTTTCGTATGGACGCACGTTCTTTAAGGCGCCGACTAGCCGCCTGTTTGGACGCATACACATAGACTGCAAAAACACGTTCATCATGAACGAAAGCAACCTGCAGGGGCTTTTTGAAGTTTCCCGAACCTGCCGCATACCCCTGCACACTGCCGCGCGGTCATCCATAGGCTCCAGCATGTCCTCGCTGCAGCTTTACCAAGCCCTAAAAGACGACGTTTTGGTTCCCCGAAACAAGTTCATACCTGAGAACTTCAAGTCCGCCTATGAACTGCTCATCGCCGACCGAGGCGGATTCGTATACGAACCCATTGTGGGAATTCATGAAGATGCCTATGAAGTGGATTATTCCTCCATGTACCCCAGTCTTATGCTGAAAAACAACATCTCCGCCGAAAACGTCCTATGCAAATGCTGCCCAAACTCCAAGCTGCGGGTTCCAGAACTCAACTACCACATATGCGAAAAACGCTTAGGCATCGTCCCCAAATCGCTCAAAATCATTGTTGAAAAGAAGCTGCAGTACCAGAAACTAATCGAGCAAACCCAGGACGCCGCGCTCAAGGAGGCGTTTGACAGCCGCAAGTCAGGGCTCAAATGGATTTCCGTGTGCTGCTTTGGCTACTTAGGCTACCGAAACGCCAAGTTCGGAACCATAGACGGCCACATTGCGGTCTGCGCGTTTAGCAGGGACACCTTCTTGAAGGCGGCTCGGATGGCAGAGAAAAGGGGGTTCACCGTCATCCACGGCATCGTCGATTCGCTGTGGCTAAAAAAAGACAAAGCCACCGCCCATGACTGCACAGCGCTTTGTGGGGAGGTTTCGCGGAAAACGGGGGTGCCGCTTCATTTTGAGGGGCATTATCGGTGGATTGTGTTTTTGCCCAGCAAGATGCACCCAAACATTGGCGTGTTGAACCGTTACTATGGCGTCATGGATGATGGAAAAGTGAAGGTGAGGGGGATAGAAGTGCGCCGCGCGGACACGCCCCAGTTTGTTTACGACGCCCAAATAGACATGATTGCGGCTTTGTCGCCTGCCCGTAACGGGCAGGAGTTTTACGCCCTCATACCCAAAGCGCTTGAGGTAGTTAAGGAGTATCGGCGTAGGCTGCTGGAGGGGGAGGTCCCAGTTTGGGAGTTGGTTATTAAGAAACGTATGTCAAAGCAGCCGTCAGAGTACAAGCAACAGGTCGCTCAGGTCATAGCTGCAGAACAGCTAAGCGCCGAAGGAGAGGAAATTCATGCAGGCACCAACGTGAGCTTTCTCATAACCGATGCCCAAAATAAACGGTGCAGTCGCAGAGTTAAAGCGCAGCCGCTGATTGAAAAAGGAACCCATCCTGACACCAGAAAATACCTGATGTTACTCTACGACGCGGCTGCCAGTCTGCTTAGCTTTGCGGGTTACACTCCAAAAACGGTTCATGACGCGGTGCGTGGTCAAAACTGCAAAACACTGGACAAATTCATCAATCAACACAAAACATGAATCAGCGGCTCTTGCTGGACAGTTTGGGGGTTTATTGGCGGTGGGTTTATTTTTTGCTCTGAACCTACCATACGGGAAGGCAGAGTCATATTGAAGGAAACTAACGGTAAAATTACCATGATGCATGGCGCAGGCGGAACCGTCATGCACAACCTCGTCAAAGACCACATCGTGAAGGCGTTTGGTGGGTTAAGCGACGCCGAAGTCCCCATAGAAGCCATGGACGACGCCGCAGTCGTCGACAACATCGTCCTTAAAAGTGATAGCCACGCCGTAAAACCCATCTTCTTTCCAGGCGGCGACATCGGGCGCCTCTCCATTTCAGGTACTGTTAACGACATCAGTTGTTTAGGCGCGGCGCCGCGGGCGTTGGCATGTGGGTTCATTTTGGAAGAGGGGTTAGCCATGGTGGATTTAGAGCGGATTCTTGCCAGCATGCGGGCAACCTGCATTGAAGCAGGTGTAGGCATCGTTACGGGCGATACGAAGGTTGTCGAAAAAGGAGCGTTGGGCGGCTGCGTCATGAACGTAAGCGGCATAGGCAAAAGAACCGCTGCCTTGGAACATGACCTTGAAGTAGTTAAACAGTATCGTGGCGGCTTTTCGGCGCGGTGGATGACCGACAGCAATCTTCAGCTAGGCGATAAAATCATTTTGTCAGGCACGGTTGGCGACCACGGCTTGGCGGTTCTTTCCGCGCAGGAGGGTCTCAAGTTTGGCAGCAACATCCTTTCCGATGTTAAACCGTTAAATCACCTTATTCAGCGGATGCTTGGTGAGGTGGGCGGCGTGGTAGCCATCAAAGACCCTACCCGCGGTGGCTTAGCAGACTGCCTGCATGAATACGCCGAGAAATCCCAGATGGGCATGCTCATACAGGAAAATAAGGTACCTATACGCGAGGATGTGCGTGCAGCATGTGAGATGCTGGGGTTGGACCCGTTGGAGGTTGGCAACGAAGGCAAAATTGTCATAGGCGCCGTTGCAGATAAAGCTCAAGAAATTGTCAAGTTCTTGCAGGGCACTCCTGAGGGTAAAGATGCTCAAATAATCGGCGAGGTCACCGCAGAGTTTAGCGGGGTGGCGATACAGACTGTAGTGGGTGGCAAACGCATCCTTGCACGACCTGTCGGCGACCCAGTTCCCAGAATCTGCTAACTAACTGACTTTGCCTACATAACTGACACTGCAACAGTTATTGCACAGTATCAAAAGTTTTCAGTTTCTAAAGGAGAAAAGGTTTGCTGGGGTTTGAACCCTAAACGGAGAGGAAGAATGAAACCCGATGATTCTTCGTTACTCTGCTCCTTCAAACCCACTCAGCTCTCTCTCCTTGACCGAGGTTTTTGAAAGAAACAAAAAAAAGGGTTGGTTGTTGGTTTATTTGCGTCTTCTTAGGACGAGTGCTGCGGCTGCG